>NZ_SAUF01000005.1:0-300000 GCF_004023665.1 Afifella aestuarii
TCGGCATGGAGGCGATGGTCTCCTACATCGACGGCGACCCCGACCGTCCGCTGATTACGGGGCTCGTGCCAAACTCACAGCAGGCCGTGCCCTATGATCTGCCCGGGCACAGGACCAAGAGCGTGCTTCGGACGAATACCTACAAGTCTGGAACGCCGAGCGAGTTCAACGAGATCTCCTTCGAAGATGCCACCGGTGCGGAGAACATGTTCTTCCACGCCCAGAAGGATCAGACCACGAAAGTCTTGAACAATCGGGTGAAACGCGTCGACGCCCACGAGGTCGAGAGCATCGGACAGAACAAGTCGATTGATGTCGGGGGCAATCACCAGGAAAAGATCGGCGGCTCCATGAATCTGTCCGTGGGCGGGGGAAGGGGCGCGCCTCTCCTGGCGACGCTCGGTGGCATTGTCGCCGCCGGCGGGCTGGATTCCGCCAATGGATCGGCAGCGATCGACGACGAACTGCTGCAGACTTTCACGCAATCCGTCAGCGCCGTCGGCGCGGCCGCAGAAGCGGCATCGCTGAGTGCTAATTCGGCCGTAACGGGCGCTGGCGGTTTCCTTGCCGAAGGTGGCGCCCAGCAGATGGCGACGGGCTCGTTCCTGGGTGGGCTTCTCGGCAAGTTGATGCCGCTGACGGGCATCGTCAATACGGTGATCGAAAAGTTCCGGTCCGATACGATCGGCATCGCGCGCACCGAACAGATCGGCCTCTACAAGAACACCTCGGTCGGGCACACGATGACCCTCAATGTCGGGGAAGAATTCATCATCAAGTGCGGACAATCGAAGCTGATGATGGACAAGGAGGGCAACGTCACGATCGTCGGAACCAAATTCTATTTCGATGCCTCCGGCCATGTGCAGATCAACGGCGAGTTGATCGACTTGAATTGAGACCCTGATGCTCGGCCGCAACGACAGCCCCTTCGCCGCTATCGGCTACGAGCAGGTTCACCGTGACGGCGAGCCCATGGCGGTGGTGGCATTGAGGGCGGACTACGAGATCCGGGAGGATGCGACGCTGGCCTTGAAGCCGGAGCAGGCGATCGTGCTGACGGACGAATATGCGGGCAACCCGCACGCCTCGCCGCTGATGCGCGCCGCCGACCTTGTGCCGTTCAAACTGGCGACGGACGTCACGGTTCTCGCCCGTGCCTATCCGCCGCCCGGCCAGGAAACTGCGCCGGCGTGGTCCTGCGGGTTGCGGGTGGGAAATCGCGATCTCGTCTTGCGCGTCAGCGGGCCGCGGCATTGGCGGCGCGTCAAGCGCCGCTGGAGCCTCGGCGAGCCGGATCCGGTTGCTTAGGTCGATCTCGACTATCGCGAGACCTGGGGAGATAAGGCGGGGCCGGGCGGCGATCCGCCGTCGAGCAATCCACTGGGCCGCGTGCCGCCAAGCCCGGAAGACGGCGCCGAGGCGGCGGAAGCGTTCGTGCTCCCGGCAGTCGACCGTCCCGACGCGAAATACGACGATCCCTTTGCAACGCATGCTCCGGCTGGCTTCGGACCCATCCCGCCGTTCTGGCGTCTCCGGCAGCATTATGCCGGAACCTATGACGAGGCCTGGCAGGCGGAGCGCCATCCACGCCTGCCGGAAGATTTCGACTACCGCTTCTACCAATGCGCCCATCCGGATCTCGTCCTGCCCGGCTATCTTGCCGGCGATGAGGCGGTGCAGTTCGCCCGGCTGACGCCGGGCGGTGCCAAGCGGCACTTCTTCCTGCCGCGGGTGCAGCCGGTGGCGCGCTATGTCTGGAGCGACGAGCGGCAGGTGACGCAGCGCCTAAACCTCGACGGGCTGCATCTCGACCTGCGGGCTGAGCCGCTGTCGGTTTCTCTCACCTGGCGCGGCTGGCTGCCGATCTGCCCTTCCTTCCTGCGGATCGACGTCAGGCTGGAAAATCCCGGCGACCCGGCGCTCTCCTCCATCCCAAGGGCCGCGCTCCACGGCATCGACGAGGTCGCCTGATGAGCTATCCGCCGCGCAGGGGCAGCCGCGACACGTCCGAAGGGCTGGTCATCTCGAAATATCCCGACGTCTGCCGCTCGCCGGTGGCGCCGGTGCCCTACACCATCGTCGCCTTCCAGTCGGACGACGCCAACACGGCGACGAGCGTGCGCTTCACCGGCCAGCGCGCTCACAAGCAGGATTCGATCATCACCTGTTGCACCGGCGACGAGCCGGGCACCGGCCTCGGTGTCAAGTCCAACACCGTCACCTCCGTATGCCATCGCAAGGAGCATTCCAGGACGGTGCGCGTCGAGGGGCAGTGGGCGACGCGCGACGGCGACGAATGGTGGATGAACAACAAGAACACCATCGGCTGTCTGGTCTGGCCGCACCCCGACTATCCCGACGACCCCACCCCGCCGCTGAAAGAGCAGCCGGACGAGGAGGAGAAGTCCTCGCAGCACGCCGAGTCGAGCGACGGCGAGACGGCGCAGGGCGTTGTGATGAGCGACGCCGCCCCGTTCGGCTAAGTTGCCGGCAAGCAATATGCCTTTCTGGACAAGACCGGCAGATACACCCAGCCGGGAACCGGCACCTCGTCTCCGCCACCGGAGACGCCGGAACAAACGTCTCGATCGCCGGAGAAACCGTCACCGCCGAGCCGCTGGTGGACCGTGATCCGACGTGCGCTTGGTCTGGCTGCAACCAATCCGGAAGCTGCGGCCGGTGTTGGTGCCGGGGCCGCAACCGGTGCCTTGGCCGGCGGCGTCGGCTTTATCGGCATCTCGCGCGCTGATGCCATTGTGGAGGATGCCGAGCGGGCTCAGGTGGGGCTTCCGCCGAGGACGCGGACACTCTTCCTGCGACGACCCCTCGAGCTTGAGCTACGACTTGACCGCCCTGCCGAGCCCGTCGGCCGCACGGATAACAACGTCTCCGTCCGAGGCGCGAAATCGGAATGCGACGAATTGTGCGAGCTCGCTTGCCAGTGCAAGCGAGATAGGCAAGGCGAACGCACGCTCACCGACTGCGTTTCCAAGAAGCTGAGGCAGAAATATTACGATAAGGAGGGACGCAAATTCGCGGATGGCACGCCCCGTCGCCCGACCAGCCCGACGGCGGACGGCCCGCGCCCGGAGGTGAGCTATCGTAAGGGAAGCGATGGGACGTACCAACCGGTCGAAAGCGGCACCGACGCCGGCATGCCGTCCTCGCAGGTGCCGATCACCGGTGCGCCACGACCGGACGTCTCCTGGTGGAAGAACGGCCAACTCTGGAAGATCCTCGAACTGAAGTTCAAGGGAGATAAGGATACTCCAATGCAGGAAAGAGGCGCCTACCGAGACATCGCAAGGGACCAGGGTCTCGATCCTGATGAAGACGTCATCAAGCTCGACGTCGAAAAGGACTGTGTCGAAGGCAGCGACGGCCGCTGCAAGGCAAAGCCGGACAAATGTTGAATGACTATGTCTTGGAGACGACGATGGATTTTCCGCAAGATCTGAAGCTGGACCCGGCTGACATCGAGGCGCGGGGCATCCTGCGCGACGAGTCGATCCACAAGATCCGCTCGCGGGTCGGGGTGCTGATGTCGCTCTACTTCCTGGAAGGCTGGCGCCAGGACAAGCGCAAGGGCCTGCTTGATTGCCTGTCGGACTATCTCGGCTTCTTTGCCGAGAATGTTACCCATTTCCAAACGTTACAAAAGCGAGGCTATCGCCGCTGGAGCAGGGACGGGCTGCCGGAACCTTATCGGAAAATGGATAGTATTGGATCGGAAGAAGATTTTTACTTCAGCATGATTGAGGATAACCCAGAGGAGAGCGACGATCCCTCGCTGTGGCGCATTTCCACTTTTGGCTTCTCCCGCAATGACAAGAACAGGCCGCTATCCGGCTTGAAGGCGCACTTTCCGCCAAGCTTCGTGTTCGACGATCCCGACCGTTTCGTGGAACTCGTTCGCAGCTGGAGCGAGCGGCTGGGCGCGATCCACGGTTCGGCAGGACTGGGCGCCCTATCGGTGCCGGGCTCGGAGACCATGGAGGACGCCTACTACTACCCCTGGCTGATGCACTATCCCGCGCTGGAATACGATGCCATGGGCGACTACTGGAGCGAGGTCCGTCACGGGGGATATCGGCAGCCGCGCTCGTCGAACTGGCTGACGGCGCTCGGCGACGAAAACGTCGCGGCGTTGGGCGGAGCGGCGGCGGTCAAGGCGCAGTTGACGGAGGAGATGACGCTGTCGGTCTATGATGGCGGCGTGCTGATCCGGGCGAGCCAATTGCCGGCTCTGGGCGATCTGGCGACCGGCGGCATCCCCGAAGGCTATCGCACGGCCGCCCGGATCATCAAGCCGATCCGCTTCGAGGGCTACCAATTCAGTGTCATCAAGCTGCCGCAGCATCTCAACACCGGACGGGAGGCCCGGCTGGTGGAAACGCTGAAATGGATCCGGCGCTTTGACTGACGATGGATTTTCCGCAAGATCTGAAGCTGGACCCGGCGGATATCGAGGCGCGGAGCATCCTGCACGACGAGGCGTTGCCGGCGAGCAATATGCCTTTCTGGACAAGACCGGCAGATACACCCAGCCGGGAACCGGCACCTCGTCTCCGCCACCGGAGACGCCGGAACAAACGTCTCGATCGCCGGAGAAACCGTCACCGCCGAGCCGCTGGTGGACCGTGATCCGACGTGCGCTTGGTCTGGCTGCAACCAATCCGGAAGCTGCGGCCGGCATGAAGGGCTTCGACCGCATCCTCCTCGCGCGCCTCGGCGCCCCGGTCGACTGGCGCGGCCAAGCCTTCGGACCGCACCCCGACAACATTTGAACCAGCGGTTTGGCCGAAGCTCGGGGAAGCACTTGTCGGGTTGATCGAAGGCACCAGCATGACGCGGCACTAAGGGGAGTTTTGAGCGCGATGCAACTGACCTTCACCTCGTGCCAGGCCGTGTCCTGGGACGTCTTCTACGTCCGTGGCAGCCGGGACGACGCCGATCCCTTCGCGCCCTTCTCCCGCGTTCTGCAATATGCCAAGGGCAGGCAGCGCGGTGGCTACGACTGGGCCTACAACGACTATCCCTTCGCCTCCGGCGACATGACGTTGTTCCGCTGGGACGAGGTCGGCGCGCGCATCCTGACGGTTCTGGGCGAGCCGGGCGTCGTCGCCTCGCCGGACGCGGAGTTTGCCGAGGAGCGAATGGTCGACCCCGCTTTTGCGTGGCAGGAGGGGTTGCGACTCGGGCGTATGACCGCCCTGCGGCAAATCGACGGCGATCTCTACGCCGTCGGCGAAGGCGGCCAGAACTATCGCCGGGCGGGCGGTGCCTGGCCGCCACTCGACCGGGCCTTCTTCCGGCCGGAGATCGATCCGGACTGGGACAAGGAGTTTTTTCCGTCCGATCTTCGGCAAAGCGGAAAATCTAAAATTACCTATCTCCTTGAGCATCCTGATATTATGACGCGGCACACCGAGCGGCTGGTCGAAGTCTATCGTGACGACCTGATCTACGGGATCAACGGTCCGAGCGCGGAGGAGATCTATATCTGCGGCAAGGACGGGCTGTTGGCGGTGCGCACCGACGAGGCGGGCTTCCGGCGTCTGCCGCAGCTGACGGACAATCGCCTGCTCGATATCGCCGTGCTCGACGCGGAGAGGATCGTCGTCTGCGGCGAGGAAGGTGAGCTCTTCGTCGGCAACCATCGTCACAGCTTTCGCCCGGCGGCGACCAACGGTCAGGGTCAGATTTTTCGGCGCATGGCGGTGTTCGGCGGTAGGCTCTATCTGGCAGGCGGGTCGGCGGATGGCCTTCCCGGCGGCCTTTTCGTGCTCGACGGGCGGCGCGTGAAGCAGGTGGAAACCGGCCTCGACCCGGAGATCGGCGGCCTTACCTGGCTGAGTGCGACGGACGAGATGCTGCTGGCGGTCGGCCACAAGGAGATCGTGCGCTTCGACGGCAAGCGCTGGGACCGGGTCGACTATCCGGGCAACCAGCCATGACCGGAGCGGCGACGATGAATCTCGGTGAGGAGCTTTACGAGCGGATCAACGGCACCGGCATGGGGGCCTGGCTGGCGGACCTGTTTCAGCGGCTCGGCCTGCCGTTCCCCGCCGCCTCGCTCGCGCCGCAGGCTCGCCATGTCACCGACCGCTCGACGGGTTTCGTCCTGACGATAGGCCGCACCGCGGCGCAGGAGAGCGACTGGCACGATGCGCTGGTTCTGGAGCGGGCGGAGGGCGACGCGACGGCGCCGATGCCGCATGGGCTCGACCCGGCAACCGAGACGCTGGACAGCGCCAAGCGCAAGCTGACGGATACGATCGCCCGCGGATCGACTGACGAGATCATTGCGGGCGACCGTCGCGTCTCGTTCTTCATGGATGGCGGCGCGTGGTGGAATTGCGCTTCAGGGCCGGCATGAAGGGGTTCGACCGCATCGTCCTCGCGCGGCTCTTGGGAGGCGAAGAAAGGCTTGCCGAAGTGCTTGGGCCGAGTTGCCCGATCCACGACTATGACGGTGGCATCGTCGTTCAGGCCGGCCCCGAGCCTCAACTCGGCGATATCAATCGTGGGCTTGTGCTCGACGACTATCGGCGCGTATCGCAAGCGCTTGCGCCCATTCGCTTCGAGGACTACCCGCGCGGTCTCTTTGTTCTTGGAGAGCCTTTCGACTCGCTTGAAGAAACTCGGAAGTGGATTCGGCGCTTCGATTGATCCGCAGTCGGCCGTGAACGGGCTGACGCTGAGCCACAAGCATTCGGATGGCTGGGTGCGTTCGACCCTGCCGGACGTGTGCAAGGCGCCGGACAAGCGCTTCCCTTCACCAATGTCGCTTTTGCCAGGGATCTCGCCAAGGGCACGAGAACCGTATTCTCCCATGGCGGGGCGATGAACGGCATCAAGGGGTCGGAGTTCTACAAATCGATCGGCCACGAGCCGGGCACCGGCGGCGGCGTGAAGTCGGGCGTCAACCTTCACCGGCGACCTGGCTTTCCTGGTCGCCCAACGTCTTCATGGAAGGCCGCCCCGACACCCGCCTCACCGACAACATGCTCCTCAACAAGGGCAACACCATCTCGACCGGCGGGTATTTTACAGGAACGCTCACAGGAGCTAGCGCGGCAACCTCTGAACGGCGGCTATGCGCCCATCTCGGTCGTTCCGATAGTCAAATCCGTTACTTGAAAGCCGACGTTCGCCATAAAAAATGTAGGGGCCATTAAGCAGCCGGACGATGCGGACGGAGCCGCCGGGCCAAGCGCCTCCTGGTCCGCCAGCGGGTCGGCAATGGCGACAAAGACGGGCGGAAGCCCGGCCGCTTCCGGCGGTGCACCGACCAGCTTTGCCCGGCCGGAGGCGGCAATGAGGGCGGCATATTTGGCCTGCCGGCGGCGGGCCAGATCTTTCGAGTTCAGGCCGCTCCGGCTGGTGACGACGAAGACCATCTCGGCAAAGGCCTTGTCCTTGTCGCGCCGGTGGGAGCTCAGGCGCTTCATGACATCGACGGTCTCGCCGACATAGGCGAGCGTCTCAGACCCGTTGCGCCCGACAAGGATGTAGGTCGCAGCCTCACCGGATTTGAGACCGAGCTCCCGCAGCGCCTCGGTGTGCCGGAACGGGGCGGAGAAGGCGCAGGCGGTGCCGACGACGTTCTCGGCAGAACGCGCCGCGAGCGGACCCGACATCGCATCGAGGCGCCGGATCAGCGTGACGCTGCCGAGATCTGTGGAGCAGAAGGATGTCGGTGCGAGATCTTCAAGGCTCAGGTTGAGGCCTCCGGCGGCTGGTTCGTTCCCCGCTTTGGGCGTCGCTTCATGGGAGCATCGACCAGCGGCAGAAGTCGCTGGAGAAGAAGCGTCGCCAGAAGGCTGCCGCCGATTTTCACCCGCTCGCAGGGCTCGCAGATGCACGCCGCCCCGGACGCAAGCGCACCCGTCAAGCCGCCGCGACATCGGCTTCCGCAGACAGAGCCGCTCGCTCAAGAACCGGTTAGGAGCGGCGGCACCGGAGGAATGGCCGCGGCGTCCGTGATGTCGCGTGCATCCATGCGAAATGCGTCCGGATAATGCTCTCTGTCCGAGCGCCGCGGCGGCTCGGTGGAGCGCCATGTGAAGAGACATTCCGCGCATTGAAACACGGTCCAGATGCCGGCAACGGGGCTATGTGCGAGTTCGACGATATGGTCGTCGCCACAACGGGGGCAGATCATGGTCAGGTCCTTTTCAGGCATCAGTTCAGCGGTTTTCGGCGATCAGTCTGGTCAGCCGGCCGACCCATTCCGCGGTTTCCGGCAGGTCGCGGGCCGACTGACTGAAATGGCCGCGATCGTCAGGGGTGACGGGCGTCGTCGCATCGATGACGAGCTTGTCCGTGATGCCAGAGGGCGATGAGCTCGGGTCGAGCGCCACCACCGACATGTTTTGAAGCTGCACCAGATCCCCGGCCGCATTGACCTTGGTCGACAGCGCCCACATCACCTGCGGCAGGTTGAAGGGATCGACATCCTCGTCGACCATGATGATCATCTTCAGATAGCCGAGCCCATGCGGCGTGGTCATCGCCCGCACGCCAACGGCCTTGGCGAAACCACCATAGCGCTTCTTGGTCGAGATGATCGCCAAAAGCCCGTGCGTGTACATGGCGTTCACCGCCTGCACCTCAGGAAACTCCGCCTTCAGCTGCTTGTAGAGCGGCACGCAGGTCGCCGGCCCGATCAGGTAATCGACCTCCGTCCACGGCATGCCGAGATAAAGCGATTCAAAGATCGGGTTGGTGCGATAGGAGACCTTGTCGATGCGGATGACCGGCATGCTGTGCCCGCCAGAATAATGGCCGGTGAACTCGCCGAAGGGGCCTTCCAGTTCGCGCTTGCGGCCTTCGATGACGCCTTCGATCACGACCTCCGATCCCCAGGGCACGTCGAAGCCGGTGAGGGGCGCGGTCGCGATCGGATAGGCGGAGCCGCGCAGGGCGCCTGCCATCTCATATTCCGACTGGTCGTAGCGCAGCGGCGTTGAGGCCATCAGCGTGATGATCGGATCGTTGCCAAGCGTGATTGCGATCGGAAGGTCCTCGCCGCGCTCCTCTGCGGCATGCAGATGAATGGCGATGTCGTGGACCGGCACCGGCTGGATGGCGAGCCGCCGCTTGCCTTTGACCTGCATGCGGTAGACGCCGACATTCTGCTTGCCGAAATGGTCGGGATCGAGCGGATCGCGTGAGACGACGGCCGCCTTGTCGAGATAAAAGCCCCCATCGCCGTCGTTGAGGCGAAAGAGCGGCAGTATCTCAAAAAGATTGATCTCCTCGCCCTCGACGGAGTTCTCGTGCCACGGCGCGTCTTCGCGGCGCTCCACGGCGACCGGAAAGGCGTCCCAGCGGCGGATGAATTCCGCCACCTGGTCCTTGGTCGAAGTCTGCGGGTCCATCCCCATGGCGATCGCATGGTTCGGCCAGGAGCCGAGCGTGTTGAGCGCGACACGCGCATTCGTGAAGCCGGCGATCCTGTCGAAATAAAGCCCCGGCGCCTGATCGCCGATACGCCCCGCCGCATTCGCCGCGGCAGCAAGATCCGGCTCCGCCTGAACCTCGTCGGTGATGCGCAAAAGCTGGCCGTTCTCCTCAAGGGCGGCAAGAAATGATCTGAGGTCGTCAAATGGCATGCGGGTCTCCTTATCCGGCGGGCCCGCGCGGCGCCGGATCTTGATCGTCTGAGGTGGGAAGGCACGCGGCGGGCAGACCGGCCCAGCGGCGCGCGCGGGGATGTGAAAGGTCGAACTGGTCGAGGATACGCGCGACGATATGGTCCACGATGTCGTCGACCGTCGCGGGATGATTGTAGAAGGCCGGCATCGGCGGCACGATGCGCACGCCCAGCTCGGCAAGGGCCGCCATGTTTTGAAGATGGATGGCACTGAGCGGCGTCTCGCGCGGCACCAAAACGAGCCTGCGATGCTCCTTCAACGTCACATCGGCGGCGCGGCCCAAAAGCCCGTCAGCATAGCCGGAACGTATGCCGGCGAGCGTCTTCATGCTGCACGGCACGACGATCATCCCGTCGGTGCGGAACGACCCGGAACTGATTTTTGCGGATTGGTCGCCGGCGTTATAGACGACATCGGCCAGATCGCCGACTTCGCGCACCGTATGAGGGGTTTCAAGTTCAATGGTCGCTCGCGCCCAACGCGACATGACGAGATGCGTCTCCACATCCGGCATGGCTGCAAGCGCCTTCAGAAGCGCGACGGCGATCGGCGCGCCAGTGGCGCCTGATATTCCAACGATAAGCCGCACGCTGCGGACCTCGATAATTCGTGTACGAACAATACGGGTCTTATATCGTTCGTATACGAACCTCAAGGAGGAGTGATGTTCGACAACACGGTTTTTCACGTCATGCGTGTCGTCCTTCAGGAGCACAGCTCACGCTGGGCCGCAAAAGTGCCGGATCTCACCAAGCCGCAATATGCGGTGCTGGAAGCGCTCGACATCGCCGGCGAGATGGATCAGGCCGCACTGGGGGCGGCAAGTGCAACGACCAAGGCGACGCTTACGGAAATGCTCGGGCGCATGGAGCAAAGAGGGCTGATCGCGCGCCAGATTGATCCGGCAGATACGCGCCGGCGCGTCGTGCAACTGACGGAAGCCGGCCGCGACCGGCTCGGCGCAGCACGGCCGGTCGCCGAGGCCGTCACGGAGAGCATGCTGCAGTGCCTGACGGTAGAGGAGAGGGGCCAACTGACCGCGATGCTGGCGGATATCCGCCGGGCCACTTTGTCGGATGCCCCCCAGATCCCATGACGGGCGCGCTGTCCAGCTTAATTGCCGGGCTCCGTCCCTTAATGACTCAAGCTGTGCCTCTTCTCCCTCGTTCTCCGCGTCCGAGCCTTCCTCCCGCTCTTCGCCCCGATAGACGGCTTCGCTGGCGGATCAGCTCTTGGTTTTCTTCGCTTTTGGGCGCTTGGTCGGTCTGCCCTGGGGTTGGCTGCCGGCTTCTTTGAAGCCTTTGCGCTTCGGTTTGAAAGCCTTGCGGTCGTCGTTGGGACCGTTTCGGCCCATCGGCTTGCCACGGCCTCCCGGCCCGCCGCGGCTGCCAGGCGCATCGGATTGCGAGATGGTGATGTCGTCGCCCTCGCTGTGGGCCGCGGTCTCTAGAAAACGCCCGGCGACGCTCTCGGCGATCTCGAACTTGGTCTCCCGGTCGAAGATCTTGATGGCCCCGATCTCTTGCCGTGTGATCTGTCCGCGCCGGCACAGGAGGGGCAGCAGCCATTTCGGGTCGGCATTGTTGCGCCGTCCGACATCCATGCGGAACCACAGATAGGGGCCTCCGCGCGCGTGTTTGGACGAACCCCTGTCGTCGCGGTCGCGGCCGGGCCTTGCGGCTGCCGGATCGCGCCCGAAATTCGGGTCGAAGACGTCTTCCGGCGCGGGCAGTTCTGAGCGCCACCGGCGCACCAGCATTGCAGCGAGAACCTCCGGCGAGTACGCGGCGAGTAGCCGGGCGGCGGTTGCTGCATCCTCCTCGCTCGGCTCCTCCTTGAATGCCGGATCGGCGAGCAGGCGCTCTTCGTCGGCCACGCGGATTTCATCGGCCGAGGGAGCCGCGCACCAGGCCGCATCGATGCGCGCTTCGGCCAGAAGTCGTTCCGCCTTGCGGCGTCGCGAGATTGGTACCAGCAGGACCGAGACACCTTTGCGGCCGGCCCGGCCGGTCCGTCCTGAGCGGTGCTGCAGGGTTTCCGCGTCGCTCGGCAAATCCGCATGGATGACGAGATCGAGGCTTGGCAGGTCGAGCCCTCGCGCCGCGACATCGGTTGCGACGCATACGCGCGCCCGGCCATCGCGCAGCGCCTGCATGGCCTGGTTGCGCTCCGCCTGACTGAGTTCTCCGGACAAAGTGACGGCCGCGAAGCCGCGCTCGATCAGGCCTGAGGAAAGGTGGCGCACACTTTCGCGGGTGTTGCAGAAGACGATGGCATTCGGCGCTTCGGCGCGGCGCAGAATGTTGACGATCGCATGCTCGGTCTCGTTCGGCGCAATCCGGACGGCGCGATACTCGATGTCGGCATGTCCCGCCTCGCCGCGCGCCACCTCGATGCGGAGCGCGTCCTTCTGGTAGCGCTTCGTCAGCTGCATGATGGTCTGCGGCAGGGTTGCCGAGAACAGGAGCGTGCGCCGGGACGCCGGTGTGGCCTGCAGCAGGAATTCCAGATCCTCGCGAAAGCCGAGATTGAGCATCTCGTCGGCCTCGTCGATGACGAGGGCTTTCAGATTGCCGATCTGCAGCGCGCCTCGCGTGAGGTGATCTCGCAGCCGTCCCGGGGTTCCGACGACGATGTGGACGCCCTGATCGAGCCGGCGCCGCTCGGCGCGCGGATCCATGCCGCCGACCAGTGTCACGAGACGGGCGCCGGTTTCCGCAAAGAGCCAGGTGAGCTCGTTCGTCACCTGCATGGCGAGTTCGCGTGTCGGTGCCACGATCAGAGCCATAGGCTCACCCGCGTCGGGCAGTCTTTCTTCTTCGCCGAGGAGAGTGGGGGCGAGGGCGAGTCCATAGGCGACGGTCTTACCGGATCCGGTCTGCGCCGAAACGAGCAGGTCGCGCTCGGCTGCTTCAGGTTGCAGGACGGCCGTTTGAACGTCGGTAAGGTCTGTATAGCCACGGCTTGCAAGCGCGGCGGCGAGCGGCGCGCTCGTCGTGATCAAGGGCATTGGGTATCCTAATTGGGCGGAATGCGGGCCGCGCGGATATGCGCGGCGGCTCCGAAAGCGGCGACATGGTGCCGTGGCCGTTGCCGGCTCCATATCAAGGATTTGCCGTTAAGCCAATGAGGCCGCGCGAAGCTGCGTCATTCACCGCAGCCCGATGCGCCGGGTGTCGCGGCAAACTGTTTCAATTCAAGAGCGTCAACCGACATACTGTCGGCAAAAAACTCATATCTGTGGCGCCGGCCGCTCAATTTTACCTATGTTGTTTTTCGGGGCGGGACCACGCCGTAAGCGAGTTGTGCGATGCAGAGTGCGAAAAGCGCCGATGGGACGCGACCAAATTGAGCCGCAGATCTCACATGCAAATGCAAGCGGACGAACGCCCGTCCGTTCTTTTCGTCTGTCTCGGTAATATCTGCCGGTCGCCCTTGGCAGAAGCCGCCTTCCGTGAAGAAGCGGCAGCGCAGGGGATGGAGGTCGACATCGATTCCGCTGGCATGGGCGACTGGCATGTCGGCGAAGCGCCCGATCCGCGGGCGCAGGCGGTGGCGCGCCGCCACGGTGTCGATGTCACGGCCTGCCGCGCGCGCACCGTCACCCGGCAGGATTTCTACCGCTTCACCCACATCGTGGCGCTCGACCGCGAAAATCTGGCCGCGCTTGAACGGCTTGCGCCCCCCGACGCGACGGCGAGGCTGAGCCTGCTCCTCGACCATGTGAAAGGCCGTGAGGGCGAGCCCGTGGCCGATCCTTATTTCGGAGGGGATGAGGGCTTCGAGACCACGTGGTCGGATGTGAGCGCCGGGGCTCGCGGCTTGGTTCAGCATCTCAAGGTGCCGGTATGAGCCTCCTCGGAGAGGCCGGGGCGGAGCTTCTCGGCGGCATCCTCGTTTCGGAAACCGCTTTGCATGGCGGCGACATCTCGCAACTCGCCCACATTAGGCTGGAGGATGGGCGTGAGGCGGTTGTCAAAAATGGTCCTTCCCCCCGCACAGAAGCGGCGATGCTCGCCGCCATCGCAGAAAGTGGCGCCCCGGCGCCGGCGGTTCTGGCGGCTGACGAGCACGTTCTCGTCATGGAGGTTCTGCCCGACAGCGGCAGTCTCAGAAATGCGTGGGCCGATCTCGGCACCGCGCTTGCGACATTGCACGCGCGTCGCGACGGGAAATATGGCTGGAGCGAGGATTATGCCTTCGGTCCCGTTGCGATCGTCAATGATCGTGCCGAGGATTGGATCGGCTTCTGGGGCGACAAGCGCCTCCTCGTGAACGTGCCGCATATCGACGGCAGGCTCGCGCGACGTATCGAACGTCTTGTCGCCGATCTTCCGAACCGAATTCCCGGGCGACCTGCCGCGGCACTCCTGCACGGCGACATGTGGGGCGGAAACATCGTCGTGTCCGATGATCGGGTCTCCGGGCTGATCGACCCGGCCTGCTATTTCGGCCATTCCGAGGTCGATCTCGCCATGCTCAATCTCTTCGGCCGCCCAGGCGGCGCTTTTTACGACGCCTATGGTGCGCTGGAGCCGGGCTATGAGGAAAGGCTTACCATCTATCAACTCTGGCCGGCGCTCGTGCATCTGCGCCTCTTCGGCGGTGGGTACCGGCCGATGGTCGAAGGTCTTCTCCAACAGCTCGGCGTCTAGAAGCCGGCATCGCTCGAGGAGTTCTCCTCTTGCGAGCGTCGACATGGCTGCCGCAACCTGTTGCAACGGGAACCGTCAAAGGATTCCGAAGTTCCCTGGCTATGCCGACTTACGAAAAGGACGGCCGCAGCCTTGAGATAAGCGAGCCGGCCAGGACGCCGGGTCTCAGCATTTTCCTCGGCTACGGTGCAATGCTGCCGATCGCCGTGGGCGCGCTCGCTGTCCTCGTGCTACCGGACGATGCGGCCGAGGTCGTGCTGTCTCTGACGACGATATGGGGCGCCGTTGTTTTAATCTTTCTTGGTGGCGTGCGCCGAGGCCTCAGTTTTCGCACCGAGGCCGGCCCGACAATCACGCAGCTCGCCATGACTTTCTGGCTCTTCGGGCTCGGGCTTCTGTCTCTGCTGCTCGGGCCAGGATCAGGAGCGCTTCTTTTGCTGTTGGCCGGCTATGTGAGCCTGGCGATCGTCGATCCGCTCAGCGCCAGGAGGGGCGAAGCGCCGCTCTTCTTTGCGCGTCTGCGTCCCCTCCAGATGCTCGTGCCGATTGCAAGCTTTGTGGTTCTTCTTCTCTGGGTCGATTGAGACAGGCGACGAAGCCGTGAGCCGGCTTGCAAACTGTGTCGAGGCAGGCATTGTGGCCGCGATCTTCTTTGATTCCCGGCCCGCCCATGACCCTCTACGATCTCAAGCCGGCCTTCCAGGCTCGCCTGCGCCCATATGTCGACCGCCTCGCCGAAAAAGGCGTGACGGCCAATCAGGTGACGCTTGCTGCCGCCGCCATCTCCGTTCTCGTCGGTCTTCTGGTCATGGCGGCCGAAGTGCGCCCGCTCTTCCTCCTCATCCCCCTGTGGCTCGGGCTGAGGATGGCCTTCAACGCCGCCGACGGCATGCTGGCGCGCGAGCATGGGCAGAAGAGCAGGCTCGGCGCCTTTTTCAACGAGCTCGGTGACGTCGTCTCCGACGCGTTCCTTTATGCGCCCTTCGCGATCCTGCCGGCCTTTGGCCCGGGGCTCGTCGCCTTCGTCGTGCTTCTCGCCATTCTGACCGAGTTTGCCGGCGTCCTGGCGCAGGCGCTGGGGGCCAGCCGCCGATATGACGGCCCGCTCGGCAAGAGCGACCGGGCGCTCGTTTTCGGCGTTATCGGGACATGGGTCGGCTTCGGCGGGCCGTTGCCGGATTGGAGCGCGCTCGCTCTGTGGGCTGTCGCGATCCTGCTCGTCGTCACCATCGTGAAGCGGGTGCGCGCGGCGCTTGCCGAAATGCCGGTAAGGGCAGGCGAATGAGCGATTTTCCGCCCGCCGCGTCGGGGTTCATGGTCGATGCCACCACGACGGCGCTGATCCTTGCGGCGCGAGTTGCAACCGGTGTGCGCGCGGAATGGCGCGGCTGCGATCCCACCACCCATCGCCGCATTTATTACGCCAACCATGTGAGCCATGGCGACTTTGTGCTGTTGTGGTCGGTGCTGCCGCCGGCGCTGCGGCGCGTGACACGCCCTGTTGCGGCCGCCGATTACTGGCGTGCGACGCGGATGCGCCGCTATATCTCTGAAGAGGTGTTTCGCGCCGTCCTGATCGAGCGCACCCGCACAGAAGAGACCCCCGATCCGATCGCCCTGATGGCGGATGCATTGTCCGGCGGCGCCTCCCTGATCCTGTTTCCAGAAGGGACGCGCAACACCGGCGACGAGCGCCTCCTGCCGTTCAAGAGCGGCATCTTCCGGCTCGCCGAGAAGCGTCCCGAGATCGAGTGCGTCCCGGTCTGGATCGACAATTTGAACCGTGTCTTGCCGAAAGGCGAGATCGTCCCCGTGCCGCTCTTGTGCACCGTAACCTTCGGCGCTCCGGTCAAGCTGGGTGAGGGAGAGGAGAAGCAGGCGTTTCTGGATCGCGCCCGCGCGGCGCTATTGGCGACCGCGCCGGCCAACGGAGAGCCCCACAAAGATGGCTGAGCCCAATCTCCTCACTCTGGTGGCCGGCGTCTTTGCCATTCTGGCCGTCGCCTCGCTCATCGGGTTCATCCTGAAGCGGACGATCAGCTGGCAAAAGCCGCACGCGGTGATCGACAATCTCAATGCGCGCATCAAGGCGTGGTGGGTGCTCGTCGCGCTGATGCTCATCGCCTTCCTGTTCGGCAAGGCGGGTGTCGTCCTTCTTTTCGCCTTCGCCTCCTTTACGGCATTGCGCGAATTCATGACGCTGACGCCGACCAGACGTGGCGATCATTATGCGCTCGCGGCAAGTTTTTTCATCTTTCTGCCGGCGCAATACGCCCTCGTCCTCGCCGACCAGTATGGCATCTACTCGGTTCTGATCCCGGTCTATGCGTTCCTGGCTCTCCCGATCATCGCTGCCTTTCGCGCCGACACCGCGCGGTACATGGAACGTGTCGCGCAGGTGCAATGGGCGCTGATGATCTGCGTCTTCTGCCTGTCGCATGTGCCGGCGATCTTGAACCTCGACATCCCGGGATTTGAGGGCGGCAACCTGCTTCTGATCGCCTTCCTGATCATCGTCGTGCAGGCAAGCGACGTGCTGCAATATATCTGCGGCAAGCTATTCGGACGCCGCAAGGTCGCGCCGAATTTGTCGCCGTCGAAGACCTGGGAGGGGCTGATTGGCGGCGTCGGGCTTGCGACGCTTCTGGGCGCCGGGCTGTGGTGGCTGACGCCGTTCACGCCGCTTGTTGCACTCGCCATGGCGGCGTTGATCGCCATCATGGGCTTCTTCGGCGGTCTCGTCATGTCGGCGATCAAGCGCGACCGTGGCGTCAAGGATTGGGGACAGATGATCGAAGGTCATGGCGGCGTGCTCGATCGTATCGACTCGCTCGTCTTCGCCGCGCCGATCTTCTTCCACTTGACGCGGTTCTTTTTCTCGGTGAGCTGACCGAAGCAGTTTTTCGGCTTAGTTTTGGCTGGGACGAAAGGTGCTCGGAAGGCTCGTCGTATGAGCAGCCTCGAATTCATGCTGCTCTTCAGCATGATGCCCTTAGGCGCCGTGGCGATCGGCGTGTTCTTCTATTCCGTATCACGTCGCCAGAACCGACCCCGCGATCGCAAGCCTCCGGGCTGAGCGCCCGCGGCTCTCACGCCGCGGGTCATGTTCAGGCCGCTTCCTATTCGCCGGGGCGCACCGGCCATGTCTCGAGCCGGTAGGCGGAATCCCAGAACATCCATTCAAGCTGCACCGCCCGGTCGAAGGCATCATGCGCCTTGGCCTGAACGGCAGGCGCCGCCTCGGCCACGGCCTCGTCGGTGGTGGCGATCATCGTCTTGACGGCGTCCTGAAACTCCTCACCGGCATAGGTTTCGATCCACGCCGAATAAGGATTGGGCGACGCGGCGCGGACAAGGATGTCGTTGCCGACCTCGGCATAGATCCAGAAGCAAGGCAGGAGCGCCGCCAGCAGCACCTCATAGGGCTCGCTCCAGGCGGTCGCCGTGATGAACGACACGTAATGGTGGCAGGCGGGCGACAAAGGGCTCGCTTCGAAGACCTCAGGTGCGATGCCGTAATCGGCAAAGAAAGTGCCGTGCAGCGCCCGTTCCACCACGATCGCCCCTTGCGCGGAATTGGCGAGTTGCACCATGCGCTCGGGATCGGGTGCCTTGGCCGCGGCAATGGCGAGGCCCTTGCCGAAGCCGATCAGGTAATGCGCATCCTGGGTGATGTAATGCTTGAAGCGCTCTTCAGAGAGCGTCCCGGCGGCAAGCTCGGTGTTGAACGGCATGTTGCGGATAGTCTCGTAGAGCCCGGCATTGCGCGCCCAGGCTGCTGCGGAAAACGTGCTCATCGCGATCTCCTTCCCATTCCCCGGCAAGTAGCCAGAACAGAGGCAAGCGTCTACCTGTCGAAAGGCTCTTTCGACTTAAGCTTTACGGGGATGTGCCGCTATTTCCGTCACAATCTGGTTTCCTTCGGCCTGTTCCGACAGCTATGGTGCCGCCCATGCGGGAGGCTTCGGGCCTCCCGTGCCAGTTCACGAACATGGGAACAGAAGATGACATTCATGCCATCCAGAAAGCTGATCGGGGCGGTGATCGCAGTTGCCGGCCTGGCGCTTGCCGGGACCTCCTTTGCGCAGGACGTAAAATTCTTCCGCATCGCCACCGGCGGCACGTCCGGGACGTATTTCCCGATCGGTGGTCTCATCGCCAATGCCATCTCCAACCCTCCGGGCTCGCGTCCTTGCGACGAAGGCGGCAGCTGCGGCGTGCCGGGCCTGGTGGCGACGGCGATCGCTTCCAATGGCTCCGTTGCGAACGTCAATGCAATTAATTCCGGCGGTGTCGAATCCGGCTTTTCGCAGTCGGACGTCGCCTATTGGGCGCAGACCGGCACCGGCGTCTTTGAGGGCAAGGGCAAGGTCGAGAAGCTGCGTGCGATCGCCAACCTCTATCCCGAGAGCATCCATCTCATCGCCAGCAAATCCTCCGGCATCAAGTCGGTCGCCGATCTGAAGGGCAAGCGCGTCTCTCTGGACGAGCCGGGCTCCGGCACCATCGTCGATGCACGTCTCATCCTCGGCGCCTGGGGCTTGAGCGAGGACGACATCGAGGCGGATTATCTGAAGCCGAACCAGGCCGCTGACCGTATGCGCGACGGCGCCATGGACGCCTTCTTCTTCGTCGGTGGTTTCCCGGCCGGTGCCATCGTGGAACTGGCCTCCAACACCGACATCACGGTCGTGCCGATCGCCGGCGACGAGGCCGATAGCGTCGTCTCCGATTACGAGTTCTTCGCCGCCAACACGATCCCAGCCGGCACCTATGAAGGGCAGGACGAGGACGTGGAGACGCTTTCTGTGGGTGCCCAATTGGTGACGAGCGCCGATCAGCCGGAAGAGCTGATCTACGAGATCACCAAGGCTTTGTGGAACGACAACACCCGCAAGCTCCTCGACAACGGTCATGCCAAGGGCAAGGTGATCACGCTCGACACGGCTCTCGACGGCGTGGGCATTCCGCTGCATCCGGGCGCCAAAAAGTTCTACGACGAAGCCGGCGTCTCCAAGTAAGCCGGATTTCAGCAACGCAGGCGGCGGTTTTCCGCCGCCTGTCTGATTGTGGATGTCTGAGTGTGGAAGGCCGGAAGGCCCAAAAGACGACAGGTTAGGATGCAGGAAGAAAAAGAGATTGATCCCGCCTCGGTCAAAGAGCTCGAAGAGCGGTTTGATCCTGAAGTGCGTTTTCGGCCGCTCGGGCGCTACGCGGGATATGTCGCCGCGACGCTCCTCTTCTGCCTGTCGCTCTTTCACTATTACACGGCGGGCTTTGGCCTTTTGCGCGAGGTCAACCATCGCGGCGTGCATCTCGCCTTCGTCCTGTCCCTGATCTTCATCGTTTTCGCCGCAACCAAGAAGGGCCAGGATACCCTTTATCCCTCGAGCCTGTGGCGGCCGCTCGGCCTGCCGATCTACGACTGGCTGTTCGCCCTCGCGGCGGCCGTAGCCTCGCTCTACGTCCCGTGGATATTCAACGATCTCGCCTTCCGCGTCGGCAATCCTCTGCCGATCGACGTCGTCATGGGGACGGTCATGATCGTCGTCCTCCTGGAGGCGACGCGCCGATCGATGGGCTGGCCCTTGCCAGTGATTGCCATCATCGTCATGGCCTATGCGATATTCGGGCAAAGCGCGCCGGGCGTCCTTGTGCATCCGGGCAGCGATTGGACGACGCTCGTCAACCACCTCTATCTGACGAGCCAGGGCATCTACGGTCTGCCGGTCGGTGTCGTGGCGACGTACGTCTTCCACTTCGTCCTTTTCGGCGTCTTGGCGACGCGCATCGGTCTCGGGCGCCTCTTCATCGACTTCGCCTCGGCCTTCGCCGGCCGCTTCTCCGGCGGCCCGGCCAAGGTCTCCGTCTTCTCGTCCGCTCTTCTCGGATCGATCTCCGGCTCGTCGATCGCCAACACGGTGACGACCGGTGCGCTGACGATCCCGGCGATGATCCGCATCGGCTATCAGCGCCATTTCGCGGCGGCCGTGGAAGCGGCATCCTCGACAGGCGGGCAGATCACGCCGCCGGTCATGGGCGCCGCCGCCTTCCTGATGATCGAGTTTCTTGGCGTCTCCTATACCACCATCATCACCGCGGCGATCGTGCCGGCGGCGATGCATTTCTTCGGCGTACTCTGTCAGGTGCATTTCGAGGCGAAGCGTCTCGGCCTGCGTGGCCTGACGAGAGAAGAGTTGCCGAAGGTCGGCGTGATCCTGAAGCGCGACTGGCCGACGCTCATCCCGCTCTTCCTCTTGATCGGCATCCTCCTTCAGGGCTTCACGCCCTATCTCGCCGCCTTCTGGGGCATCACCGCCTGCATCGTCATCGGCCTCGTCAATCCGCTGAACCGCATCAGAGTGAAGGACGTCGTCGACGCTTTCGTGCTCGGCGCGAAATATGCGCTTGCCGTGGGCGCGGCGGCCGCGACCGTCGGCATCATCATCGGTGTCGTCACGCTCACCGGCGTCTCCTTCAAGATCGCCTATATGGTGACTTCGACTGCGGGGCAGTGGGCGGAAATGATCGGCCCGTACATCCCCTTCGGCGTGATGGAAGTCTCCACGCTGACGCTGCTGATCACCCTCATCCTGACGGCAATGGTCTGCATCGTCATGGGCTGCGGCATCCCGACGACGGCGACCTATCTGATCATGGTATCGGTCGCAGCGCCGGTTCTGGGGCTGCTCGGGATCGCGCCGATCGTGGCGCATTTCTTCGTCTTCTATTACGGGGTTCTGGCCGACATCACGCCACCTGTGGCGCTTGCCGCTTATGCCGGGGCGGGGATCGCCAATGCCAATCCCTTCAAGGCGGGCAACACCGCTTTCCGGCTCGGCATGGGCAAGGCGCTGGTGCCGTTCGTCTTCGTCTTCTCGCCGTCGCTGCTTCTGGTGACCGATGGCTTCACCTGGCAGGCTTTTGCGCTCGCTTTCACCGGAACGGTGGTCGGCATCACGGCGCTCTCGGCGGCCTTTGCGGGCTGGCTGTGGGGGCCGCTCTATCTCCTCGAACGGTGGGTGCTCGCCGTCGCAGCCATTCTTTTGGTGGCGCCGGAGTTCACCTCGACGGCGATCGGGCTCGGCATTCTCGCCCTCGTCCTCCTGCGGCAGGTCTTCTTCGGCTTTGAGCACGTACCGCCGAGACGGGCCGCAGAGAGTGAGGCGTCGACCTAGCTGGCGGCGCTCGCCGGCGTGAGCGCCACGCCCTTGATCTGCGCATAGAGCTTCTGGCCCACCTCAAGCTGCAGGTGGTGCCAGGAGCGCCGCGTCACGCGCGACAGGAGCCTGGCGCCTTCACCGTTTTCGCCAAGGCGCAGGACGAGGAGTGTTTCGTGCTCGCCGACCGGCGTGTCTGAGACGATCGTCACCGGCAGGATGTTGATGATCGTCGTGCCTTCGGGCGGACGGCGGGTGAGGCTCACATCGCCAGCCGCGATGCGGATCCGGCGGCGTGTTCCGGGCGCCCCGGCCGAGGCCGGGATCTCGAAATGCCCACCGGCGACGGCAAGCCGGGCAAGGCCGAAAGCGGCATCATAGCTTTCCACGACCGCATCGAGGCTGACGACGGCCTCGCGCGAGGCAGCAAGCGGCAGGTTCGGGTCGGCCTGCAATTCAACGAGCGGCCCGGCGGCGAGAACCTTGCCCGCCTGCATCAGAACGAGATGGTCGGCAAGGCGTTCGACCTCGGCGATATCGTGGCTCACATAAAGCACGGGCATGGCGAGGCGGTCGTGCAGACGTTCCAGAAACGGCAGAATGCCGTCCTTGGTCTGCCGGTCGAGCGCCGAAAGCGGTTCGTCCATCAACAGGAGCTTCGGCTGCGAGAGAAGCGCCCGGCCGATGGCGACGCGCTGGCGTTCGCCGCCCGAGAGGTTGCTTGTCGAACGCCCCAGGAGGTCGCCGATGCCCAAAAGCTCGATGACTTCCTCAAAACCCGTGCCGTTGGCGGAGGAGGGCGGCCGTCTGCCGGGCGCGCCGTAGAGAAGATTCTGGCGAACGCTGAGATGCGGGAAGAGGCTCGCTTCCTGAAAGACGTAGCCGATCGGGCGGCGATGCGTCGGGCGGAAAGTCGTTTCGTCCTGCCAGATCTCGCCGTCGATCGAGAACCTGCCCTCTAGCCTGTTGAGGCCGGCGGCACAGCGCAGCACCGAAGTCTTGCCGCAGCCCGACGGGCCGAAGAGCCCGGTGACGCCCCTTGCCGGGACGGAGAAAGAAGCGTCGAGAGCGAAGTGACCGAGGCGACCTGAGAAGGCGGCCTCGATCGTGTTTCCTGCCATCGGCGGAGGTGTCTGAACCGTCATTTCCCGGGCCGCGCCACGCGCTTTTCGATGAGTGTCATGGTCAAGATGACGACGAAGGCGAAGACGACCATGCCGGCCGCAAGAACGGTCGCCTCGGCCCAGCGCAGCGTCTCCACGTAGTCGTAGATGGCGACCGACAGAACCTTGGTCTCGCCCGGAATGTTGCCGCCGATCATGAGGACCACGCCGAATTCGCCGACGGTATGGGCAAAGCCGAGGACGGCACCCGTCAGAAAGCCAGGCCGTGCGAGCGGCAGGGCGACGCTCCAGAACGTGCGCAAAGGGGAGGCGCGGAGGGTTGCGGCGACCTCCAAAGGTCGTTCGCCCATCGCCTCGAAGGCGTTGCGGATCGGCTGCACGACGAAGGGCATGGAATAGATGACGGAGCCGATGACGAGGCCTTCGAAGGTGAAGGCGAGCGTGCGTCCGCCCCACAGCGCCGCAAGCTGTCCGCCCGGCCCGGAGGGGCCGAGCGCAACGAGAAGATAAAAGCCCAGAACCGTCGGCGGCAGGACGAGGGGCAGCGCGACCACGGTCGCGACTGCCTCCTTCCACCACACCTTGGAGCGCGCCAGCCACCAGGCGATCGGCGTGCCGACGAGAAGCAGGATCACCGTGGTGATCGTCGCAAGCTCGATCGTGAGGCGGATCGCCGAGAGGGTTTCAGTTGAAAGCTCCGGCACGAACGATCAGCTTCCAGCAGCGGTGCCGTAACCGTACTTCTCGATGATGGCGCCGGCTTCCGGTCCCTTCAGGAAGTCGAGAAAGGCCTTTGCCGCGGCGCTCTCCTCGCCCTTCTTCAAGAGGACGGCGTCCTGCTTGATCGGCGTGTAGAGATCGGCTGGAACTTCCCAGCGCGAGCCCTCGTCGCTGGCCGCAATCTGCGACAGGGCCACGAAACCGAGCTCGGCATTGCCGGTTTGCACGAATTGGAACGCCTGGGCGATGTTGTTGCCCTGGACGATCTTCGGCTCGAGATCCTCGTAAACGCCGAGCGCCTTCATCGTCTCCACAGCAGCCGCGCCATAAGGGGCGGTCGTTGGATTGGCGATCGAGATCTTGTTGAAATCGCCGGATTTCAGGGTGTCTTCGCCGTTGACGAGGTCGGCGTCGGTGCTCCACAGCACGATCTTGCCGATCGCATAGGTGAACGCACTGCCCTCCACCGCATAGCCTTCGGAGACCGCTTTTGCCGGCCGCTCGTCGTCTGCGGCAAGAAACACCTCAAACGGCGCATCCTGGCTGATCTGCGTGTAGAGCTGGCCGGTCGAGCCGAACGACAGAGTCGCTTCGTCGCCGGTCTTTTCCTCGAAGGCGGCGGCGATTTCTTTCGCCGCTTCGGTGAAGTTCGCGGCGACGGCGACATTCGTTTCGGCCGCCGCAGCCATCGATGCCGGCAGAGACACCGCGGCAACCAAAAGCCCGGCCGCAAGAGAGCGCAAAGACATCATTTCTGTTCCCCCAATGATCAGTCGATCGCAAGAATGACATGTGCCGCGTCGAAGAGAGCACATGCCGGTTTTCCGGGTTCGAGCCCGAGAGACCTGGCGCTTTCGGCCGTGATGGTGGCGGCGAGGCTTTTCTCGCCGCCGATGTCGAGAACCACTTCGGTGGTGACTTCGGAGGGTGTCAGCCGGCGCACCTGGCCGGCGACGCAATTGCGCACCGAAATGGGCGGGGCGCTTTTGCCGGGCGCAATGATGACGAAGGGCGCCTTGATGAGGGCGACGGCTTCCCGGCCGATGCACAGGCCGAGCGCCTTCAGGCTCTCCTGGGTGACGACGGCGTAGATCGTCGTGTCCTCGTTGACCTTGATGGCCACCTCGCAGGCGACCGCGTCGGAGACGATCTGTGTGATCGTGCCTCTCAGCGCATTGCGGGCCGAGGTCTTCATGAGAACTCCCGAAACGAGGTTGAGCGGAGAAATGCCGGTGCCGGACAGATGCGGCTCGATGGAGCGCACGACGCGCGCCATCTCCACCTCGAGCTTGTGATAGGCCTCGATGACCTTGATGCCGGTCGGCGTCAGCGTCGCTCCACCGCCGGCACGTCCGCCGGTGCGCTTTTCCAGAAGGGGCTGACCGAACAGATTGGCCATGGCATCGAGCGCATCCCATGCGGCCTTGTAGGTGATGCCGGCAGCCTTTGCCCCGGCCGTGATCGAGCCCTCCCGCGCCACGGCTTCGAGCAGGCGGATCCTGTCGCGGCCGACCGCCGGCGATTCCGCGCTGCGCAAAGATACGAGGGCTTCGATTTCCATTGCCGGGGGTGCTCGTCTAACGTCGTATAGTCAAACTACATAACGTACCGCTAAGTTCATAGATAGTTCGACGTTTGGGGGACAAGGATATGAAACTTAGTGCGCGCAACCAGCTCAAGGGCAAGGTCGTGGAAGTGTTGAAGGGGGCGACCACTTCGCATGTTCGCATCGACATTGGCGGAGCGGTCATCACCTCATCGATTACCAATGAGGCCGTCGATGAGCTGGGCCTTAAGGTCGGTCAGGAGGCTTATGCGGTCGTGAAGGCTTCCGACGTCATGGTCGGCGTCAGCGACTGACATGAGCGGGCGAGACGTGGACGATCAAAGGGAGCGCGCCGTTGCGGCGCCTCCGCCCGTCGATGCGGGCCTCGTCTTTATCGGCCGGGCCCGCACGCCTTGGAGGTCGCGGATGGATTGTCCGCGCATGGGACGAGCGGACGGTCCTTTGTGCCGGTTGGAAGTCTTCGAGCCGTGGACCGAGGCGCTGCAGACCATCGCGCTCTACGAGCGGCTCGAAGTGCTCTACTGGCTGCACCGTTCCCGCCGCGATCTCGTCCTGCAGAGCCCGAGAGGCGGCGGCGAGGCCCGTGGCACGTTTGCGCTTCGCTCGCCGGTGCGGCCAAATCCGATCGGCTCCTCGATCGTCAGGCTGGTTGCCGTGGAGGAGGGGGCGCTCCTGGTGCGCGGCATGGATTGTCTCGATGAGACGCCGCTCATCGACATCAAGCCCGATCGTTGCCTCTATGAGCGCGCCGGACCTCCGCATCCGGGCGATTTGCAGGAGGAGAGCGAAGTGGCCGGGCCTTCAGCCCCTTAAGCCGCGGGATACGGCTAGGTCGGCTGAGATCCTCGGGAGTCCCGTCATGTCATGACGCTCGACCGAAGCCTTCGAGGCGCGCGGCAAGGCGCTCCGCTTTAGGCGATGCTAAGCATTGTTCACGGGTGAAAATTTGTTACAGAAGTGGCGTTGCTCCTGCCTACGGACCGGACAGTGCCAAAGGACAAGCTTCTCAATCCGGCGCGTCAGCGCGCGGCTTTCGAGCGGGTGCGCAAGGCGCACCAATCGGAAGTGGCGGAGGATTATGTCGAGCTGATCGACGACTTGATCGCCGTCCGCGGAGAGGCGCGGGGGACCGACCTCGTGGAGCGCTTCGGGGTGACGCATGCCACCGTCAACCGGACCATTCAGCGGTTGATCCGCGACGGGCTCGTGCGCTCCGAACCCTATCGCTCGATCTTCCTGACCGATGCCGGCAAGGCTCTGGCTGAACGCGCACGCGAACGTCATGCGCTGGTGCGCGATTTCCTCCTGGCGATCGGCACGAGCCGCGAAATAGCGGAACAGGACGCCGAAGGTGTGGAGCACCATGTCAGCGACGAAACGCTGGCGGCATTCCGCGATTTTCTCAAACGTCAGAATTGAGCGCGCGGCGCTGAAGTGGTCGTCAGGGGCCCGGGTCACGCTTTTTTATGAGCCGGCAAGGGCTCGACAGCTCCCCTTGACGGCCGCGCCGCGGCGTCCGAACTCCAAGTGGTGTGGGCACCTTCGGCCCCGTCCGGATGGTTCACCCTTTGCCGCCGACACGCAACGTCGCATCCCTGGCTTGCAGCATGGGATTGTCATCCGGCGCCGATATTGTGACAAGATCGACGCAAAGCGCACTCAGGAGATGGGATTGTCATGAAGATCGCGGTTTTAGGAGGCGACGGTTTCGTCGGCTGGCCAACCGTCTTGCATTTGTCGAAGCGTGGGCACGAGGTCCATATCATCGACAATCTGAGCCGTCGCTGGATCGACACCGAGCTCGGCGTTCAATCGCTCACCCCGATGGATTCCATCCAGGAACGCTGCCGGGTCTGGCGTGAACTGACGGGAGTCGCCCTGCGCTTCCATCTGATCGACGTCGCCAAGGAGTACGAGCGGTTCAAGAACTGGCTGGATGAGAATCGTCCCGCGGCGATCATCCACTTCGCCGAGCAGCGCGCCGCGCCCTATTCGATGAAGTCGGATCGTCACAAGACCTACACTGTCGACAACAACGTCAACGCCACCCACAACATTCTGAACGCCATGGTTGCGGTCGATCTCGATGCGCATCTCGTGCATCTCGGCACCATGGGCGTTTATGGCTATGGCACGGTCAAGGCGCAGATCCCGGAAGGTTATCTGCCGGTCAAGATCCAGAGCCAGACGGGCGAGTGGGAGGAGCGCGAAATCCTCTATCCGGCCAATCCCGGCAGCGTCTATCACATGACGAAATGCCTCGATCAGCTGCTTTTCCAGTTCTACGCCAAGAACGACGGCATCCGGGTCACCGACCTGCATCAGGGCGTGGTGTGGGGCACCAACACCGCCGAAACGAAGATGCACGAACAGCTCATCAACCGTTTCGATTATGATGGCGATTACGGCACCGTCCTCAACCGCTTCCTGATTCAGGCGGCCGTCGGCTATCCGCTCACCGTGCACGGCACCGGTGGGCAGACGCGCGCTTTCATCCATATTCAGGATTCCGTGCGCTGCATCGAAATTGCTCTCAAGAATCCGCCGTCATCCGGTGAGCCGGTCAAGATCTTCAACCAGGCGACGGAGACCCATCGGGTGCGCGATCTCGCCGAGCTCGTTGCGAAGATGACGGACGCGAAGATCATTAACCTGCCGAATCCTCGCAAAGAGGCTGATGAAAACGAGCTTTCCGTCTGCAACGAAAAGTTCCTCGCTCTCGGCCTCGACCCGATCCGGCTCGAGGAAGGCCTCTTGTCGGAAGTGATCGACGTGGCCCGCAAATACGCCTACCGAATCGACAAAACGCGCATTCCGTGCGTGTCTGGGTGGACGAAAGAGCGTAACAAGGCGATTAATACCCACCCAGGTTCGCCGAAATTGACGGCAATCTCCTAAAGTTCATAGAAAGTCTCGGCCGTATGGCGAAAGTTGCCTATGCTACCCTTGCCGCAAATCCTGATTACTTGATCGGAGCGACGGCACTTGCGCGTTCATTCCGTATGACGGAATCGGAAGCGCCGCTGCTTGTCCTGGCCCCGGAGGATCTTCCGGGGCTCGATCAGATGGAGGCGGAGGGGGTGAGCGTGGTTCCGACGCGTCCACCGGAGGTGTCGGAGGCATTTCGCGAACGCCACAGCCGGGCCGCGCAGCATCGCGAAGCGCCCTTTACGAGAGGCGAGAAGCCGAGCTTCCACGACCCGCTTCTCAATTTCGCCAAGCTGCGGCTATGGGAACTCGATGAATATGAGCGCATCGTCTTCGTCGATGCCGATGCGCTCTTTCTGCGCAATTGCGACAAGCTCTTCGGCTATCCGGGGTTTTCCGCCGCTCCGAACGTCTACGACGCGCTCGACGGTTTCCATCGGCTGAATTCCGGCGTTTTCGTAACCGAGCCTGACAAGGCGACCTACGAGACGATGATGCTCGTCCTCGACGCGCCCGACGCGTTCTGGCCACGCACCGATCAGAGCTTTTTGCAGGATTACTTCGCCGACTGGCACGGCCTGCCGTACATCTACAATGTCCTGCAATATGTCTATTTCCGGCTGCCGCAGCTGTGGAACTGGGACGCCACCAAGATCCTGCACTACCAATACGAGAAGCCCTGGCAGGAGGATCATCCCAAGCGCGCAGAGCTTGGGCCGCTGATCGATCTGTGGTGGAACGTCATGGAAGGGCGCGGATTGCCGGAATCGCTCGATCCGATCGCGCCGGCAACCTGAGAGCCTCTCTCTGCGCATGAGCGAAAAGCCGTCTCTTGTTCTCGTTACCGGCGGCACCGGCTATGTCGGCCAGTTGATCGCGCGCCATCTGGCCGGCCATGGTTTTCGGATCAGGCTCGCCTCGCGGCAGCGGCCTCCCGAGGGGCGCTTCTCCTTTCCTTTCGAATGGGTGCCCTTCGAGCTCGATCCGCAGGCCGATTTTGGTGCGGCCATCGCGGACGTCGATCACGTCGTCCACGCCGCTTTCCAGCATGTGGCGGGCCGCTACCGCGGTGGCGAGGGCGACGATGTCGAAGGTTTTTACCGCGCCAACCGCGACGCCTCTTTGCGCTTCCTGACAGAGGCCAAGGCCGCAGGCGTGAAGCGGGCCGTCTTCTTGTCGAGCCGTGCCGTCTACGGGTCTCTGGAGGGTCCGCTCGATGAGACGATGGTGCCCGAGCCGGACACCCATTACGGCCACGTCAAGCTAGCCGTTGAGGCGGGGCTGCGCAGGCTCTGCCTTGACCCGCCGGAGACTTTCGCGCCGCTCGCGGTTCCGGCCGTCACGCCCGCCATGCCGTCCGCGGGCTTTGCCGGAGCCTCGCTCAGAGTGACAGGGGTTTATGGTCTCGTCGAACCGCTGGAGCGGACGAAATGGATGAGCGTCGCACGCCAGATTCTTGACGGGACTCTTGAAATTGCGCCGCGTGTCGCGACGGAGGTTCATGGCGATGATGTCGGGCAGGCTGTCGCTCTTCTTCTCGATGCGCCTGCGGAAATGGCCGCGGGGCAGATCTACAACTGTTCCGATCTTCTTCTCAGCAACCGTGAGATCGTGGCGGCGTTGCGCGAGGCACTGGCCCAGCCAGGATCGCTGCCGGAAAGGGGCGACGAAAGAAGTGTCGCCATCATGCGTTGTAATCGCTTAAGGAGACTGGGCTGGCAGCCGGGCGGGCGGGCGCATTTTGCCGGCACGATCGATGCGCTTGCCGGCGTTTGTGGAGCCGAAGCGAATGAACCCACAACCTTTCCCTGAGCATCCGCAACGGGAATATCTGATCCGCGAGCTGCATGCGCGGCCGTCGGAGCCGATGCGCGCGCCATTGCGGATCTCGCAATTCGCCGCCCTGTCGGGCGAAAAGAGCCTGGAGGCCGACCGGGAGCATCTGGCGCGCCTTTGCGCCCGTCTTGGCGGTGCTGCGCCCTCGAGCGAGGCGAAGCACCATACCTCCGAGTTTGGTGGCCTCACCGTGAAATGGGAGCGCCATACGGAATTCTGCTCCTACACCTTCTTCCGGCGGGCGCATTTCACTCACCCTTTTGAAGACACTGTCATCGAGGAATTGCCGCGCGACTGGCTGGCAGAAGTGCCGGGAGAGGTCCTGTCGGCGGTGCATTTGGCGATCATCCCGGAGAATGTGGAGATGCCGAGCCCGGAGGAGATTTCGCTCCGGCATTTCAATGGCAATCCCCTGATCGGAAATGCCGTGGCTGGCGGCAAGGCTCTGGTCTGGGCCGATTTCCGCCTGCATTCCGACCATTTCACGCGCATCCTCATCCAGGACAAGGGGCTCGAGGAGCGCCATGCCGGCCGCACGGTGCAACGGCTCGTCGAGCTCAACACCTATCGCGCGCTTGCGCTCCTTGCTTTGCCGATTGCCCAGGAGGCGACGCCGCGGCTGCGCTCCGTCGACGAGGCGCTCGCCGATATCAGCGCGCGCATGGCCGACCGGGCCGATCAGACGAGCGACGCCGATCTTCTTCGGCACCTGTCACAGCTCTCGGCCGAAATCGAGAGCGTGGCGGCACGCACCAGCTATCGCTTCGGTGCCTCGCGCGCCTACTACCAACTCGTCAAGCAGCGACTGCGTGATCTGCGTCTGGAGCGCATGGACGAGGTGCTGACCATCGATGGCTTTCTGGACCGACGCATGGGACCGGCGATGGCCACCTGCGAATCGGCCGAGGAGCGCCAGGAGGCGCTGGCGCAACGCGCCGCGCGTGTTGGCAGCCTTTTGCGGGCACGTGTCGAGGTGGAGCTCGAAGAGCAGAATCGCGACCTTTTGAAGAACATGGACGAGCGCGCGCGCGTTCAGCTCAAGCTGCAGGAGACGGTCGAAGGCCTGTCGGTGGTGGCGATCAGCTATTACGCCATCGGTCTCGTCGGCTATCTCATCAAGGCCGCTGAAAGTGCAGGCACGCCGATCAATGTTGGTCTGGCGACGGGTCTTGCGGTGCCGTTTGTAGCAGGTCTCGTGTGGTTCGGGGTCCGCCGGGCACGGCGTGCAGCTGCCAAAAAGACCCCCGACGAGGATTAAGCTGTGCTCTGCTGGCCTTACTCGCTCGCCTGCGCCTGTTCGGCAAGGCGCGAGGCGATCTCCGCGCCGTTGGTGCCGTTGCGGGCGCCGATCGTGCTGAGCGTGTCGCCGAGTGAGGCCTTGATCCCGGTCTTGAGCAGCATGTCCAGTGCGGTCTCAGGTTCCAGGCCGAAGGCGGGTGCGGCCTTCTCCAGAGGCGCGTTCGACAAGACCTGAAGCACGGTTGTCGGGCTCACATGCTGAGCGTTTCCCGTCATTCCGGTGAGCGCCACCGATGCCACGAGGGCGATGCCGAAAGCGCCCCGGCCTGCACTCCGTTTGAAGGACCGGGCGACGGCCCGCCAGTTGCTGACGAAAAGCCAGAGCGCGGCGACGATGAAAACAACGCTCAGCCATTCATGCGCAAAGCGAACAAGATCGCTGTAGCGATGCGTGAGCATCATGATCCCGGTCACGCCCGAGACGACCAGGAGCGCGACCATGGCCGGCTTCACGATCGTGCCGGTCGGGTCGCTGCCGAGCGAGGCCATGTTCGCGTTCCTTGAGCGCAGACGGTGGAAAGGGAAGCGCGGCGCGTCCCGCCCTTCCGAGAGAAATCAGTCGCGCGGCGGCAAGAAGGTCTTGTTCGAGCGCCAGGCGTCGATGCTCCACGGGCCGGGACCGGCGAAGACGAGATAGAAGAACAAGAAACAGAAGAGGATCGCCGCATCGCCGCCATTCAGCACGGGATAGAAGGCACGCGGAAAATGCGCGAGGAAATAGGCGAAGGCCATGAGGCCGGAGAGAACGAAGGCGACCGGCCGAGTGAACAGACCGATGACGAGGAGCGCGCCCCCGCACATTTCGAGAATGCCGGCGTACCAGCCGAGGCTGAAGGCCGCCGTCACGTGATCGGCCGGTGGGAAGCCCAAGAGCTTCTGCGTGCCGTGCTCCATGAACAGGAGTGCGGCGACGATGCGCACGACACTGAGGACGCGTGGCGCCCAGATTGTCTCAAGATCCTTGGTGGTCATGGGAAATTTCCTTCTTGATGATCGCCTGGATCCGCGAGCCTCGCCCGCAAACCGCCCCGGCCGCTTCGTTCGTCCGCACGCGGAGAAAAACCGCTTCCCACGGGCGATGACGAACGATCAGCTTGCGGGAGAAAGCCACAGCATGGCTTCTCCCGCAAATTAACTGCTGGTAAGTCAGAGGCTTAAGAATGGACTCAGATGAGTCGCATGAGGAGGCCGTGGAGCTAAGTTATAGGTCCCGCAGGGTTTTCTTTGGTCCTGCACGCGCTCTTCAATCTGCCGTGACCCTCTCGCACAAGGTTTCGCGCGTGATCTCTGCCCCCGCAGATACGGCAGCTTTCCTGTATCATGCAGGAAGTTCGACGATGTCGTCCGGGCAGGCGGCGAGGGCGGGTCCGCCTGGATCGCGGCCACAAGAAGGATGCAGGAGGCGTTTCCCATGACACGCGTCCTGGCGATTGATCTCGGGGGCTCGGCTCTCAAGGCTTGCCTGTTCGAGGCGGACGGGTCGGTCGTGGCAAGTGCGAATGTCGAGACGGGTTTCGAGGAACGGGCGCCGGGGCATTCCGAGCAGGAGCCGGCGCTGTGGTGGGAGGCTCTGAAGAGCGCCTGCGAACGGATCTCAAGCGAGAGCGTGGGTGGGCTCGGCGGCATTGCGGCGGTGGCGCTGTGCGGTTTCACGCGCACGCAGGTCTTTCTCGATCAAGCGGGAAAGAGTGTGCGCCCGGCGCTCGGCTTCCGCGATTCGCGCGCTGAAAGCGCGCTGGCGACGGCGAGGAGGAACGAGGCTCTCGACGCCGACGGAGTGCTCGCAGGCCTCAATGCCTTCCATCCGACCGCACGTCTTCTCTGGTTGAAGGAGAACGAGGCGGAGAATTGGGAAAGAACCCACCTTGTTCTGGAGCCAAAGGATTATCTCAATCTGCAACTGACGGGCATCGCCCGTTCCGACCATGTGTCGCAGCATTGGCTGGCACAATCATTGGCCGGCGGCGATGCCTCTATCGCCGCGCGCCTCGGCCTTGAACGCGCTCTTCTTCCCCCGCTCGGGCAGCCGGAAGACATTGTCGGCCAGGTGCGCGAAGGGCTGCCGGGGGCGCTGGGCGCCCTTGCGGGAGCCAAAGTCCTGTGCGGTTCCAACGACAGCTGGACCGCGGTCGCCGGTCTCGGGGGGCTCAAGAGCGGGAGCGCCTATTGTATTTCCGGCTCTTCGGAGGTTTTCGGCCTGCTGTCGCATCGGCGCGGCGAGGCCGAAGGGCTGATCACCATCCCCTGGGGAGAGAAGCTCTGGCATCTGGGTGGGCCAGGCCAGAACGGCGCCAACCTTCTCAGTTGGATCGTCGATGGACTCGATGCGACGCCTCGACCGTTCCAGGAACGGCTGGCGGCGCTTCTGGGCGAGCCTGAAAATCCGCGCCCGCTTCTGTTTCACCCGTATCTGCACGGAGAGCGCACACCGTTCTGGGACGGCGACCTTGCGGCCTCCTTTCTCGGCATGACGTCCGGCCATGGACGGGGCGACCTCGTGCGTGCCGTCATGCAAGGCGTCGGCTTCCTCAACCGCACCGTGCTGGAGCGGGCGGAGACGGCGACAGGCCTTGCCGCGGAAGCCGTTCGCATGGCCGGAGGCGGCACGAAAAGCCCGCTCTGGAATCAAATGCGCGCCGATATCCTCGGCCGTCCTGTCCTTGTCTCCCGCCACGTCGAGATGGGGCTTGCCGGCTGCTTCGCCCTTTGTCGGGTCGCTCTTGGGTTTGCGCAGAACATCGGCGCAGCCGCACCCGAGGAAGACTTCACCTCCTACCTGCCGAACGCGGCGGAGCATGCGCATTACGATGCGCTCTATGCCCTTTTCACCGAGATGCATGAGCCGGTGGCACATGCGGCCCGGTCTCTCGAGAAGCTTCGCCGGAGGGCGAGTTGAATGCGCCGGCCGGGGAGCGACATGCGGCTTTACGGGCAAAGTACCGATCCGGCCCTTGACCTTACGCCGCATTCTGCGCCACGCGAACGTTCACGCATAATGTACTGAAATGACTCTTGGATGCACGATGGGGCGAAGAATGAGGCACGGTACAATGCTGCGAGAGCATCGAGGCGTGGCGAGATGAGCGGAAAACCCGTCGTTCTCATCACCGGTGCCAGCGGCGGCATCGGTCGTGCGACGTCTTCGGCCATGCAACGCGACGGGTGGCGGATCTTTGCGACCGATCTCGATGACGGTGGCAAGCTCGCCGATCTGTTGAGCGAAGACGACGCCTACGCCTCTGCCGATCTTCTCGACCGGTCGGCGCCGGAGGCTCTGGTCGATGCCTGTCTCGCCCGCTTCGGCCGCATCGACGGGCTCGTGCACTGTGCCGGGACATCGCATGTCGCGGCCTTTCCCGATCAGGACGACGAGGGCTGGGAGAGGGTGATCGACGTCAATCTCTCGAGCGCCCATCGTGTCGGCCGGGCGGTGGGGCGCGCCATGCGTGCTGCCGGAAACGGCGGCGCTATGGTCTTCGTCTCATCGATCGCCTGGCTTTCGGGCGGCGCCAATCCGGCCTATGGCGCGGCCAAGGGAGGCGTCAACACGATGACCTTCAACATCGCCCAGTCCTTGGGGCCGGACGGCGTGCGTGCCAATGCGGTGGCGCCGGGGATCATCGCCACCGAGATGGTGCGTGGGGCTTTCCCGGGCGATGCCTTCGGAAAACTTGAGCGGGCAGCCTCGGCGCGGACGCCTCTGCGCCGTCTCGGTCGGCCTGAGGACGTCGCGGAGGTCGTCGCCTTCCTCATGTCGCCGCGCGCCGCCTTCGTGACGGGCGCCGTCATTCCCGTCACCGGGGGGCTGGAATTGATCCCGCCGATCGGCAAGCTCGCGGACCAGGCCGGGTGAGAGATTTCATCGCCAAATACGGGACGGCGCTCGCGGGCCTCCTCGTCTTCGTCTTCCTGCTCGTCTTCGCGCGCAATTTCGCCTCCAGCGCCAATCTGCTGAATGTTCTGAAGCAGACGAGCTTTCTGGCGATCCTTGCCACCGGCTTCACTTTCGCGCTGTTGACCTCCGAGCTCGATCTCTCCTTCGCCAATCTTGCGAGCCTTGCCGCCGTCGTCACCGGCGGCCTCATCGCCGGCGGCACGTTTTGGGGGCTTGCCGTTGTCGCGGGTCTTGCCGTCGCCACCCTGGGCGGCCTGGTGAACGGGTTCCTCGTCACCGGCGTGAAGGTGCCCTCTCTCATTGCCACACTCGGCACGGCCGCGATCGCCAATGGTCTGACGTTCATGATCACCGGCGGCGTGGCCTTTGTCGGGCGCTGGGATCCGATGTTTCTCGCCCTGGCGCGCGGCAAGATCTTCGGCATTCCGGTCCTCGTCGTGGTCATGGCGGCCGTCGTTCTGAGCGCCTGGTTCGTGACGCGCAAGACGCGGCTCGGCACGCATATGCTGGCAACCGGAGAAGCGCAGGAGGCGGCCCATCGTGCCGGCATCGCGACGCGGCGCATGAAGCTGATCGGCCTTACGCTCTCGGGGTTTGCGGCCGGTATTGCGGCCGTTCTTCTCGTCGCCAATCTGAGCTCCGCCTCGCCGCAGATGGCGGGCGATTATCTCTTGAACGGTATCGCCGCGGTGCTTCTCGGCATGACCATGTTCGAGCCTGGACGCCCGAACATTGCCGGCACCTTCGTCGGTGCCCTGATCATTTCGGTGCTTGCCAACGGCCTCGTGCTTCTCGGCGCTCCCTATTACCTGCAAGATATCATGCTGGGCGTCATCGTCATCGCCTCCGTGAGCGTCTCTGCCAGCGTTCTGAAGAAGGCCGCATTTTCCGTATGAAGCGCGCCGAAAAAGCCGCGCTCTGCCAACGATAAGAGGGATGAAAATGAAACTCAGATTGCTGCTTTCGCTCGGCGTCGTCGCCTTCGCGGTGACGCGCGCGGTGTCCGCCCAGGCCTTCGAGCTCGGCGTCGTCGCCTTTCAGATGTCGTCGGAGACGCATGCCCGCGTCGCCAATGCCGTCGAAGCCGCCGCGAGAGAAAAAGGCTGGGACGTCGTCGTGCTGAATTCCAACGGCACGCTGCAGACGCATTCCGAGCAGATCGAGAACCTCGTCCAAAGTGGCGTCGACGGCATCGTGCTCGCCATGTCGAAGCCCGTCGAGTTCGACGCGCAGATGCAAGAGGTGAAGGACGCCGGCATCCCGCTGATCACGGTCATGAGCGGGGCCAGCCCGAATGCGCTTTTCGATATTCAGGTCAATGAGTACGCCGTCGGCTCTGAATCGGCGCTCTATCTTCTGGGGCAGCTCGGCTATGAGGGCTCGATCCTGACGGACCGCTTCGAATCCAATGTCGGCACGCGCATCCGCGGCAAGGTGCTTGACGTCGTCTTGAGCGAAAACCAGGCGGTGAAGGAAGTGGGCAGCCATTCGATGGCCCGCACCAAGAGCTGGCAGGAGGATGTGCGCAACGGCATGAATGCTCTCATCATGCAGAACGCCGGCAGCTTCGACGGCATCTGGGCATCCTTCGATGGGCAGGCCTTCATCATCGACGATCTCCTGAAGCAGCAGGGCATGCAGAAGGGCGATGTGGTTCTCGTCTCCACAGATGGCGGGCCGGAAACGTTCCGGCGCATCAAGTCGCCCGATTCCATGCTGATGGCGACGGTGGCGATCCCGTTCGAGGCGATGGGCGAGGCGGCTGTCGACGCCATGCAGAAGATCGCGGTCGAAGGTGCGGAGAAGGAAACGATCACCTCCGGCCCCTATCTCTACATGAAAGCCGATCTCGTCGATCAGTCGAACGTCGACAATTTCATCAAGGAGTAGGCGAGGGGTTCGGCGGGCGAGCCGCCGGCCACTTTGGAAAAAAGATGAGCGACATCCTCACCGTCCGCAACGCCCGGAAATCCTACGGTGCCGTCAAGGCGCTGCGCGGCGCCGATCTCAGCGTCGCGGCCGGCGAGGTGCACGCACTCTGCGGCGACAATGGCGCCGGAAAATCGACGCTGATCAAACTCGTCTCCGGCGTGGAACGCCCGGATGAGGGCGACATTCACGTCCGCGGCGAAAAGGTGCGGCTTGCAAACCCGCATGACGCGCTCGCGGCCGGCATTGCGACCATCCATCAGGATCTCGGTCTCGCGCCGCGCATGATGATCTATCAGAACATTTTCATGGGCTCCGAGCTCGAGAAGCGGGTCCTCGGCATCAAGGTGCTCGACCGCGCCGCCATGATCGCCCGCTCGCAGGATTTTCTGATCTCGCTAAATTCGGTGATGCGCGACATGACCGCCAAGGTGGAGAACCTGTCTGGCGGGCAACGTCAGGCCGTAGCGATTTGCCGGGCGCTTCGCTGGAAGGCGGAAATCATCATCATGGATGAGCCGACCGCCGCGCTCGGCGTGCGCGAGACGGAAGAGGTGATGAAGCTCATCCGCCGGTTGAAGGAAAACGGCGTCACCGTCATCCTGATCAGCCACAACATGCACGACGTCGTGGCCGTCGCGGACCGGGTGACCATCCTGCGCGGTGGCCGGACCGAAGCATCGCTTTCGACCGACGGCCTGACATCGCAGGCCCTGTCGGAGCGCATCATGGGCGGCGAATGAGCGAACAAGAAAGGCGGAGAACGTCCGCCATCCGTGCGGGGTGAGGCCGGTTCGCGCCGAACGCTAAGCCCACCGCAGATCCGACGGACGCTGAGAGCAAATATCGTCCGTGTCCTTCATGCCGGCCGAGCAACGTACTTGACTTCGTCGCGCAGTGAGAGTTTATGCGCTTAAACGCATATGCGCAAAACCGCGAGTTTGTGATGGGCGTGTCTCTTGTTCTCTCCGCCTTGGCTGAGCCGACGCGGCTTGCCGCCATCCAGATCGTCTGGGACGGCGGGGAGCATTGCGTCTGCGAGCTGATGCAGCGCTTGGAGGCGACGCAATCGCGCATGTCGCGGCATATGGGGGTGCTGAAAGCTGCGGGGCTCGTCGTCGACCGCCGCGATGCGCAATGGGTTCGCTACCGGCGCAATCCGGACCTGCCGCAAGAGCTTGCGGCGATCGTCGATGCGGCCATGGTCGCGCTCGATGGCGGGTCGAGGAGGGCGGCTGCATGAGCGCCTCCGGCTTTGCAGACAGCACTGCGCCGGGATCAGGCCGGCGCTCCTCGCCACTCCTGTGGTATCTTGGCACCGTCGCAGCGTTCGCGCTGTGGGTCGGCGTTTATATGGGCCTCGAGCCGGCCGCCGAAGCGATCACGCATCTCCTCCCTGTGGCACGGGAAAGCCGGCTCGGCGAGGCGCTCGCCTTCTTTCTCTACGACACGCCGAAAGTGCTGATGCTGTTGGCGCTCGTGGTTTTCGTGATGGGGGTGGTGCAATCTTTCTTCTCGCCCGAGAAGACGCGGGCCTTTCTGTCGGGTCGGCGCGAGGGGGCCGGCAACCTCATGGCGGCTGGGCTCGGCATCCTGACGCCCTTTTGCTCCTGTTCCGCCATTCCGCTCTTCATCGGTTTCGTTCAGGCCGGCATCCCGCTCGGCGTTACCTTCTCGTTCCTGATCGCCGCGCCGATGGTGAACGAGGTGGCGCTTGGCCTTCTCTTCGGTCTGGTCGGCTGGCAGGTGGCACTCCTCTATCTCGCCTTCGGACTTGGCGTCGCAATCGTGTCGGGTTGGGTCATCGGCCGCCTGCACATCGAATCCTGGCTGCAGGACTGGGTGCGCGAGTTGAATGCGACGGGCGGCTGCTGCCGCGTGCCAGAGGACGAGATCACCGGCGTTGAGCGTCTCCGCGAGGGCCTTGCCTCCATGAGGGAGATCGTCGGCCGAGTGTGGCTGTGGATTCTCGTCGGTATCGCTGTCGGCGCCGGCATTCACGGCTATGTGCCGGCGGAGCTGATGGCGCGCATCATGGGTGCGGAGGCCTGGTGGTCGGTGCCGGCTGCAATCGGGCTCGGCATTCCGATGTATTCCAATGCTGCGGGTATCATACCCGTGGTGGAAGCGCTTCTCGATAAGGGCGCCGCCCTCGGCACGACACTCGCCTTCATGATGGCGGTTCTGGCGCTCTCGCTGCCGGAGATCGTCATTCTGAGAAAGGTGCTGAAGGGAAAGCTCATCGCCGTCTTCGTCGCCATCGTCGGGACGGGCATCTTCAGCGTCGGCTTCCTGTTCAATTTCCTGTTCGGATAAATCGGAGGTATCTTCTGAGATGAAGGATGTGAAAGTGCTCGGTCCCGGCTGCAAGCGCTGCGAGACGACCGAGGCCATGGTGCGCAATGCTGCCGAGAGGCTCGGCATTGAGGCAAAGGTGCAAAAGGTAACGGACTACGCCGAGATCGCTCGATATGGCGTTGCCTCCACTCCGGGCATCGTCATCGACGGCAAGCTTGTCCATGCCGGAGGCCTGCCGCGGGAAGACAAGCTGGAGGAATGGCTGACGGCGTGAGCTTGCCCTTCGCCCTCGTATCCGATCGCTGAGAGAAAGAGTCTCGCCGACCATGAACGTCGTCATTCATCACAATCCCGACTGCGGCACCTCGCGCAATGTTCTGTCGATCATCGAGAAGGCCGGCTACCGGCCGGCCGTCATCGAATATCTCAAAGAGGGCTGGACCCGCCCGCAGCTTCTGGCGCTCTTCGCTGCGGCCGGACTGACCCCGCGCGAAGCACTCAGGACGACGAAATCGCCGGCGGAGAAGCTCGGCCTGCTCGATCCCGAGGTCAGCGACGAGAAGCTCCTGGAGGCGATGATTGCGCATCCTGTTCTGGTCAACCGGCCGATCGTCTGCACGACAAAGGGTGTGCGGCTGTGCCGGCCGAGCGAAATGGTGCTCGACCTTCTCGATCGTCTGCCGCCCGGGCCGCTCGCCAAGGAGGATGGCGAGCTGATCATCGACGCGAACGGGCGCAGGGTCGCGTAACGGGCGTGCTCGCTTACATTTCTGTAACCCGTTGATTTGCCTCAAGCGCGGTATCGCCGGATCTGCTAGATTGCAGAGGATGCTCGCAACTCGGATTCCACGTCTGGCGTCGCTGCTTCTCGCGCTTCTCCTCGCACTTGTCGGCGGGCAGTCGAGCTACGCCTCCTCGCATGGCCGGACGATGGCTCCGATGGACGTGTCAGAGATGCGCCTCGTGGCCGAGCAGCAGCATGATTGCTGCCAGGAGGCGCCAGCGGAAAAGACCGGCTGTACCGCAATCTGCGTCGCAACCCTGCAAGCTTTCGCCACCACTCACATGCCGGCTGTGCCCGCGCCACGGAGCGATGTCGCGGCCGCGATGCGGCCGGATACGAGGGTGCTGGTTGCCATTGATTCGGAAGCGCTGTCACCGCCGCCACGAAGCATCCTTTCCTGAAAGAAGCGGGCAAAGCCCGCAACAGACCGAATCGTCGGGTGAAACCCGGCCCATCTGCACTTTGGAAAGATGCTTCCGATGAAAACTCGTTTTCTTCTCGCCGGCGCTGCGTTTGCTGGCATGCTCGCCGTTTCTTCCGTTCATGCGGAAGGACTTCCGGCCATGACCGTCTACAAGGATCCCTCCTGCGGCTGCTGCACGGCCTGGGCGGACAAGATGCGTACCGAGGGCTTTGCCGTCGAAGTCGTCCCGACCGACGATATCGGCGCCGTCAAGCAGCAGTTCGGCGTGCCCGATGAGCTCGCCTCATGCCATACGGCCGTTGTGGGCGGCTACGTCCTGGAAGGTCACGTGCCTTCGGCGATGGTTGCGCGGCTCCTCGATGAAAAGCCCATGACGACCGGTCTCGCCGTGCCGGGCATGCCGGTCGGCTCGGAAGGTATGGCCATGCCCGGCATGGAGCCGGACACCTATCCGGTCGTTTCTTTCGGAGCTTCCGGACAGTCGACCTATGCCCGCTATCGCGGCGAGGAACGCCTGTCGGATTAAGACTCCTGATGAAGAAGAAAGGGCGCTCACCCTTGCGGGGTGAACGCCCTTTCGACTGGCTGGAGGTGCCAGGCTTTCTCTTGTCTATCGATGACGGGCGGGCAGCTGGGCGTTCATGATCCACGCCAGCGCTTCCCGGGTCTCTTTGGTGGAGCTCTTTGCGTCGAGCTTGCGAAAAATCTCCCGCGCCTCGGCGATCTGATGCACGTGGTAGAGGGCCCAGCCTCTGAGCATCATCATGCCGCGCGACTTGCCGTCGAACTCGTCGAGAAGCGCCAAGGCCTCGCGATAGCGCTTCGCTCCGAAGAGATCGTTTACCCGCTGCGCAACCCGCGCCGCCCGCACCTGTTGCGTGCGATCGATGGTCGAGGCGGTCCGCGTCGGGCGCTTAAGCTGCGGTGCGACCGCAGCGACGCTCGGATAGTCCGGCGAGAAACTCTTCAAAAGATCGGCGAGTTCGGACCATTGTTTGAGATGAAAAGTCGCAAGAACGAGGCCGAGTGCCGTCGTGTCCTGCGGCTGCCAGGCCATCGCCTGTCGGAACCAGCTCTGCGCATCATCAAACGACTTGGTGTTGTAATGGTACCAGGCGAGTGCCTGCGCGCCGTCGCCGGACTGCGTCTCTTCGATGGCGTTGGCGAGTTTGGCGACGTAGTCGCGGGTGAGATCAGGCGGCGGATCCATGCTGAGCCGCGCCGCACCGAGGCCGAGAAAGAGGCTGCGCACCTCGGCCGATTGCGCTTCCCATTTGGCGGCGATCGCTTCCGCCTCGTCGAGCTTCTCAAGCGCGCTCAGCGAAAGCACGGCGCCTTCGGCCGATTTCACGTCACCACCGCGATCGAGCGACGTCTTGAACCAGCGCGCCGCATCCTGCCAGTCGTTCTGGCCATAATAGAACCAGCCGAGAAGCGCCGCATCGGACATGGCGCTCTTGTCGGCTTCTACGCCGTCTTCGAAGCGCACGAGTTCGCTACGAGAGACCGTTCCTACGTCTTCGCCGGCGGCGATGGCGCCGATGCGGGCGCGCAACAGATCGTCTTCGACGATGTCGAATTCGTTGCTGCCGTCAGGATTGGTGCGGCCGAGGGAGATCAGTGTCTCGACCTCGCGCACAGGCAGGAGCCCGAGCGCCTTCTGTATGGTCCCGAGCCGCTCGTCCGAATTTGAGGAATCTTGCAGGATCTTTTCGTAGAGAGCGAGCGCTTCCCGCTCTGCGTGGTTGTGTGCGTCGGCTTCCGCCACCCGCCACATGACGTCGACGTCTGCCGTGCTCAGGACGATGTCGCCGCCTCCGGCGATATCGAGAACCTTGCCCCATTGCTTGAGATCCGAGGCGTTGACGAGGCGCTGGCGGGCGCGCTTGTAGGCGACCTTGCTCCTGAGGTCCTCGGACGGCTGCCAGCCGGGTTCGGAATGCCGTCTCTCCTCGATGGCGGCTTCGAGATCATCGAGCCGGTCGGCTGCGAAAAGCTCCCAGAATTCCGTTTCGTCGCTGCCGCCGGTCACCTGGGTGAAGAGATCGTCGGGCGGTGTCCAACCCGGATGCAATTGCTGCAGCCGATGGATTTCGGCCTCGACACGGTCGAGCTCCTGGTTGCGCGCATAGTAGCGCAAGGCGCTCTCATCGACTTTTGCAACGGCGGCGCCCGACATGTGGGCGGGCGCCTTGATGGTGATGGTCTGCGCATGTGCCGGCGCGATCCAGGCAGCCCCTGCAAGAAGAAGAAACGGGAGCGTTTTCAGCGACATCCTGAATATGCCTCCTGTGCTGCAACGACAGAGAGGGCCTGTAGGGCACTCGGATAGTAAAGGTCGGGAAGGCTGCTGCGGGCCGAGGAAGGGAAGGGCGCATCTTTGAGTGCGCAGGCCACAAGCCCCGCAACCGCGGCATAGCCAGGGCCGCCGAGAGGCTGGACTGCCCGACCCGACATGACATCGACGGTGCTCGGCTGCGCCCGCTCCCACAGCGCCTGATAGGGGGCGAGGTCGGAACGATCTCCGGCCTCAGCCCAGGCGGCATAGAGGGGAACGCGGATCGCATTGTAGGCAAAGGTCGGGGGAAAGCCGTTGGCCGGTCTAGGCTTCTCGCCCGAAAGCGAGATCCAGTCGCTCGGGAGGTTGCTTTTGCCGAAACGGGAGGCCCGCATCAATGCCACGCCGCTGTCGCGCAGGGCATCCCAATCGTATTGCGGAGCGGCCTTTGCGAGAGCCGGGAAGGCCGGAAACACCCAATAGGAGAGGTTGATGACCGGCCCGTCGCGACGATCATCGGCGCGGAACCCGTGGACGCCCGGCAGGATGATGCGGCCGTACGCGCTCTCTTCCGTAGTTTTCTCGTAGATCGCTGCTGCGATATCGGCGGCGGCCTTGCGATATTCCGGTTCGTTGAAGCGGACCGCACCTTCCATCAGCGCCCAGGCGATCAGGATATCACCGTCGGTGGCGTTGTTGGGGTCGGTGATGTGGGGATCGGCATCGGGCTCCCAGCGCCAGGCGGCAAGGCCGTCGTCGCGGATCAGGAGCTCGGTGACGGTCCAGTTCCACACGCGGCGGAAGGTGACGGGATCATCGGCGAAGGCCGCGAGCAGCAGGCCGTATCCCTGGCCCTCGCTGTGGCTGATTTTGCCATTGCCGTCGTCGATCACGCGTCCGTCCTCGCCGATGAAATTGTCACGGAAATTCGCCCAGAGAGGCGCAGGCAGATCTGCCTTCGTCGCACCGGCGCTCGAGCCGGCTGCGATGCCGGCAGCCGCGATTTCAATCGGCGTCGAAACGGGTGCGACTGTGCGGGCAGCCGTGGGCTCCGGATCGAAGGTTGTTGCTGCGACATGCGATGCGTTTTCCCCCGATGCCATCGGCAGGCGGAGGGCGATGTTTTGAGGAACTGCGCTTGCCATTGTGGCGGCGCTCTCGCCCGGTTCGCAGGGCAGCGCGGCCTTCTCCGAGGGGCTCTCTTTCAAGAGAGCCGCGCCAGCCGAAATTGCCAGAAGGGCGGAAAAGGACGCCACGATCGCGGTGACGGAAACGCGCGCGCTCATGACGAATGCCCCACGCGCCGCAGAAGCGCAGTCGTCGCGAGGCCGAGGCATGCGCAGGCCGCGATGAGGCCGAGGACGTAATAGACGATGTTGAGCGACATCCATCCCGCTGCGACGAGGCGAATGTTCTGGAAGGAGAGCGGCTGCGTCGTCACATAATAGAAGCTGCCGCTCGTGGCCCTGGTGATGTCGCCGTCGTTGCGGCCAAACGCGAGCGCACGCCCGTCCAGCCGGTAGAGCAGCGACGCCGTGTTGATCTGCGCGACGGAGGCTGCGAGCTCTCCGCTGGTCGGGGCCGTCACCACTGTCCAGGTGCGCCCCTCGTTGGCCGGGGCTTCCGCTTGGGCAAGGACGAGCGTGCTGCCCGGCTTGACCCGAAGCGGATCCGATCCATCGCCGAAGCCGATGTTCCCGGTGGCACTCCCGACCTGATCCTTGAGCCAGGAGATCGCCCGCTCGAACGGTCCGCCGAAGCCACCATTCTCGCGCATCTGCTCCGTCCAGTCGTCGAGCGAGACAGAAGGTTGCATAAAAAGCCGTTGCGAGACGGGTTGCGGCGCCGGATCGTCGCGGCCGGTTGAGCCCGTATAGAGCGGGGCTTCTCCAAGACCGGCTGTGCCGACACTGCTGTTGAGCATCTGCGAACGCCAGGCTTGGCGCATGCCGGCAACGTCGAGACCGACAGCGTCGGCGACAGAGCCGGGCAGGGCCTGCGCCGCCGCCACGACGATCGAGGTGCCGGCGTCAGCCGGGGGCGCGGAGAAGGCGACCTCGAGATTGAGCGGCGCCCCGCTGACCACAGCAAGATTGGCTGCGAGCGTCCCGGCGGCCGAAAGCGTGTCGCGGTCGGGATCGGGGATGTAGGCGGCTGTCGTTTTGCCTTTGGCGTAGGGGAACCCGCCGCTGAGGGTCGAAGCGAGATTGGGCATGCGTGCGATGCGCGCGACCGGCGGGAGATAGAACTCGCTTGTATCCATGATGAGGAAGCGGCTCGGACTGGAGAGCCCGGCAAGCGTGTCGCAACTGCGATCGCTCTGAGAGCGGAGCTGCGCCTCGATCTGCACGCGATTGACGCCGGGATGCAGCACCTTCAGCGGGATTGGGATTTTGCGTCCCCGCATCAATGCACCGTCGCCGTCCAAGAGCGGCAGGACGGACGCCGTCTGATCGTTCACGCGCACGAGAAGTTGGCTCTTGGGGTCGAGCCGTGGCGCAAAGCCGGCCGTCAGCCTAATGACCGCCTGACTGTAATCCGCCGACAGAAAGTCATAGGGCATGCGAATCTTGAAGGAGGTGCGGTAGAGGCGACCGTTGAACTCCTCGGAGACGACGCCGAGGTCGCGCAGGCTCACCGAACTTCCCGGCGGCACGAGGTGGCCGAGGGCGTTTTCAGCGGCGCGCAGCCCGGACGGCGTTCCTTCCGAAGGACCCGTCTTACTCCCGGCTTCGAGACTTGCGAGCGCTGCGTCGATGGCGGCGTCGCTGCCTCCCACGATCCAGATGGATACGCGGCCATGAATCAGATCCATTTCGTCGGGAAGGATGACGGAAACGCCGGGCTGCGCCGTCTCACCGGGCTTCAACACGCCGAGGTGACGCAGTTCCTCCGGCGTTCCGATCGCGATCTCGACGCCGGGTCCCGAAACAGGTCCGGTGTCGAAGCGGACTTCGCTGCGGGGCGCCTTTGTCATGATCGCGGCGATCTCGGCCACGCGCAAAAATCTCTCGGTTGCCTTCGGCGTTGGCGTCTCGGGCGCCCGCACGCTGATGCTGACGGCGCCGTCGAGACCCGGATTGACGGCTGCGAGATCGCTCAGGCGCTCGAAACCGGCGCCGGCCCCCGCAAAGGCAAATCCCGTGACGCCAGGATAGATCTGGGTCCACAATTCGTAGGTGCCCTCGAGAGAGCAATCGACGCGGTGCCGCTGCTGCACCGAGATGCGCACGGAATTGTAGCCAGGCTGGAGGAGACCCGGGGGAACGGAGAGGCGCGTGCGGGCGAGCTCGTCGGGCGATGCAATCGGGATTTCACCGATGCTGACTTCGTTGACCGTCACGGTCAGCGTCGACCCCTCCGACATCACCGAAACGCTGTTGATGTAGCCGAGCTGCATCTCCGCCCGCGAGGCCGCCTGCGTCCTCGTCAGATAGACGGGCCATTCATGACCGGCGGTTTCGCCGTTGAAATGCAAATCGCTCAAAGCTGCGGGAAGGCGACGAAGATCCGGATCGACCTCGGCCACGAGCGGCACGCCGGTGTCGGAGAGGGCCATCTGGCTGGTCGTGGGCTGCGCCATGACCGGCGCTGCCGACCGAACCTGATCGAGAGACAGGACGACTTTGCCCGCCTGAGCCTGAGGTGCGAGCAGGAGAAGTGCGAGGCCCGCGGTTGCGAGATTTCTCATACCGCATACTCCCAGACGTCATGACCGAGCGAAGCGGTGGCCGCCGTCGATGTTGAGATGGAGCGGCGGCGTTGCGCCTCGCTCGGCTCTGCTTGCTCGACCTGGGGTGTGGCGACGCCGACCGCCGCCGCGCTTTGGGCGGCCGGAGCCGCCGCAGGGGTGGGAACAGATGTCGCTCCGGCTTCGATCGGCATGCCGGGTGCGACATGCAGATGGGACTGAACCCGCGGCAAGGCAGGCTCCGATCGCCCGATTTCGACGCCGAAGCCGGTTTCGGCGCTCGTGAACCCTTCCATGCCCGTTGCGGCAGGCTGATTGCGCCTGAGCCCGATCCGGAATGCCCGTAGCGTGTAATAGAAGCTCCAGGAGAGGAAGCCGATCGTGGCGCCGATGACGCTCCGCGGCTTCCGCCGCCGGCTGCGGAATGTCTCGAAGACATTGGCGCTGTGATAGAGGAGATCGGCGATGAGTTTGTATTGCGGCGCCGTGAGCTGGATGAATTCCATGCCGAGGAAACGTCCGCGGTCATCATTGCCGGCCCGGCGCAGAACGACGGCGATCGCCTCTTTGGTGACGCTGCCATCGTCGTTGACGAGACGCAGCATGGCGATTGTGGCTCCGGCCTTCATCGGCGGCAGTGCCTCCTCCAGCGGGCGCACCCGCACGCCGCAGGTCGAGACATCCTCTACCGAGACGGCGATTTCGCCGACACCGACGATTTCGAGAACCGCGCGGCGCACGACGGCGAGGCGTTGGGCCCGGCGCCTCTCCGGCATTTCGGACACCACGCCGAGCGCGACGCCGGCAATGACGAGATTGATCGCGTTCCACACGCCGCAGATCATCAACAGGTCGTTGCCGGTAGGCTCGGTAAAGTAGCGCCAGGTGGCATAGGCGCCGGTAACGGCGAGGACGCCGAAGATCGCGAAATAGGGGCCGGCAAGTGCAGAGAGCTGCTCTTTATCGCTCGTCTGACCTTTCGCCGTGACGTTGAACGTCGGCGCGCGCGGATTGACGACGACGCTCAGGATCGCTCGGCCCAAATAGACCGACTGCACGTATTCGTAGAGCTCCGAGACCCAGGGCCAGCGGAGCCTGCCGTAGAGATAGCTCTGCAGCATGATGTTCACCGCCATATAGGCGACGGTGTAGCCGACGAACTCACGGAAGCTCGCTTCGTAAATCTGCAGCGAGAAGATGATGTAGAGCAGCGGCGCCAGCATGAAGGTGAGGCGCGTCAGCGGGAAAAGCCAGAAAAGCGACGAGGAGAGGTAGGCTATGCGCTGTTCGAAGCGAAGCCCCCGCTTGAAGAGCGGGTTCTTCAGCATCAGGATCTGCACCATGCCACGGCACCAGCGTGAGCGCTGGCCGATGAAGGAGACGAAGTTTTCCGGCTGCAGACCGGCGATCAGCGGAATGTCGACGTAACGGCTGTTCCATCCGCGCGAATGCAGCTCAAGTGCCGTTTCGCAATCTTCCGTGATGGAAACGCCGGAAAAACCGCCCGTCTCCTCGAGCGCTGCGCGCCGAAGCACGGCCGCCGAGCCGCAGAAAAAGGCAGCGTTCCACTTATCCAGACCCTTTTGGATCACGGAGTAGAACATCTCGTTTTCCGATGGCATCCGCTCGAAGGTCGAGAGGTTGCGTTCAAGCGGATCCGGATTGAGGAAGAAGTGCGGCGTCTGCACCAGGAAGAGGCGCGGATCGTCGGCGAAATGACCGACGGTCTCCCGCAGGAAGGAGCGGACCGGGCCGTGATCGGCATCGAAGACCACGATCAGATCGGCGGTGGAGCAGTCGAGACCGTTGTTCAGGTTGCCGGCCTTCGCGTGTTCGTTGCGCTCGCGGGTGAGGTAGTGGGCGCCGAGCTGCGCGCACAGGCGCTGCAGTTCCGCACGCCGGCGCTTGGCGGGGACTGAGACGTTCGGGTCGGGATTGTTGACCTTCTGCTCGGTGCCGCCGTCGTCGAGCAGCCAGACTTGTCTTTTCTCGTGCGGATAATCCATCGCGAGCGCTGCCGCGATGGTGGTGGCGAGAAGGCTTTTGTCTTCGTTGTAGGTCGGAATGAAGATGTCGACGGTCGGAAGCTCCGCATCGCGCAGCTGGCGCGCCCGCTTCCTTTCCAAAGGGTCGGCCGTAATGAACAGGCTGATGAAGAGCATCAGCACTGAGAACATCTCCATGAGGTAGACGAGAAAGCCTGGAACGAAGTTGATCGGTTCCGAAATCGGCGGCAGCGTTGAGGTCGTGCGCCAGTAGACGTAGCGCAGCACCACCGCCGTCGCGAGCGCCAGAAAGACCTGGCGCCAGACGCCTTCCTTGCTGAACATCCACACGGCCGCCATACCGCCGACGGCCGCTACGCCCATGACGAATTGTGCCTCGATGCTGATGGGCTGCATGATCAGCAGCAGCGTGGCGGTGGTGGCCAGAAGCCACAACGCCACCAGCGGCATCGTTTTCGACATGACGCCTCTCCTACCCCTTGTTGCGGGGATATTGAGCGGCGCTCGTGTTTAAAAGCTTAATTAAATTGCGAATAGGCCGCAGTTTGGGCGGCATGGTTTCGCAAAAATTAATCAGAATACAGAAGGGGTTGGGGTAGATCGTTCATTTAAGTTGGGAGGCTTGCGCACGATGCAACTACAAGGGGGTGCGCGATGGCAGGGTGGAAGGCCTCTTACCCTTCACGGTCGCCGCAGAAGATAGGCATCCATGATCCAACCATGGCGCGTGCGCGATGCCTCGATCGTTTCGGCGATTTCGTCTGCCTTCTCCTTCAGCGGTCCGGCGATGAGGATTTCTTCCTCCATGCCGAGATAGGCGCCCCAGAAGATAGAGAGATCGCTCTCTTTGAAGCGCAGGAAGGTGGCGCGCCCATCGAGCATCACGAGGGTGTTGGAGATCGTCGCGGGCTCGGTCTCGGCCAAGAGGCGTGCGGTGGTGACGGTGATTTCTTCGCCGATGCGGTTCAACGGAATGCGATGACGGGCGGCAAGGGTCTGCAGGCTCGTGATGCCGGTAACCACCTCGAAGTCGATCTCAAATCCCTCGGCGGCGAGCTCATGCAGGATCTGCGTGGTGCCGTCGTAAAGCCCCGGATCGCCGATGATCAGAAAGCCGCCGGCCTCCTCGGGACCGAGCTCCGACAGCATCTCGCGAAAGATCCGCCGCCGCTCGCCGCGCCACCAGTCGATGCCCTTTTCGTAGTCTCGGCCGTCTTTCGGTCGTTCCGGGCTGGTGGCATGGATGCTTCGGTAGGAAGCCTCGGGAACGGCCCGTGCGAGCACCTGTTGGCGGAAGGCGATCAAATTCTCTTTGCCGGACCCGTCTTTGTCCATGAAGAAGAAGACGTCGACGGCCCGCATCGCCTCAATCGCCCGCAGCGTGAGATCAGACGGATCACCGGCTCCGATCCCGATGACGTAGACTTTCTTCATCGCCGATGTCCCATTCTTCTTCTGCGTGCAGATGTCTTGCAGCTTGCGGTCGGGCCTTCTTAGGACGAAGGTTGCTGCGACCCAAGACACGACTGATGCGAAACGGGCGTGCGCCACAGACAAATTGTCTTTCGTTGCGTGGCGTGAACAAAGCCGCCGTGCCGACGCAGCGTCACGGATCTGTCATGGGCCGGTTCTAGTGGACGTTCGGCTTGGCGACTCTCTTCGAATGGGGGCCGAGCCACAGCACGGAGTCGCATAATGAAAACCAAAACTCTATTCGCTGCCTCGGTATCCGTCGTCGCTTTGCTCACCACGACGATGACGGCGAGCGCCGAGACGGACCTTGATGCGCTGTACAAAGCTGCCAAGGAAGAGGGGCAGCTCACCACGATTGCTCTGCCGCATTCCTGGTGCGGCTATGGCGATGTGATCGACGGGTTCAAGGAGAAGTATCCTGGCATCCAGGTGAACGAACTCAACCCGGATGCGGGTTCAGCCGATGAGCTGGAGGCCGTCCGCGCCAACAAGAACAACACCGGCCCGCAGGCGCCCGACGTTCTCGATGTCGGCCTCGCTTTCGGTCCGCAGGCCAAGGAAGAAGGCCTGATCGAGCCCTACAAGGTCTCCACCTGGGACGAGATTCCGGACGACGCGAAAGACGCCGACGGTTACTGGTACGGCGATTATTATGGCGTCCTGTCGTTCCTCGTGAACACCGATATCGTCGGAGAAGCGCCGTCGAGCTGGGCCGATCTCCTCGACGAAAAATACGCCAACGCCGTTGCTTTGGCAGGTGACCCTCGCGCCTCCAACCAGGCGATCCAGGGTGTGGTCGGGGCCGGTCTCGCCGAAAACAGTGGTGATCTCGATCAGGCTGCAGAGGCCGGGCTGCAGTATTTCAAAAAGCTCAACGAGCGGGGTAATTTCGTCCCGGTGATCGGCAAAGCGGCCTCGGTCGCACAGGGTACGACGCCGATCGTGGTCGCCTGGGACTACAATTCGCTCGCCTGGCGCGATGGCTTTGAGGGCAACCCCGCCGCCGATGTCGTGGTCCCGTCCGACAGTGTCGTGGCCGGCGTCTACGTCCAGGCGATCAGCGCTTACGCGCCGCATCCGAACGCCGCGAAGCTGTGGATGGAATACCTCTATTCCGACGAGGGCCAGCTTGGCTGGCTTGCCGGCTACTGCCACCCGATCCGCTTCAATGCGCTCGCCGAGCAGAAGAAGATCCCGCAGGAGCTTCTCGATGCGCTGCCGCCGGCGGAATCCTACGCCAAAGCCGTGTTTCCGACCATCGAGCAGCAAAATGCCGCCAAGGCCGTGATCACGGAGAAGTGGGATTCCGTGGTCGGCGCCAATGTCGCCGAATAACGGCAAGCCGCTTGCGCTTCCGACTGAAACGACTGGCCCGGATCAATCCGGGTCAGTTGCCTTGCCTACGCGGAAGCGCCGATTTTCGGAGATGTTCGCTGAGTTGAGGCTCGGGGAAGCGATCGCCATCCTGCCGTTTCTGGCGTTTGCGATCATGTTTCTCATCCTGCCGACGCTGGGCCTGTTCGCGACAGCCTTTTCCGACGGGCAGGGCGGCGTGACGCTCGACAATATCGGCGCACTCTTCACGCCGCAGATCCTGCGTTCCTTCTCGATTTCGATCCGAGTGTCGTTCGCTTCATCAGCCCTTGGCTGCCTGATCGGGCTCGCGATCGCCCTTGCCGTCATCCGTGGGCGCCTGCCGCCGGTGATCCGCTCCACGCTTCTGACCTTTTCCGGCGTCGCCTCGAATTTCGCCGGTATCCCGCTGGCGTTCGCGTTTCTCGCAACGCTCGGCCGCGTGGGGCTTGTGACCATCATTTTGCGGGAGGTGTTCGGTCTCGACCTCTACCGCGCTGGGTTCAACATTCTCTCCTTCTGGGGCCTGACGCTCACCTATCTCTATTTCCAGATCCCCTTGATGATCCTCATCATCACGCCGGCGATCGATGGGTTGAAGCGGGAGTGGAGTGAAGCGGCGGAAACGCTCGGCGCCTCCACCTGGCAGTTCTGGCGTTATGTAGGGCTGCCGGTCTTGTGGCCGAACCTTCTCGGCACGCTCTCCTTGTTGTTCGCCAACGCGTTCGGAGCGATCGCGACGGCCTATGCGCTCACCGGTTCCTCGCTCAACATCGTCCCGATCCTGCTTTACGCGCAGATCCGAGGCGACGTGCTGCAGAACCAGCAGCTCGGGGCGGCTCTTGCCGTCGGCATGATCGCGATCACCGCTCTTGCCAACGTCGTCTATCTGGTCGTGCGCACCCGCGCTGAAAGGTGGCTCAAATGAGAGGCAATCGCTTCTGGTCGTGGGTCGTCTTCGGTCTGGGCGCGGCCTATTTCCTGCTACCGCTGCTTGCGACCTTCGAATTTTCGCTGAGCATCCGGCGCGACGAATATACGCTCGACGCTTATCGCAATGTCTTCGCCGATCCGGGCTTCCAGCAGACCTTCACCTATTCGCTGGTGATCGGCCTTTGCACCATCGTCGTCGGCATCGTCATCATCATGCCGGCCGCCTATTTCGTGCGGCTCAGGATGCCGCAGATCAGGCCGATCGTGGAATTCCTCACGCTGATGCCCCTGATCATACCGCCGATCATCCTCGTTTTCGGCTATATCCGGCTCTACAACTCGTCGTCTTTTCTGCCGCTCACCGGTTCGGTGATGGGCACCAATATCCTGCTGACGCTCGGCTATGTGGCGCTCGCCATGCCCTATATGTACCGGGCGATCGACACGGGTCTCAGGACCATCGACGTGCAGACCTTGACGGAGGCGGCGACCATTCTTGGCGCCAGCCGCCTCAGGATCCTGACACGGATCATCTTTCCGAATGTCATCACGGCCGTGTTGTCGGGTGCCTTCCTGACGCTCGCCATCGTCATGGGCGAGTTCGTCCTGGCGAGCCTGCTCAACCGTCCGGGCTTTGGCCCTTACATGCAGAATATCGGCGCCAACCGGGCCTACGAGCCCTCGGCGCTCGCAATCATTTCCTTCGTCTTCACCTGGAGCGCGATGGTCGCGATCCAGCTCCTCGCGCGCTTCGCCCCGAAGAGCAGCGCCAGAAAAGATTAATATGGCCGAAGAATTTCTCAATCTCGAAGCGATCACCAAGACCTTTGGCACCAATACGGTGATCAAGGACCTGGATCTCTCGTTCAACAGCGGCGAGTTTGTCTCGCTGCTCGGTCCGTCCGGATGCGGCAAAACGACGGTTCTGCGCATGATCGCGGGTTTCGAAAAACCCACGAAGGGCCGCATCTTTGCCGACGGGCGGGAGATCACCCACCTGAAGCCCTCGCAGCGAAATGTGGGAATGGTTTTCCAGTCTTACGCGCTTTTTCCGAATCTGAATGTGAGGGACAATATCGGCTTCGGGCTGAAGGTCGCCGGCGTGACGCGGGCGAAGGCGCGCGAGCGTGTGGCCGAGATGCTGGAGCTCATCGGTCTGCCGGATCTCGGCCGGCGCTATGCGTTCGAGCTGTCCGGCGGCCAGCAGCAGCGCGTGGCGCTTGCCCGCGCACTCGCGCCGAGCCCACGGATGTTGCTTCTCGACGAACCGCTCTCCGCACTCGATGCGAAAATCCGCGTGTCGCTGCGTGAGCAGATCCGCAACATTCAACGCGAGCTCGGCATCACCACGATCTTCGTGACCCATGATCAGGAGGAGGCACTGTCGATCTCCGACCGGATCGTGGTCATGAATTCCGGGCGCATCGAACAGGCCGGCGCGCCGTTCGAGGTCTACAATCGGCCTGCAACGCCTTTCGTCGCCAATTTCGTCGGCACGCTCAACCGCGTCGAGGCGCGGGTGAAAAACGCTGCTGCGCAGGAAGTGGCGATCGGTGAGCAATCCGTGGTGCTGAGAAAGCTCCCCGCGACTGTCCGTGACGGCGAGCCGATCGTGCTGGCGCTCCGCCCCGAGGCGCTCAACCTCGTCAACGGAGCCGATGACGGCATCTGCCTCAACGCCCGTGTCGAAGCGGTGAGCTTCCTCGGCTCGGTGATCCGCATCGGGGTCGCCGTCGGCGATACGCGTCTCCATGTCGATCTCTTCAACGACCGTCGCTCCGCTCCGCCGCAGCCGGGGGAGACGCTGCGGATCGGTTTCAAGGACGAGGACGTCATTTCCGTCACCGCGTGAGGTGCACCGATCGCCCGCACGGACCGTGCGCGCCAGGCGCTTGCTCACCAGAACGCGAGAAAGGCGACCCAGGCCGAGAGCGCGAGCCCCGTCACGACGACATAAAGGCCGTTCCAGACCAGCCCGACATAACGGGCGGTGACACTGCCGAAACCGCCCACGACGAGGGTGCTTGCGGTAAAGGGCGAACTTGCGGCCGCAAGGGCCCAGCCGGCGGTCATCGCCACGGCGATATCGCTTGGGTCGATCCCGACCTCTCTGGCTTCAGGAAGGAGCGGCGCGATCAGCGAGACGGCCAGGATCGGGTTCATGCCGAGCTGGCCGGCGGCCGGAATGATCCAGAGAAGCCCGATGAGAAGCAGCCAGCCCGGAAGCGAAGACAGATCGAAGCCGGCGCCGAGGACGAACGGGCTCAGAAGATGTCCCCCAAGGCCGCCAATGAAGCCGGCCATGGTGAGGAGGACGAGCTCGTTGCGGTAGCCGAGGAGCTGGCGTGTCACGAAGAGGCCGGTGCGCTCGCGCACGTGGCGTATCGGGGCATCATCCCTGTTCTGAAAGGCGATCCAGGCGAGCGAGATGATCGGCACAACCAGAATGACGGCGGCGGTCGCCCGCACGCCCGTGGCGAGATGAATGCCGCCGACGCTCACCCCGAGCACCACGAGAAGGACGGGAAGCGGCCAGATGCTGGTCCAGCTCAACTCCGTCACCACGGGCGTCGACGGTGAGGCCGAGACTTTGGGCTTGATGAGAGTGTCGAGAAGCCAGCCACCTACGGCCAGGATGAGAGAGCTGACGAGGCTCGGCCCCAGAATCTCCTTCCACGTCGTATCCGGCACGAACGAGATCGAGATCGCCGTGGCGAAGGCGAGCGGCGACCAGGTGAGGGCCGAGGCGAAGCCACGCTGAATGGCAAGCAGCATGCGGCGCAGGCGAATGGCGCGGATATGCGGGTTCTCTTCCCTGCGTGAGCTCTCCTCCGCAAGGGCTCCGAGGAGTGCGATCGAGCCATAATTGAGGACGAGTGTGAAGAGATGTCCGCCGGTTGTCAGCGCGAGATAACGCCGGCCCGGAGGCTGCTCGGCGAGAAGACGGCCGCATTCGATGACTGCCGGCGAACTCGTGGCGGCGTAGCGGAGCGCGGTCGTCGCAGTGAAGAACGCGGCGATGAAGGCCGTCGTTTTCAACGCCGATGCGGTGAGCGTCAGCCAGTCGGCCCGGGTTGCAAGCGCCACGGCGAAGAGGATGCATCCGACCGAAAGGAACACGGTCTGCATGCGACCCGTGCGGCGTGCCAAAAGAAGCACGGCAGGAATGACGGTGACGATCTCCACGCCGACCAGGATGCTCTCGCCCGACCATTGCGCCAGGAAGACGAAAAAGCATGTGGCGATCAGCAGCCAGCCGGCGAGACGGTCGGGAAGGGGGGAGGTGTTCATCGACAAAATTCTGCGGGCAATGAACCCACTTTAAGCTCCGACGGGGCGATGAACAGCCCACTCCACCGATCGATCAGCATCATCCGTCCAGACGAGCCCGGAAACCACCTATGCGGCCATTTGCAGGGAGGCCGTCATCGGATGTGGCAATTGCGCAGGGAGCAAAGTCCGTCATCAGCAGTTGTGCTCCCCAAAGACGAAGTTCGTGGCGGGGAGGTTCGACATGCCCGAAGATGGCACCTTTGCAGGCAAGGAAGCACCCGTCGTCGTTTTTGGCGGCGGCGGTTTTCTCGGGCACCGGATCTGCCGGCGCCTGCTGGAGAAGGGACGGAGCGTGCGGGCGGTCTCCCGCCATCCGAACAAGATCACCGATCTCCTCGGAAGGCCGTCTGGGCTCGCCGCCGTGGAAGGCGACATCGAGAGGCCGGAGGATGTGGCAAGGCTTGTCGAGGGCGCAGGTGCCGTCGTCAATGCCGTCAGCCTCTATGTGGAGCGGGGTGGCAAGACCTTCCGCAACATCCATGTGGAGGCGGCTGGCCAGCTTGCTGCGCTCGCGCACCGACACGGCGTACCGCTTCTCGTCCAGCTCTCTGGCGTGGGCGCTGATCCGAACTCTCCTTCCCGCTACATCGCGGCGCGGGGTGCAGGAGAGGTCGCGGTGCGCCGCGCCTTCGGAAACGCAGTCATCGTGCGGCCTGCCGTCATGTTCGGTCCGCAGGATGGCTTCATCTGCACGTTCTCCGATCTTCTGCGGAGATATCCCGTCTTTCCTCTCTTCGGGAGTGGAGAGACGCGGCTGCAGCCGACCTTCGTCGGAGATGTGGCCGAGGCGGTCGCCTGTATCGTGGTTGCGGGACCGGCCCCCGAGCCGCGCACCTACGAGTTGGGCGGCCCGCGCACATACACCTACCGCGAACTCGTCGGAATCGTGGCCGACGAGGTTGGTGTCCGTCGCTTGCTCGTTCCGTTGCCGATCGGCATTTGGAAAGGCCTGGCGGCAGCAGCCGAGCGACTGCCGAAGCCGCCGGTGACCTCCACCGAAGTGGAATTGATGGAGGCGCCCAATGTCGCGACCGAGGAGCCAGGGTTCGCAGCCTGGGGCGTGACACCGACTTCCGTTGAAGACTTCCTGCGGGAGCGGGAGGACAGAAAGGCGGCGCAGGCCCGGCATTCGGTCGAATAGCCGGCGGCAAACGCCGCGCGGCCGCAGTCGCAAAAAGGCTGCGGCCGGAGACTGATTCAATACAGTGGCCTCAAGACAGCATATCGCCAAACGCGACCGTCTTGATCTCGAGAAAATCGTCCAGACCAAAAATACCGCCTTCGCGGCCGTTGCCGGATTGCTTGTAGCCCCCGAAGGGGCTGCCCTGTGCAAAGGGGGCACGGTTGACGCGCACCATGCCTGCCCGCAGCTGCAGCGCGACGTGGCGGGCGCGCTCCGTGTCCTGGGTGCTGAGATAGGCGGCGAGGCCGTAGGGCGTGTCGTTGGCAAGGCGGATTGCCTCCGCCTCGTCTTTGAACGGCGTCATCGCAAGCACCGGTCCGAAGATTTCCTCGCGCCAGATGCGCATCTCGGGTGTGACATCGGCAAAGACGGTCGGTCGGGCATAATAGCCGCGATTGAAGCCGGCCGGCCGGCCCGTTCCGCCAGTGACGAGACGCGCGCCTTCCGCAATGCCGGCCCCGATCAGATCCTGCACCTTGTCGAACTGGGTCTGCGAGACGAGCGGGCCGATATGGTCGCCCTCCTCATGCGGATCGCCGACGGCGACCTTTTCCGCCGTCTCCTTGGCGATCGCGATCGCATCCTCGTAGACCGAGGCTTCGATGAGCATGCGTGTCGGCGCGTTGCAGGACTGGCCGGTGTTTTCCATGCAGAAGCGGACGCCGCCCTCGACCTGTGATGCGAGATCGCAATCGGAAAAGAGAATGTTCGGCGACTTACCGCCAAGTTCGAGCGTCACGCGCTTGACCGTGTCGGCGGCCGCCTTGGTGACTGCGGAGCCGGCTCGTGTCGATCCCGTGAACGACATCATGTCGACGTCGGGATGGGCGGACAGCGCCGCGCCGACACCCGGCCCGTCTCCATTGACGAGATTGAAGACGCCAGGCGGCACGCCTGCTGCGTCGATCATTTCGGCGAAGAGGAGCGAGGAGAGGGGTGCGATTTCCGACGGCTTCAACACCACCGTGCAACCGGTGAGAAGCGCGGGCACGACCTTGAGCGTCACCTGGTTCATCGGCCAGTTCCACGGCGTGATGAGCCCGCACACGCCGATCGGCTCCTTGATGATGCGTTCGCTCGGTGCATTGGCGCGCAGCGGCCGCTCCCATTCGATCTCGTGGATGGCTTTGAGAAACCCTTCGATGTGCCAGTCGCCGGCGCCGACCTGTTCGTCGCGTGAGAACGACATCGGTGCACCCATTTCGGTGCTGATCGCCTTGGCCATCTCGTCGGCGCCAGCCCGGTAGATCGTCAGAAGCCGTTCGATCACGGCGATGCGTTCGGTGACGTCTGTTGCGCTCCAGGTCGGGAAGGCGGCCCGCGCCGCCGCCACGGCCTTGTCGATATCGGCGGAACTTCCGAGCGAGATCTCGGCAATCTCGCTTTCGGTCGCCGGGTCGATGACGGGAAACGGGTTCGGCTCGGCCGGGGCTATCCAGCTGCCGTTGATGTAGAAATCGGTTTTTTTCGGCATTGAGATCTCGTCGGTGTGCGCTCGGGCTCAGGCCCGGCTCAGAAAGGCTTCGGCGAATTCCGTCCAGAAGGCGACGCCTGTCGCCAGAATATCATCGTTGAAGTCGAAGAACGGGTGATGCAGCGGCGGATCATCCGGCCCGCGCCCAGTCCCCAGAAAGAAATAGCTGCCCGGACAAGCCTTCAACATATAGGCAAAATCCTCCGAGCCCATAAAAGGACGGGCAAGGTCGGTGACATTCTCGGCACCCGCGAAACGGATCGCTTGGGCGCGGAGGAAGTCCGTTTCCGCCGGATCGTTGATGGTGGCGTCGTAGCTTCGGAGATAGTCGACGTTTGCGCGCGCGCCAAAACTCTCCGCCTGGCGCGTCGCGATCAGGCGGATCTTCTCTTCCAGAAGGTCGCGCGTCGCATCGTCGAAAGAGCGGACGCCGATGACGAGTTCCACGCTCTCAGGGATGATGTTGCTCGCCGAGCCGCCATGGATGGAGCCGACCGTGACGACGGCGGGATCGATCGGATGCGTGTTGCGGGCGACGATCGTCTGCAGGGTCATAACGATGGAAGAGGCAGCAACGATCGGATCGATCGTGTCCTCGGGATGCGCCCCATGGCCCCCGCGGCCTGTGACGACAATCCGAGCCTCGTCGACGGCCGCCATGATCGGCCCGTCTCTGAGTGCGAACTGCCCGAACGGAAGCTGCGGCTCGTTATGAAGCGCAAAGACGGCGTCGCAGGGAAAGAGCTCAAAGAGACCTTCGTCTACCATCATCTTGGCGCCGCCGAAATTCTCCTCCGCCGGCTGGAAAATGAGATGCACGGTGCCGTCGAAGTTTTTTCGCTCCGCGAGCCGCTTCGCCGCGCCGAGAAGCATGGCGGTGTGGCCGTCATGGCCGCAGGCGTGCATGCGATCGGGAATTTCGCTCTGGTAGGAAAGGCCGGTCTTTTCCTGGATCGGTAAGGCGTCGAAATCGGCGCGAAGGCCGACCGCGCGCTTGCCTGTGCCGTTCTTCAGCGTTGCGACGACGCCCGTCTTGGCAAGCCCGCGATGCACCTCGTAGCCGAGGGCCTGGAGTTTTTCGGCGACGTAGGCGGACGTCCATTCCTCTTCGAGGCCGAGCTCAGGGTGACGATGCAGCTCATGCCGCATGGCGACAATGTCGGGCAGATCGTTGCTGAGGTCAGGGGCGATACCCATTCACACTCCTCGGGTGGGGATGCGATTTTCGAGATGGCGGAAGCCGGCGACGAGGAGGCCGGTCAGGCAGAGATAGATGAAAGCCAGAAAGAGAAGTGGCTCGTAGATGATGTAGGTGTCCTGGCGCACGTCGCTGATGACCGCATAAAGGTCGATGACGGTGATCGTCGCCACCAGCGGCGTCGCCTTCAATTGCAGGACGATCTCGCCGTTCAAGGTCGGCAGAGCGCGCTGGATCGCGCGCGGCAGCCAGATACGGCGTAGCACGGTGAAGCGGCTCATGCCGTAAGCGCGGGCGGCTTCGAGCTCGCCTTTCGGCACGCCGGCAAGGGCCCCGCGCATCACCTCGCCCTCATAACCCGCAAAGGAGATGGTGAGTGAGGCGAGCGCGTAGGGCCACGCCTCGCGCAGATAAGGCCAGATGAAGGAGCCGCGGATCCACGGGATCTGCGGAAACAACGAGCCGAGCCCGTAATAGAGAAGCCAGAGCTGTAGGAGCAGGGGCGTACCGCGGATCACGGTGCAGAAGCCGCGGGCGGCCCATGCCAAAGGAGCGGGACCAGAGACTTGTGCGAGGCCGAGAGGCACCGCCATCGCAAAGCCGAGGATGCTGCTGCTGACGAGAAGGGCGAGCGTTACCCACAATCCGCCCAGCATTTCCGGCCAATAAAGCGGCAGCCAATCCCAGCGCATATTGAACGCCATGAGGGTGACCATGAGAGCGGCCAGCAGAAGCAGCACGATGCGGTGCGGCTTCAGCCAGTTTTCGCGCTTCGCCGCCTTCTCTTGCGGGTCGATGAGGTCGGCCATGGCGTGCACGGCATCCGCATTGTCCCCGCTCATGAGGAGAAACCAGGCATGCCGCGCCTTGCCCGTCGCTCGATGAGCGCGATGACGACATTGGAGACGAGGCTCACCATCAGATAGAGCAGCCCCGCGGCGCAGAAGAAGAGCATGTACTCCCGCGTTGCCCCGCCGGCCTGGCGTGTCGCGAGCGTCAGCTCCGTGAAGCCGACGACGGCGAGAAGGGCCGTGTCCTTGGTGGCGATCAGCCAGAGATTGGCAAGTCCCGGAATGGCGTGCGGAAGCATGGCGGGCAGAGTGATGCGGCGCACGAGCAGAAACGGCGGCATGCCGTAAGCGCGCGCGGTCTCGATCTGGCCGGCCGGTACGGCCTTGATGGCACCACGGAGCACCTCCGTCGAGTAGGCGCCCTGGACGAGGCCGATGACGGCGATGCCGGCCGCCATGCCCGAGACGTCGAGGCGCGCATAGCCAAGCGCTGCCATCAGACGGTTCAAGAGATCGGTGCCGGCGTAATAGACGAGGACGATGAGGACGAGTTCGGGAACGGCGCGGATAATCGTCGTGTAGGCTTCGAGGAGATCGCGCAGGATCGGCCCGCCGTAGAGCTTTCCGAAAGCGCCACCGACGCCGATCAGGAGCCCCACCAGATAGCCGCCGGCAGCGACTTCGAGCGAGGTCAGGAGTGCGCGCAGAAGAACGCCGCCCCAGCCGGGAGGTGAAAAAGCAAGAAGTTCTAAAGGACCCATTACATTACGGTTGGATGTGGCGCATCGATGCTGGCGCGGCCGCATGACCGCACCTGGCTTCTAGCAAGCGGCATGCCTTTTCAGGCGCCGAGCGACCTGCGTGGACAGAAGCCGGGCGGAAAAGGGGAGGGGCGGTTGCCCACTCCCCAAGCTGCGAGCGAGCCGCTCACTTTCCGTAGATGTCGAAGTCGAAATATTTCTCGGAGATCTTCTCGTAAGTGCCGTTCTCGCGGATCGCGGCAATTGCCTTGTTGAGCTTCTCCTTGAGCTCGGTGTCGCCTTGGCGGATGCCCACACCGACGCCCGGTCCGAGAATCTCCTTGTCGGGCTCGACCTCGCCCTTCATCTCGCAGCACGCCTTGCCGGAATCGGATTCCAGGAACGTTGCGAGCGCGAGGGAATCCGCCTGGACGGCATCGAGGCGGCCGGCCACGAGATCCTGGTTGGCCTCGTCCTGCGTCTGATAGGTTTTCACCTCGGCGTCGGGAAAATGCTTGCGGACGTAGTTTTCGTGGATGGTCGAGCGCTGCACGCCGAGAAGCTTGCCCGAAAGGCTCTCATTGGTGGGCTCGATCTCCACCTCCTTGAGGCCGATGATGGCCGTCGGTGTGTTGTAGTACTTGTCGCTGAAATCGATCACCTTGAGACGCTCTTCGGTGATCGACATGGAGCCGATGATCATGTCGATCTTGCCCGAGGTGAGGGCCGGAATGATGCCGTCCCACGCTGTCGGCACAATGGTGCAATCGAGCTTTGCCTCTTCGCACAGCGCATCCATGATTTCGATCTCCCATCCGGACCAATTGCCGGCGGCATCCGGAACCGTGAATGGCGGATAGGGTTCGGCGGCGATGCCGACCTTGGTCTCGGCGCTGGCAGCGCCCGCTCCAAGGACGACGACGGCCGCGGCTGCGGCGAGGCTTGTGAGGATACGGTGCATGAGGAGTTCCCTTCTTGCTTGGTGCGATGACGGCCGGCGTGAAGCGCCGGCACATCGCCGCTATTGAATTGATCCGATGAACTTTTGCAGACGCTCAGATTTTGGATTGTCGAAGATGGCTTCTGGCGGGCCTTCTTCTTCGATCTCGCCGTCCGCAAGAAAGATGATGTGACTGGCCACCTCACGGGCGAAGCTCATCTCGTGGGTGACGAGGACCATCGTGCGGCGCTCATGCGCGAGGTCGCGAATGACGGACAGGACTTCGCCGACGAGCTCCGGATCGAGCGCCGAGGTCGGTTCGTCGAAAAGCATCACCTCCGGCTGAATGGCGAGCGCGCGTGCGATCGCGGCACGCTGCTGCTGACCACCGGAGAGAAAGGCCGGGTAGACGTCTTCCTTGTCGCTGAGACCGACGCGATCGAGGAGAGTTCGGGCTCGCTCCACGGCTTCGCCTCTGGGGACGCCGAGAACGTGGACAGGCACTTCGATGACGTTGCCGAGAAGCGTCATGTGCTGCCAGAGATTGAAGCTCTGGAAGACCATGGCGAGACGCGTACGGATTCGCTGCACCTGGCGCCGGTCGGCGGGCATGAGGCCGCCATCGCCGTTGCTCTTCATGGCGATGGTTTCGCCGTGCACGCTGACGCTGCCTGCAGTCGGGTGCTCCAGCATGTTGATGCAGCGAAGAAGCGTCGATTTTCCCGATCCCGAGCCGCCGATGATGGCGATCACGTCGCCTTCGTGGGCCGTGAACGAAATCCCCTTCAGAACTTCGAGGCTGCCGAAGGATTTGTGCAGGTTTTCGACGCGGACGACTTCAGCACGCTCCGCGGATGGCGCTGCTGTCGTGCCCGATGCTGGCACGGCTTCCTGGATCACTGGCCTGTCCCCCAAACCGCATTCGAAGCGGGGATCAGATCTTCAAACCGGGGCGGCGTCAAACGCCGAAACCGCCGCGAGGCTCGTATGAGCACGTTCGAGAAGCCAGTGATTGGTCCATTCCTTTCATGAGAGATCGGAGTGTGTCCAGGCCGAAGCCGAGGGCCGAATTGATACACTTGCGCGATAGTTATGCAAGTGCATAAATGCGCTCATGGCCAAACGGGCGGCGGCGGATTCGCCGAAATCGACATGTATCGGACGGATAAAATTGCGCTCTTCACCCAGGGTGGGACGGCTCGCGACGGCGATAACGTGCCCGCCGGTGGCGAGGTCTCGGGGCCTTCCGGCAAACAGTCGGGCCCCATGACCCGGCGAAGCTTCAGGCGTGGGACGCAGGACGAGCGGCGCCATGCCTTGATCCAGGCGACGCTCGATCTCATCGCGGAAAAGGGCCTCAAGGGGATCACCGTGCGCGAGGTCGCAGCCCGCGCCGGCGTCACCAATGGCCTCATCCGGCATTATTTCTCCGGCAAGACCCAGCTGATCGAAGCGGCCTATCAATCCGTCATGGAGGGCATGACGGACGCCGCAAAAGCCGCGGTCGCCGACACCGAGGGCGACGCGAAAAGCCGGCTGCGCCACTTCATTGCCGCCAATTTGACGCCCCCGGTCGCCGATCCGCGCGCCTTGTCGCTCTGGGCCACGTTCATCAGCCTCATCCATGTCGATCCCGCCATGGCGGCAATTCACCGGGCCGGCTATCTGCAGTTTCGCCGCGAGCTGGAGGACCTCATTGCCTCCTTGTTCGCCGAAATCGGGCGCGAAGCGGAGACTGCGCAGCGCGTGCGCCTCGCGATCCAGATCAATGCCGTCATCGATGGACTTTGGGTCGAGCGCTGCCTGGCGGAAGACATGTTCGCCGAGGACGAATTGGTCGCTGCCGGTGTCGAAGCCGTCGAGGCGCTCCTCGGTCTCAGTCTCGCTCAGTCATGACTCCAGCAAGCCAGCCATAACGCCAAACAAGAAGGTAGAAACGACATGCGCTACGCCTCCATCACGGAGCGGCTCGCCGATCTCGGCTCGGGCAAATGGGCCGTCCACTTCCGCGCCCGGGCCATGGCGGCAGAAGGTGCCGAGGTTTTGGAGTTGACGATCGGAGAGCCTGACATCCCGCCGGAGAAGGAGCTCTTGGACGAATGCAGCCGCGCCATGCATGCCGGCCGCACGCGCTATTCGGCCGGGCGTGGCGATCCGGCGCTTCTCGACGTCCTGGCAGAGAAATACACAAGAAGGTCCGGGCGTACGGTCACGCCGGAAAATGTTCTGTGCTTTCCGGGCACCCAGACGGCGCTCTTCGCGGTGATGACTGGGCTCGTCGAAACAGGCGACGAGGTCCTTGTCGCCGATCCGCTCTACGCGACCTATGAGGGCGTCATCCGGGCGAACGGAGCTGAGCTGCGGTCGGTCCCGCTTTATGCGCGCAACCGCTTTCATCTTGATCCGGCGGATCTCGAAAAGGCGATCACGCCGCGCTGCCGGGTTCTCCTTCTCAACTCGCCGCACAATCCAACGGGTGCCGTTCTGAGCCGCGACGAGCTGAAAGCGATCGGCGAGGTCTGCCGCCGCCACGATCTCTGGATCGTCTCTGACGAGGTCTATGAGGAGCTCGTCTTCGAAGGAGCATTTGCCTCGCCCTTCGACATCCCCGAACTGGCAGAGCGCACCATTGCGCTTTCCTCGATTTCCAAATCGCATGCCGCGCCGGGCTTTCGCAGCGGCTGGGCCATCGGCCCGAAGGAATTCTGCTCTCGCCTTCTGCCCGTCTCCGAAACGATGCTTTTCGGCGGCCAGCCTTTTATCGCCGATATGACGGCCTATGCGTTGTCACGCCCGTCGCCCGCGGCAGCACGGATGCGCGAGGCGTATCACCGCCGGGCGCAATTCGTGACGACCTTCCTCGGGAATACGGCCGGTGCGCGCCCGATCATGCCGGAGGGTGGCATGTTCATTCTGCTCGACGTGCGCGACAGCGGCCTGACCGGCGAGGATTTTGCCTGGGGGCTCCTGGAGAGCGAAGGTGTGGCTGTCATGCCGGGGGCCTCGTTCGGCGAGGAAGCGCGCGGCTTCGTGCGTGTGAGCCTGACCGTGCCCGACGAGCGGATGGAAGAGGCCTGTGCGCGTATTGCCCGCTTTGCCGCGAATGCGGTGGCACCGAAAAGGGCAGGCGGTTGGGCATGAACGCTGGGATGACGCAAGACGCGATGGAAGCAAGCACGGGCGAGGCGATGATAACGCTTCTCGAAAAGTACGACGTTGATGTCGTCTTCGGCATTCCCGGTGTCCATACAGCCGAGCTCTACCGCGGACTTGCCGGCTCGAAGGTCCGGCACGTGACGCCGCGCCACGAGCAGGGCGCAGGCTTCATGGCGGATGGCTATGCCAGGGTCAGCGGCAAGCCCGGCGTCTGCCTCGTTATCACCGGGCCGGGCCTGACAAATACCATCACGGCGATGGCGCAGGCCCGAGCCGATTCCGTCCCGATGCTCGTGATTTCCGGCGTCGGCCGCCGTGGGTCGCTTGGTCATGGCCGCGGCGCATTGCACGAATTGCCGGATCAGCGGGCGATGATGGCAAGCTTCGCGCTCTTCTCCCACACGCTTCTGTCGGCCTCCGATCTTCCGGGCGTCATGGCGCGTGCTTTCGCGATCCTCAATTCCGGCCGGCCGGGACCGGTCCATATCGAGATTCCCGTCGATGTCATGCAGGAGAGGGTTGCGGCGCTTCCGGCTCGCGTGCCGGCCCTGCCGTCGCATCCGCATCCCGCGCGGGGCGATCTTGAAGCGGCTGCACGTCTCTTATCCGAGGCGCGGCGGCCGGCGATCATCGTGGGCGGAGGGGCAAGACGCGCCAACGACGACGTGACAGCGCTGGCGGGACGTCTCGACGCGCCGGTGGTGACGACGGCGAATGCGCGCGGGCTTCTCGCCGGCCACCCCTTGCGCGTGCCGGCAAGCCCGAGCCTCAAAGCCGTGCGCGCTTTCCTGGCCGAATGCGATGCGGTCCTGGCGCTCGGTACCGAGATGGGACCGACGGATTTCGATGTCTATGAGGACGGCGGCTTTCCCACTCTCAAAGGGCTCGTGCGTGTCGATATCGATGCGGGTCAGCTCGCTCGCGGGCCGCAGGCCGAGATGGCGATTCTCGCAGATGCGCGCGCCACTGCGGCCGAGCTGTGCGTCGCTCTCGGCGCGACAAAGATCGGCGACGAGCGAAACGGTCGTGACATGGCGTGCAGGCTCCGAGCGGCAGCCTTCGAAGAAATCGGGGATGCCTATCGGGGAGAGGTCGCGATCCTCGATACGATCCGCGAGACTTTGCCGGGCGCTCTTTTCGTCGGCGACAGCACGCAGCCCGTCTATGCCGGCAATCTTTATTGCGACATCGATACGCCCGCAGGCTGGTTCAATTCCGCAACCGGCTTCGGCGCTCTCGGCTATGGCGTGCCCGCCGCGATCGGCGCCGCGATCGCCGATCCTGAGCGGCTGGTCGTGGCGCTTCTGGGCGACGGCGGCCTGCAATTCTCGCTCGCCGAGCTCGGCTCCGCCATCGATGCCGGAACGCCCGTCATCTTCATCGTCTGGAACAATTTCGGCTTCCGCGAGATCGAGACGTTCATGATCGAGCGTGGCATCGCGCCGGAAGGGGTGAAGCCGACTCCGCCCGATTTTGACTCCGTCGCAAAGGCTTATGGCCTCGTCTTCGAACGCCCGTCGAAGCTTTCAGACCTGCCGGCATCGCTGCGGCGTGCCCGCGACAGCGGCCGTGCGGCCCTTATCGAGCTGCGCATGCCTTTCGACATGTAAGGGGCAGTGCCCGAGCGATCCGCTCGCTCGGGCACGCTCGTTCTTGTTGGTCGCGGCTCAGCCTTTCGCCTGGAGCCGCGAAGAGCGCCGGCGCAAAAACTCCGCGCTGAGGAGAAGAAGCACGGCGAGCACGATCATGATCGTGGCGGCCGCCGCGATCGTCGGCGAGATGTTTTCGCGGATGCCGGAGAACATCTCTCGCGGCAGGGTCCGTTGGTTGGGCCCGCCGATGAAGAGCACGGTGATGACCTCTTCGAGCGACACGGAGAAGGCGAAGAGCCCGCCGAAGATGACGCCGGGCGCAATCAGCGGAAAGACGACGCTTCGGGCCACGCGGATTGGCGAAGCCCCAAGGCTGAGGCCGGCACGGATGAGCGTACGGTCGAAGCCGGAAAGCGTGGCGGTGACCGTGATGACGACGAAAGGCGTGCCGAGAACGGCATGAGCCAGGATGAGGCCGGTGAAGGTCGCCGTCAGATCGAAGGGCGCGAAATAGAAGTAGAGCCCGACCGCGTATATCACCATCGGCACGATCATCGGAGCGAGCAGAAAGGCACTGATAAAGCGCTTGCCCGGGAAATCCGCAAGCCAGAGCCCGGCGGCCGCAAGCGTGCCGAGAAAGGTGGCGATCGTGGCGGCGACGACACCGATGATCAGGCTGTTGCGGATCGACGACATCCACGTGCCGGAGAAGAAGAAATCCTCATACCACCGCAGGGAGATGCCGCGCAGCGGGTAGGTGAGGAACTGGCCGTCGTTGAAGGAAAGAGGCACGATGGCGAGGATCGGCGCGACGAGAAAGAAGAAGCCGCCGATCGCCACCACGTAAAGGACGACACGCCACGCCTTTTCCGTGCCAGTGACAGCGCCGCTCACATCACCCCCCGAACGCCGCCGACGAGACGGCTGTAGATCGCATAAAGGATGAGCGTCGCGGCGAAGAGGCCGGTGCCGAGCGCCGCGGCGAGCCCCCAGTTCACCGTGTCGGTGGTGTAGAAGGCGATGTAGTAGGAGATCATCTGGTCGGCAGCCCCGCCCACGAGCGCCGGTGTGATGTAATAGCCGAGCGCGATGATGAAGACGAGGATCGAGCCGGCGGCGATCCCGGGCATCACCTGCGGAATGTAGACGCGGCGGAAGGCAGTGAAGGGCGGTGCGCCGAGCGAGTGGGCGGCACGCATGTAATCTTTCGGCACGGTGCGCATCACCGCGTAGAGCGGCAGGATCATGAACGGCAGAAGCACATGGGTCATGGAGATGATGACGCCGGAACGGTTGTAGACGAGGCGGATCGGCCCGTTCGTCAGATGCAGGAATTGCAGCATCTGGTTGACGAGGCCATGCTCCTGCAGGACCACGACCCATGCCGCAGTGCGCACGAGAAGCGGCGTCCAGAACGGCAAAAGGACCAGGATCATCAAAAGGTTGGCGAGGTTCTCCCGCAGCCCTGCCAGGAGGAAGGCGATCGGAAAGCCGATCATGAGGCATAGAAGCGTGACGGTGAGTGCGATGGCGAATGTGCGCGCATAGATCTGCAGATAGACGGCGCGCTCCGTCGGCACCGGCACGATCGAGCCGTCGATATCGCGCTGGTGGTCGATCGTCTGCAGGAGGAAGAAATCGGTGAGAGGCCCTGCCGCACGGCGCACGGCGGCCCAGGTTTCGGCGCGGCCCCAATCCGGCTCTGTCTCGATGAGTGTATCGCGCCAGGAGGCGGGAGGTTGATCGAGGCGCGCGATCTTTCGCGCCGTTCCCATGACGAGCGAACGCCCGCCCGAAATATCGTAATTGAGACGCCTGGCGACCGCTGCGGCGGTGCGGTCGTCGTAGGAGCGGATGAGGTCCTGCGCGAGCGCCGAAAAGACCGCCTCGTCGGGCACGGCGTCTTTCTCCCAATCATAGGTCCGCACGGCCTCGGCCGTCTTCGGCCAGGTCTCCATGAGGTCCGTATCGACGACGCTCCGCTCCAGCATGCCGGCGATCGGCGCGACGAAGAAGATGAGGACGAAGACGATGAGAGGCAGGACGAGCAGGAAGGCGTTGCGCTTGCGCTTGCGTTCGGCGCGCGCCAGATCCCGCTTCAGGGACCGCGTTTGACGCGGCCCCGCGAGCATTGTCTCGGCCATCGGACCGCTAATTCGTAGAGGCCCAGCGGCTCCAGCGCTCGGTCAGCCGATCGATATTGTCGAGCCAGAAGGTATCCGAGATCTTGAGCGCATTCTTCATGTTCTCGTCCGCCGTCGGCAGCTCCTTGAGGCGCTCCGGCTCGATCATGGCGCTCGCATCGGGATTGGTGACGCCGTACGCGATCTTCATCGGCAGCTTGGCCTGATTTTCCGCCTCTCCGACGAAGTCGAGATATTTGTAGGCGGCGTCGAGGTTCTTGGAGCCGGCGAGGATGACCCAGGAATCGAGCGTATAGAGGCTCTCGTTCCAGACGATGCCGAAATTGCGCCCATCCGCCTTGTTGGCGGCGTCGACGCGGCCGTTGTAGATCGAGGTGAGGGCGACTTCGCCGGAGGCGAGAAGCTGCGGTGGCTGCGCACCCGCCTCCCAGAAGACGAGATCCGATTTGATCGTGTCGAGCTTCTTGAATGCCCGCTCAACGCCCTCGTCTGTGGCAAGCACGTCATAGACTTCCGCAGGCGGCACGCCGTCGGCCATCAGCGCGATCTCGAGATTGGTTTTCGGCCCGTTCCGCAGTGCGCGCTTGCCCGGATATTTGTCGAGATCGAAGAAATCTTCCCAGCCGGCGGGTGCATCCGAGATCTTGTCCTTGTCGTAGCCGAGGACGAAATTGTAGACGATCGCACCCACGCCGCAGGGGCTGACGGCGGCTTCAATATAGCGATCCTTGCCGCCGATCTTGTCCCAGTCGAGCTCTTCGAAGAGGCCTTCATCGCAGCCGAGCTGCAGCTCTTCCGATTCCACCTGCACCACGTCCCAGGTGGCGTTGCCGCCTTCAACCTGCGCGCGGAGCACGCCGATGCCGCCGTCCCAGCTTTCCTCGACGAGGTCGATGCCGGTCTGCTCTTCGAAGGGTTTGAAATACACTTCGCGCTGCGCGTCCTGATAGGCGCCGCCCCATGATGTGACGGTGACTTGTTCGGCGGCGGCCATGCTGCTGCCGGTCATCAAGACGATGCTCAAAGCCGCGATGACTTTGCTTCTGGTCCTCATATTCCCCTCCTGGCCTTGTTCTGGCTCAAAGCGTTAACCGCTTCCGACCAATGCTTGCCGAGACGGAGGGCTTTCGCAATGGGCTTGAAGTCGTAGACCGGCAACTTCTTCGAATTTCTGAAAATTTTGCTCCCGCGTCAGCTCCTGAAAGCTTCCGATTGCCGGCCGACGAGGCGCGTATCCGAACGCAGTGATCCCGATTGAGCGCACTGATTTTGCGCTGCACTTTTTAGTCGTTCAAATCCAAACTTTCTGCTCAAGCTCCACTCAAGCCCCGGCCGTTAGGCAACCCTCGCAACTGGCGAGGGAGCCGCGATGTTCTTTTCAAGCGACGAGATCGGTTTCGCCGCGACGGCAGAAAAGGCAGGCAACGGGACGGGCGGAGGCGTCGCATCAGCGACCAGCACCGCCACCATTATCGACCAGCTTCAGACCTCGTGGACGCACGAAGCCTCACCGAGCCCGATCTCCTGGGCCGGTGACACCATCACCTACAGCATCCTTTCCTCCGCATCGGGAAGCGGCGAAGCTGCGGGTTTCCAGCCGCTCTCCGCCTACAAGGCGGCAATGGCCGACCAGGCCTTTGCGCTCTGGGACGATGTCATCGCCCCCGATATCGTGCGCACCGCGTCGGGGGGCGGCATCTCGATCGGCGAGAGTTCGACCACGTCCGGCAACGGCACCTACACGTCCTACAGTTTTCGCTATGACGGCCTCGGCTCCGGCCATGATTCCTTCATCAGCGCGGATGTCTGGCTGAACAGCTTTTGGAGCAGCCTCAACGACGACAGCGACATCGCCTACGGCAAATATGGTTTCCTCACCTATCTCCACGAGATCGGCCATTCGCTGGGGTTGAGCCATCCCGGCACCTATGATGCGGCCCGCGGCGCCGTCACCTATGCCGGTGCCGCCGAGTTCGCTGAAGACACGCGCCGCTTCACCATCATGTCCTATTTCGATGCCGACGAGGACGGCAGCGGCACCAACCATGTCGGCGCCGATGGGCTCATGCATTACGCCCAGACGCCGATGCTCTACGACATCCTCGCCATTCAAGACCTCTACGGCGCGGACTATTCCACACGCGCCGGAGATACGACCTATGGCTTCGGCGCCTCGGGCCTCGGTTCCTATGATGCCGCCTTCGACTTCACCCTCAATCCCGAGCCGATCGTGACGATCTGGGACGGCGGTGGCATCGATACGTTGAATGTCTCGAGTTTTGCCGACAACGCCGTCATCGATCTGCGCGAAGGCGCCTGGTCGTCGATCGGCGGTATGAGCAACAATCTCGCGGTCGCTTATGGTGCCGAGATCGAGAATGCCGCCGGCGGGGCCGGCAACGAGGTGATCAACGGCAACGGCCTCGACAACACGCTCTTCGGGGGCGGCGGATCGGACATTCTCTCCGGCTTCTCCGGCGACGATCTTGTCTTCGGCGGGCGCGGCGCCAGCAACGACACGCTTTATGGTGGCGACGGCGACGACAGGCTTTTCTCCGGCGGCGGTGACGACCGCGTCGATGGAGGCGCCGGCAACGATTTCATAGGCTCCGGCGTCGGCAGCGACATCGTCAATGGCAACGCCGGCAACGACACGATTTTTGGCGGAGCCGTGCCGGGCAGCGATCGCATCGACGGCGGCGACGGCCACGACGTGATCTGGGGCGGGGGCGGCCATGACAGCCTCTACGGGCAGACCGGCAACGACGAGATCGGCGCCGGCGGCGGTAACGATATCATTGACGGCGGCGCGGGCGATGACACGCTCTTCGGCGGTGCCGGCAACGACACCGTGACGGTGGGCGCCGGGCGCGACCTCGTCTATGGCTCCGGCGGCGACGACGTCTTCATCTTCGGCGCCGATGGCGACCGCGATGTCTATGCCGCTGTCTCCGGCAACGGCCACGATGCCATCGATGGATTTGAGGTTGGCGCCGATGTCGTCGACGTCTCCGTCTATGCCGGGAGTTTCTCTGAGCTCACTTTCGCCGATACGGCGGCGGGGCTCGTGATTACGCTCGCGCCCGATGCGAGCCTGACGCTCGAGGATGTGACGCGTGCCATGTTGAGCGAAGAGAGTTTCGTCTTCTGACCGTCCATTTTTGGATTGTCGGCCGGGACGGCGGGCCGGACGCAAAAAGGCCGGCCGCTTTGGGCGACCGGCCGGGGGATTGGGGCGGCGCGCGGCCGCCCCCAACGATCTTAAAAAGCCTCAGAAGAGGAAGTCGGAGGCATCGAGCTCGGAGGCTGCGACGCCGTTGAGCGTCAGGATATTGCCGCCGCCGAGATCGATCGTGGCATTGCCGCCGGCATCTTCGCCGATCGTCAGCTCGGCAAACGAGGTGAAGCCGTTCGCCCGAACGTCGAGATGGTCGGTGCCGTTCTCGAAGCCGAAGACCACATCGGTGCCGTTGTCGGCGACGGAGGCATAGATGTCCGCCGCGCCGTCATTGTCGCCGAAATAGATCTGGTCGTTGCCGCTGCCGCCATAGATCGTGTCGGCATCGTTGCCGCCATAGAGCACGTCGTTGCCGGCACCCCCGTAGAGGAGGTCGTTGCCGTTGCCGCCGCCGACCGTATCGTTGCCGATGCCGCCGCCGATTTCGTCGGCCCCGTCGCCGCCGGCAGCGATATCATCGCCGTCGCCGGCATAGCCCGTGTCGTCACCGTCGCCGGCATAGAAGGCGTCATTGGTATTGCCTCCAAGGCCGGGTCGGCCGCCGTAGAGGGCGTCATTGCCGCTCCCGCCGATGATCGTGTCGTTGCCTTCGCCGCCGCCGAGGAAATCGTCGCCTGCGCCGCCGTCGATGTTGTCGTTGCCGGTGCCGCCGAAGGCCTGATCGTTGCCGGCCCCGCCGGTGACGACGTCGTCGCCCGCGCCGCCGAAGACCAGATCGTTGCCGTCGCCGCCATCGACCGTGTCGTTGCCTTCGCCGGAGAACAGCGTGTCGTTGCCGCCCCCGCCTTCGATCTCATCGTTGCCGCCGCCACCGGACATGGTGTCTGCGCCGTCGGTGCCTGCGAGCGTGTCGTCCTCCTCGCCGCCGGTGGTGCCGCCGCCGATGTCGCCATCATCGCCACCGCCGCCGCCAGTGCCTCCCCCAGTCGTCGGCACAGTCATTGTGACATCATCGACTTGGATTCCACCGTTGACAGAAATATCGGTGAACCAGAAATAGCGATTGCCGCCCACCTCTGTGTCGATCGAATCCTGATCTGAGCTTCGAACTTCGGAGAAGACGAAATCGCCGTCGTCATCGTAGACGTTCATCGCGACTTCGAGGTTACCGGCGTCGTTCTCGTAGAAGTTCCAGTCGAATGTGTACCAGCCTGACGTGCCGATCGTGGCGTGGTTGTACAGCTCGAGGTTGTCTTTCGGCTCAAAGCTCGAGTTGTTGTCCGCGCCGACGAGAAGCTTATCCGTGTCCTCATCCTGCGTGACGTGGAAGATGAAATCGCGCTGGTGCGAACCGTCCTTGCCATTGGCCGCGACGGACACGTCAAACCCGTCGCCTTCAGCCCATTCAGTGTCGAGATAGATTTTTGCGGAGACCGAGTAGCCGTCTCCGAAGTCGCTGCTGTAGCCGCCGAGCCTGGTGAAGGGACCGGTTTCATTGATCGTATCTTCCGTCATAACGGCATAGGTGTTGCCGTTCTGGATCACGAGCGTTGTATGGCCATAAGGATTGGCCGGGTCTTCTACGAAGCTGTCCGAAGCCTTTCCGTCTTCGAATGTCTCTTTGAAGATCGTCTTGCTCTTAGCGTAATCCGGGCTGTTCGCGTCGATCTGGTAGATAATCGCGTCATTGCCGAACTGAAGGCCTTCGATCCCTGTCAGCGTGTCGGTCCCGTCGTCACCATCGTTAGTATTCGTATCGGTTACCGTGTAGCTGCCGTTTTTGTTCTGGGTAATCGTATAATCCTCTCGGTCACCGCCGAAGAGGGCCACGTCGTTGCCTGAGCCGCCGAGGAGTTTGTCATCGCCTCCGCCTCCGGTGAGCGTGTCGTCACCACCAAAACCGCTCAGCGTGTCATCGCCAGCATAATCAGTGTGGTTGTCATCTTCATCCGGCGCATTGAGAACATCGTTGCCCTCAGTGCCCGTCTGCGAATCGTTCGATTGAGTGCCTCTTACGAACGCATCGGAATCGGCGCCTTCCTTGTTGTTGATCGTGACGCCGGAAAGGTCGAGGATTGCCATCTCCGGCGCGCCTGTAATGGTACCAGGGCCGCCCGAGCCCGCGTCCCCCATCGGGTCAATGAACAGTAATGGTCCCCACCCTGAAGAACCATTGAGCGTGACGTCCGACATGGAGAGGCCGGACACGTCATTGTAGCCCTGGATCATGATTTGCGCTTTCTCGAACGCGCCGGTCACGATCACATTCGAAAAAGCAACGTCGCCGATTGGATGGCCGACGTTGTGCTCGCTCCCATCCGGATATTTGGTGTCATCGAAGCCGGCGATCTGGATGGCGTTCGCCCCTCCAGTGTTATGGCCATCGGTCGCTCTGATTTCGACATCTGTCAGGCTCGCGTTGCCCGTGAACTCAAACAGAACTACATCGCCGTGCCCGCCTTCGCTGGTCCCATTGTCGAAGAAGTTCGAATCGGAGATTTCGACATTCAGCTTCTCGCCTCCGCCGTCGACAAAAACACCGTTTGCCTTGAAGCCGGAAATGTCGACGTTGCTGATCTGAAGATCGAGATCGCTGTCGCCATCTAAGGCGTCCTTAAAGAGGATGCCGCGGACCGCAGTCCCCTGGCCTTCGATCTCAAACCCTTCAATTGCGACCGTTCCGGATACATCGTCCGCGACAGTAATCGCGTTATCAGACGCAGCGCGCAGTATTACCGGGCCATCATCAGCAGTTGTCAGTGAAATTGGCCTGTCTATTCTAAGGTTAACGTCATAGGACCCTCCATGAACGATGATCGTATCACCGTCGGAGGCGCCGTTTATTGCGTCTTGAATGCTTGCGTAACCCTGGTCTCCGATAAAGACCGTGTAGTCGTCAGCCATCTTCGTAATCCCCCATACTCAACGCTCTGGGGATTCGCCTGACCGGCGTCAGGAAAATCCCTAACGAAGGATTAATGGTAAGCATAAGAGTTCAATTAAGAGCAATGCCAATTTGCGGCGAAAAAAGCGATGCACGCGGAGGTCGTTGCGGCCGGGGTGGCGAGACCTTGCGGAACCGCAAAAGCGGTTCGGCGAGCGCGACCCGATTTTTCGCCTGCGACGACGGGTTGCAGGAGAGTGTCCTGAGGCGCGTTTTGAGATGTGGCCGCTCCGCCCGCTGTGCTCGATGTCCCGTCGAGCGCCGTCATCCCTGTCTGCGGTCACCCCTTCGACACGGTGGGGGACGGCCGCCCCTGGTGATTTTTCTCGTCACCGCTTTCTCGCCATTGTCGCCTGGATATTCGGCGTTCGCGGCCACGCACTAACCTGCTTTAGTGCCGTCCCGGGCACGATCGCGGAATTCTTCGGCGTCTGCCGGGGCTGTCGGGGCCGCCTGCAGGAATGTGAAAAGGTTCAGGAAAGATGCTGGATGACGCCTACAATCCGGCCCGAAGCGCCGTGTTCGAGGAAATCCGCCGGGTGGTCGCCGAGGCGATCGAAAGCGGCATTTGCGTCGATACCGGCAGGCAGGCAGAGCGGATCGACCGCATCTGGCCGCACAGCGGTCTGAGCGCCGACGATATCGCCAGCGCGCTGTCGGAAGCTGCCGTGAGCGCGCGCATTACCGTCAAGATGAGCCGGCCGCGCCCGAGCCCGCACTAGAAGATATTTTCGGAGGGATCCGACACCTTGGGAGAGGCCGTCACCGTTGATTTGGCGTTGCTCAGCGCAGATGGGCCTCCGCGCCGAGATGCAGATAAACCGGGTCGAACATGGCCATCTCGGCAAGGGCGTCCGGCTTCAACAGCGCCAATCGTCCGCCCTGGAGCCGGATAAGCCCGGTCGCGCGCAGATCCTGTACGACCCGGTTGATATGAACCGCAGAGAGACCGAGAGCGTGCCCTAGGTCCTGCTGCGTAATCGGAAAATCGAAACCATCGGGCTGCTCAAGCCCGGCCGCCCGCAACCGCCAGGCCAATTCGCACAAAAGATTGGCCACGCGCTGATGTGCCGGGCGCTGGCCGACATTGACCAGCCATTCGCGCAGCACCGATTCCTCCACGAGGCTCGCCCACCACAAGGCGCGGGCTATGCGGCTCCGCGTGGCGATGAGCTCCTCCAGAGCGCCGCCTGGCGCCTGGGTGACAGCGCACGGCGTGAGTGTCGAAATGTTGTGGTCCATCTGCCCGAGGATGGCGACATTGAGGTCGCAGAAATCTCCGGGCAGCAGGTAGGCCATGATCTGTCGGCGACCGTTGGGCAGGATCTTGTAGCGGCAGGCGAAACCCGAAAGGATGAGCTGCACCCGACCCGGCCTGTCGCCCTGCGAGATGAGATCGATATGGCCTTCCATCTGACGGATGCTTCCACTGAAGAGCTCCGTCAGGGCGGCTTCATCCGCGATGTCCAGCGCCGTCCCGCGCCGCAACCGGGTCAGGAGAGGAAGAATCGCGTTGCCGATGGTCTCTCGCGAGCGGCCTGCCGCCTCTCTCTTGCTCATGCCAGCCGCCTGGATGAGAGCGACGTAAGGTCAGGCCCCGGTCGGGCGGCGAGAACGGATAAATTTGATGCCTTTGCATCAGGCACAGAAATGCCGGCCTCGCATATCTTGGAGCGGTGGCGGGGCATGATCTCTTCTTTCTTTTCGGTCTGTTGCCAGCCCGTCTCGCGAGGCGCGGGGCAGCCGAATCTATAAGATCAAATTCCTAGCTCTGCGCCAGCAAGATGTGTTTCGGCAGCTTACGACCTCGCTGTGCTCGTCATGTGCTTGAGGGATGGTGCAATCGGCATGAGAGCCGGGATCCCAACACGTCGGCGGCCGTTGCTGGCTGCCTGGGGTGGGGGGCTGCGTCGTGCTTTCGCTGTCTGGGCGCGGCGCTCTGCCTGCCTTGGGAGAGGCGGCGCGCTTTCGGGCGAAGCGCCCCCGGGCATGCCGGGGCGATGTCACGCAGGGACGGTGTAAGCCGGCGTCGTGTCTTGGGGGCGGATCGCCGAGGGCAGAGGCGATTGCGGGCGCAAAAATAGGTTGGGTTGCGCCCGCCTGGTTTTCAGATGTTCGTCAGGCCGTCGAAAGAGGCCCCGTCTGTGTGGAGGTCTGCCGCCCGCGAGGCGTCAGGCATTCAGAGCTTCAACCGCATCCACGAACGGCTTGCCGAGTGCTTCCGCAACGGCCCGATTGGTGACCTTGCCGCGATGCACGTTGAGGCCGGCGAGAAGATGCGGATCGGCGGTCAATGCCGCAAGGCCGCGGTCGGCAAGCGCCAGGCCGAAGGGCAGGGTGGCGTTGTTCAAGGCATTGGTCGAGGTGATCGGAACGGCGCCCGGCATGTTGGCGACGCAGTAATGCACGATCCCTTCCACCTCGAAGGTCGGCTCCGCATGGGTGGTGGCGTGCGAGGTCTCGAAACAGCCGCCCTGGTCGATGGCGACGTCGACGAGCACCGCTCCCTTCTTCATGCCCGACAGCATCTCGCGTGTGACGAGTTTCGGCGTCGTCGCGCCCGGAATGAGGACGGCACCGATGACGAGATCCGCGGCGAAAACGGCCTCTTCGACGGCCGTCGGTGTGGAGAAGGCGGTCTTCACCCGGCCCTCGAAGAGGTCGTCGAGCTCGCGCAGGCGCGGGATGGAGCGGTCGAGAATGGTGACGTCGGCCCCAAGACCGAGAGCCATCTTCGCGGCCTGCTTGCCGACGACGCCACCGCCGATGATGGCGACGCGCCCGGAGGCAACGCCCGCGACGCCCCCGAGAAGCACGCCCCGCCCGCCGCAGGCTTTCTCGAGCGCGCGAGCGCCGGCCTGGACGGAGAGGCGACCGGCGACCTCCGACATCGGCGCAAGAAGCGGCAATCCGCCATGGGCGTCGGTCACCGTCTCGTAGGCGACGCCGGTGACGCCGGAGGCGATGAGCCCTTCGGTCTGCTTCGGATCCGGAGCAAGGTGCAGGTAGGTGTAGAGGATCTGACCTTCCTTAAGCCGCGCCCACTCGCTGGGCTGTGGCTCCTTCACCTTCACGATCATCTCGGCTGCTGAGAAAACCTCTTCGGCCGTTGCTGCAATCGCCGCTCCGACCGCCGCATAATCTTCATCGGATGCATCGATGCCGGCGCCGGCGCCGCTTTCGATCATCACCTGATGGCCATGCGCCACGTATTCGCGCGCCGCCGCCGGCGTCAGGCCGACGCGATATTCGTGGTTCTTGATTTCCTTGGGACATCCAACACGCATTGTTCTCTCCTCTTGGTGGAAAGGAAAAGAAAGCGCAGCAGATGCGCAATGTCCTTGCAGAAAGGGGCAGGCCATCCGCCCACGACGCAAATATCTTGCAGAAAAGGCTCAATCTGCGCAATCATCCACACATGTACGAGGTTGATCATTTTGATCTTGCCATCATGCGGGCGCTGGAGCGGGAGGGGCGGCTCTCCAACACGGCGCTGGCGGAGCGCGTCGGGCTGTCGCCCTCCGCATGCTCGCGGCGTCTTGACCGTCTGGAGAAAGAGGGCGCCATCAGGGGCTACCATGCCCGCCTGTCGCACCGCCATCTCGGGCGGCCCGTGACGGTTCTCGTCAACATCGCGCTTTCCGGCCAGAGCGAACGGCATCTGTCGGAGTTCGAAGCAGCGGCGCGGCGCTGCCCGAACGTGCTGTTCTGTTTTCTGATGTCGGGGGAGTACGATTATCTTCTGCGTGTCGCGGCGCGTGATCTCCAGGATTTCGAGCGACTTCACAAGACGGTGCTATCGGCCTTCCCGCATGTCGCGCGGTTGAACTCCTCCTTCGCGCTGCGGGAGGTGGTTGACCGACCGGTGCGTTTCTCCGATTTTCTGGACGGCGACGACTGAACGGCGACGACAGGCCTGCCGCCGCGTTGGGGGCTAGATCGCCTGCGAGGTGACGAAGCTCACACCGGCCGCAGCCATTTCGGCGCGCGCCTTGTCAAGTGAACCATCGAGATCGATCGCCCGGCACGCATCTTCCACGAGCACGGCCTTAAAGCCTTCCCGGCGGGCATCGAGCGCCGACCAGGCGACGCAGAAATCGGTGGCGAGACCTGTGAGAAACAGACGGGCGAAGCCGCGCTCGCGCAGATAGCCCGCAAGACCAGTCTCCGTCGTCCGGTCGTTCTCGTAGAAGGCGGAATAGGAATCGATTCCGGGGCGAAAGCCTTTGCGCAGGATGAGCTCGGCCGGCACCGTATCGAGCTTGGGGTGGAATGCCGCGCCGGCGCTTCCCTGCACGCAATGTTCAGGCCACAGAACCTGTTCGCCGTATTCGGCAGAAAAAGTCTGGAAGGGATCGCTGCCGGGATGCGCGCTGGCGAAAGACTGGTGCCCGGCCGGATGCCAGTCCTGGGTCAGCACCACATGCTGAAAACGCGGCATCAGCGCGTTGATGACCGGCACGACCGCGTCGCCATCGGGCACGGCAAGTGCGCCCCCCGGGCAGAAATCGTTCTGGACGTCGATGACGAGAAGGAGGTCTTTTGCCCCGATGCTGAAGTCGCCCATGTCGCTGTCTCCGTTCTTACCCTCACTGTGGCGCGGCGCCGGGCGAACGCAAGGCCTGAGTTTCAGGCGCGTGGGAGAGACGGGGGACGCAAAGGAGGAATGCGTCCCCTGAAGATCGCCGACCTCAGCCCTTCACGCCCCCTTGTGCCAGGCCGGAGACGAGCGCGCGCTGCAGGAGAATGCCGATGATGAGCGGCGGCAGCGCCGTCAGAATTCCGGCGGTTGCGAGCAGGCCGTAATCGGAGACGCGGCCGCTGGCGAGATTGGCGATCGCCACGGTGAGCGTCTGGCTGCGGTCGTCGTTGGTCAGGATGAAGGCGTAGAAGAATTCGTCCCAGACGAGGAGGATGGAGAAGAGCACGACGGTCGCAAGCGCCGGCTTTGCCATCGGCAGTGTGACGCTGCGCAGCACCGTCAGCATGCTGGCCCCGTCGACGAAGGCGGCTTCTTCGATCTCATGCGAGATGTTGTCGAAATTGCTCTTCAGAAGCCAGGTGGTGAAGGGCAGGACGATGGAACAGTCGACCAGCATCAGCCCGGTCTTGGTGTTCAAGAGGCCGAGCCCGTTCAAAAAGGCGAAGAGCGGAACGATGAGGGCGACCGGCGGCAGCATGTAGGTCGCGACGACGACATAGAGAAGGTTGCTCTGCCCGCCCTTGGAGCGGGAGAAGGACCAGGCCGCGGGGACCGCCGCGCAAAGCGCGATCGCTGTCGCGCCGAAAGCGACGAGCGCCGTATTGCGCATGGCGTAGAGGAACATCTCGCCGCGGCTGTTGGGCTCGAGCGTCGTGAGCTTGGCGTAATTGTCGAAATTCAGCTTCTCGGGAAGCCACTCGAAGGGGAGGGTCGTCAGATGCGTCGTCGTGCTGACGCTGACGAGGAGGAGCCAGAGGATCGGCGCCAGGATGATGACGGCGACGAGGATCGCCAGAGCATGCAGGACGATGCGGAGGGCAAGAGGTTGTTTCATTGTGCCCCCTGGCGGCGCAGGAGCGCCACGTAGACGTTGATGAGGATGAGGCTGACGAGCACGATCAACAGGCCTTGCGAGGCGCCGGATCCGGCCCGGAAATTCGAAAAGGCTTCCTGGTAGACCTGAATGCTCATGGTCTTGGTGCTGTTGGCGGGGCCACCCCGCGTCATCACCCAGACGATATCGAAGACCTTGACGCCCTCGATGGTTCGAAGGACGGCCGCGACCATCAACGGTCCGACGATCGCTGGCATGGTGACGGTCTTGAAGCGCGACCATGGCGAGGCGCCATCGATATGCGCGGCTTCCAGCTGTTCGCGCGGTACGCCTTGCAGGGCGGCGAGCGTGATCATCGCCACGAGCGGCACCGTCTTCCAGATGTCGGCGACGGCGATGGCGTAGATCGCGGTCGCGGGCGAGCCGAGCCAGCTCTGATAGGAATCGAGGAGGCCGATCTGCGTCAGAACCGCGTTGAGACCGCCGAAATCGGGATTGTAGATCAGCCGCCACGACATGGCGTTCACCACTGTCGGCAGCGCCCAGGGGAGGATCAGGAGCGCGCGAAAGAAGCGCCTGCCGTAAAGCGGCTGATCAAGCAGCAAAGCCACCAAGACGCCGAGAACGAGTTCCAGCGAAACGGTGAGGGCGACGAAGAAGATTGTCGTCGCAAGCGCGCCGCGAACTTGCGGCGAGCGGAAGGCGCGGATGTAATTGTCGAGGCCGACCCAGTCGCCTGTGTACTGGGTCAGCTGTGCCGAGGTGAAACTCATCCATATCGTGTCGAGGAACGGCCATCCGACGATGATCAGGACACCGACCGCGAGAGGCGCGATCATGAGCCAGGCAGTCAGACGCTGCCTGGAATGATACGATAGGGATGAGCGCATCGAAGGAAGGCCTTACTGGTCGGTCAGGGATTTAAGCTGATCGGCGGCCGAGCCGAGGGCGTCTTCCGGGGAGGAGGCGCCGAGAAGGGCTTCCTGGATCGACACCTGCAGGATGTTCGACGCTTCCTGGTAGTTCGGCAGGGTCGGACGGGCGATCATCGCGGTGAAAGCGTTGCTTGCAGCCTTCATGAGATCCTCGCGACCCGAGATGACCTCGGAATTCTCGAAAGAAGCCTTCCAGATCGGCAGGCTGCGCTCTGCGTGACTGTTCTGCATCTCCGGCGAGGACATGTGCTGGACGTACTTCCAGGCGATGTCGGCTTTGTCGCTGTTGGCGGTGACGCCGAGACCCATGGAGCCGTTCACGCCGGACGCTTCCGTGCGGTCCTTAACGCCGAGCGGTGCCATGACGCCGACCTTGCCGCTGATGTCGGATTCCTTCGGATCGTTGGCGAGGTTGTACATATAAGGCCAGTTGAGGGCGAACGCAGCCTGGCCGCTCGAGAACACCCGGCGCACATCCTCTTCGAGATATTCCGTCGAATTCGGGTTGGTGATGCCGTCGTCGAGCGTGGAGACCATGAACTTCAGCGCTTCAAGGCCGCCATCCTCCTGGAAGACCGGAGCGCCGTCCTTGTCGAGGAACTTGCCGTCGAAGGCGTCGAGAAGCACGGTGTAGTCGCAGATCACGGCTTCCGCCTGCGCCCAGCTCCACACGATCGGGTATTCGACGATACCCTGCTCCTTCATCGCCTTGGCCTGCTCGACGAGTTCGCTCCAGGTCTGCGGAGCGTGATCGAAACCGGCCTTCTCGACCATTTCCTTGTTGTAGAAGAAGAGCTTGGAGCTATTCGTCCACGGCATGCCGTAATAGTGGCCGTTATATTCCACGGTCGTCCAGGCGCCGGGGAAAATCTCGTCTTTGACCTCAGAGGAGATGTTGTCCGTCTCATCGGCGAGGATGCCGCGCTTGGCATATTCCGCGGTCCAGATCACGTCGAAGAGGACAACGTCGTAACCCTGGCTGGAACTGCTGGCGAGGAGGGTCTTGTCGCGCAGGCCTTCGTAGGGGACGAACTCGAGATTGACTTTGACGTCGGGGTTCGCCTTCTCAAAGGCCTCTGTCATGCTGCGGACATCGGCCTCGTTGTAGGAGGCCTGCGACATGTAGAGAGCATTGATGGTCGTTTCCGCCGAGGCGGGGCCGGCCATGCCCAGGCCGAGCGATGATGCGACCAAGGCGGTGGCCGCACTGAGGCGTAAAATGTTCATGCACTTGGACTCCATTTCAGTTGCGGACAGTTCCAGCGACATCGAAACCGCGAGGATTAATAATTCAAATTGTTTTGCTAAATAGATCAAGGGCAAAATTGTCTGTCAACGGGCGTTAGCCTGGCCTGTCGCCCTTATTGCACTGCAAAAATCTGCCGATAGGGCCTGAGTGGGTGCACCCTTTGGACGGCGGCGCGCACTCTTTCGAGTGAGGTGCGAGCGCCCGTTCCGAGCCCGCACAGCGCCCCACTTCGGCGCTCAAAGCGCTCCGAAAAGGCCGGCTCCTGCGGCATTCTCCAGCTCTGGCCCGTCTTCCTTCGCAAGCGGATGCAGAAGGCGCGACATCGGCAGAGCTGCAGCTCCTGCCGCTGGCGTATCGAAGCGGACGTCGCCCTTGATGAGCCGTGCGCCTCGGGTCCCTGGATCCGCCGCGGAGCTCGGCAACAGTGGAAAAGTCTTCTCGACGAGGGCGGTCAGGATCGGGTCGGGAAGCAAGCCTCCCACGACGATGCCGCTCGGGTCGAAGAGATTCTCAAGCCCGTTGACGGCGATGCGCAGATAGTAGGCGGCGTCGTCGAGCCACTTTGCGAGCGCGTTATTGCCCGTCTGAAAGGCTTTCAGGAGCAGCTCGGGGCTTGCGCCCTGCCATTCGTTCTCGGTTTGAAGGATCGCCTCGTAGGCGCTGTGCAGCGAGACGTAGCGCTCCAGACAGCCCCGATTGCCGCAGGCGCAGGGCTTGCCGCCGGGATTGACGATGAGATGGCCGAGTTCCGCCGCTCTTTGCCGCACGCCGGTAAAGGGGCGCCCGTCGATGACGATGCCACCGCCGAGACCGAGGCCGAAATAGATGTAAATGAAGGTCGGATGGGTCTGGCCGAAGCCGTAGAGACTTTCGCCGATCGCCGCGGCTGTCGCGTCGTTATCCACAAAAACCGGCAGGTTGAGACGTCCGGAAAGCTCCTGGGCGAGCGGAAAATCGAGCCAGCCTTCCATCGTGAGGGGGCCGCGTGATGCGAAGGTGCCGCTCTCGAAAAAGCCCGGCATCACCGCGCCGAGCCCGAGAAGGCGCCGCCGGATTTCGTCGTTTCCGTTGACCAGGCCGTCGACGGCCCGCTCCACGAGAGGCAAGACCTCGCCCGGATTTTGGCGGGCGATCGGAAGCGCGGTGCGTGCAACGATGTGCCCCAGAACGTCGACGAGCAGGCCGACCAGCTGGTTCTGATCGAGGTGGATGCCGATCGTGTAGGCGCCTTCCTCGTCGACCACATATTCGGTGGCTGGCTGGCCCTTGCGACCGAGGCGACGCCCGGTCTCCTTGATGAGGCCGAGTGCGATCAATTCCCCGGCTATGTTGGAGGCGGTCTGCGAGGTGAGGCCCGTCATCCGGGCGATCTCTGAGCGCGACAGCGGGCCGTGTTTCAAAACCGCTTCGAACGCCACGCGGCGATTGCGTCTTCTCGCATGTTCGAGGTTTGTGCCCTGAAGCGACATCGCACTCCGTCTCGCTGTAAATGGTTGAGTTTTCCAAAACGTTTTGATTAATAGGGACCCATTACGTCAATCAACTTCCTCGATACGGATCCTCAGGCTGCGTTATGACCATGAAAATCAGTGACTTTATCGCCCAACAACCGGCGGCGGTCGAGAAAGTCCTGTCCGACTTGCCGTCACAGATCGAAGCGGCGCTCCCGGAATCGGAGCCTGAACGCGTCATTTTGATCGGCACCGGCAGTTCGATGAATGCGCTCCTTGCCGCCTCTGACAGCTTTTCCGGTCTCCCTGCCGAGCTTGCGCTGCGCAGCCCGCTGACCTTCCTGGCCGAGGCCGGCGAGCGCCGCGTCGCCAAGAGCCTTGCCATCGTCTTGTCCCAGTCGGGCAACAGCAGCGATACGATCGCGGCGACGAAACAGGCCCGCAAAGAGGGCATGGATGTCATCGTGGTGACGGCCGGACGAGATGCGCCGCTTGCCGCCTGTGATGTGAAGCTCGTCTGGCTTCCGGTCGAGGACGAGACCGTCGGGCCGAAGACCAAGGGCTACACGGCGAGCGTTTTGGCGCTTCGCTTGATCGGCATGGCGCTGAGCGGCAAGACGATGCCGACAGCGGCGCGTGGTTTCGTCGACGGTTATGCGCAGCTGATCGAGACGGCGCGCATCTGGTCGACCAACATGGCGCCGAAGCTCGCCGGTGCCGATGTGATCGCAGTGCTGGGGCAGGGACGGCATTACGGTTCTGCCCTGGAGGGTTCGTTGAAAGTGGCGGAAATGGCCGGCATTCCCTCCTTTGGCCTCGAAACCGAGGAGGCGAGCCACGGCCGTCTGCACGGCCTCACCAAGAAGAGCGTGACGATTGCGCTTGCTTCGAACGCGGACGAGCTCGATCTGGCACGCCGTGTCGTGGCGGCAATGGCGCATTACGGCCTTACCGGCTTCATCTTCGATCTCACCGGCAAGGAGCCTGAGGGGATCGTCTGGCCGGCGTCGGAAGAGCCGACGCAAGGTCTCGATACCTTGAGCGCCGTCGTGCCGTTTCAGTGGCTCGCAGTCGATCTTGCCGCGGAACGCGGGCTCGTGCCGGAGGATATGCCTTATCCGGGCATGACGCAGCGGCTCGGCATCAAGGTCGGAGAGGCCGTTTGACGCCCGAATTCCTTTTTGCGGTCGATGTCGGTGGATCCTCGGTGAAGCTTGGCATCGTCGACGGCAACGGCGTCGTCGTCGCCAAGAGCGCACTTCCCTTTCCTTCGCTGGCAAGCTTCGAAGCCCTCGTGGAGGGGGCTGCCGAAAGCCTCGATGCCTTGGCGCGTACGGTCTCAGCTGCGCCCGAAGCGATCGGGATCGCGGCGCCTGGCTATGCGGATCCCGCCACCGGCCTGCCGCTCGACGGCACCGGAAATGTTCCGCTTCTTCAGGGCGGCTCGCTTGCGGCTGAGCTCGCCAGGCGGCTGAACGTGCCCGCCGCGACGGACAACGACGCGATCTCTGCCACGCTCGGCGAATTGGAGTTCGGTGTCGGCAGGCGCGTTTCGAGCTTTGCCCTCATCACGGTGGGCACCGGCATTGGCGGCGCCCTCGTCATCGATCGGCGCATCGTGCGCGGCCGTGATGGCAAGCCGCCGGAATTCGGCGCCATGGTTTTGGAGCCGGGTCATCCGTATGAACGCTATGGTCTTCACGGTACGTTTGAGGATCTTGCGGGTGGCAAGGCCGTCATCGCCGCCTATGCCGCGGAGACCGGAGAAGCGGCCGAAGATCTCAGCATGAGCCTTTTGCGCGAACGCGCTCTGGCCGGCGATGCACGAGCCGACGCGGCATTCGAGACGATGGGGCGCTACATCGCCCAGGCATTCGGGACGATGATCAATCTCACCGCCATCGAGCTTTGCGTCGTCGGCGGGGGCATCTCGCTCGCCGGAGGCTTTCTGCTGGACCGTATCCGTCGCCACCTTCGGGCAAACACCTGGCCGTATCTGGTTGATGATGCCCGGATCTTGGCGACCGAGCATGGTAACGATTCCGGTCTCATCGGAGCGGCAGCCATGGTGCGCCGCCGTCTCAATCCTGTGGCGGGCGAAAACGTCCCCGTCATCAAACCATCGGCATTCGTTTGAACGAGGTGACCGCCATGGCCCGAGAGCTGCAAGTTGAACTTCGAGGCGTGCGTAAGAAGTTCGGGGCCGCGGAGGTGATCCGCGGTGTCGACCTCGGTGTCGAGCCCGGAGAATTCGTCGTCTTCGTCGGACCGTCTGGATGCGGGAAGTCGACGCTCCTGCGCTTGATTGCGGGGCTGGAGGAGATCACCTCCGGCGACCTTCTGATCGAGGGGCGTTCGGTGAAAGATTTGTCGCCTGCCAAGCGCGGCATCTCGATGGTGTTCCAGTCCTACGCGCTCTATCCGCATCTGACCGTTGAAGAGAATATGGGCTTCGGCCTGAAGCAGGCGAAGGTCGAGAAGTCGGAGATCAAGCGGCAGGTCACGGAAGCGGCAGAAATGCTGCGCCTGTCGGAGCTTCTCCAGCGCAAGCCGCGGCAATTGTCCGGCGGACAGCGCCAGCGTGTCGCCATCGGTCGTGCGATCGTGCGCGATCCGAAGGTCTTCCTGTTCGACGAGCCTTTGTCCAACCTCGACGCAGCTCTGCGCGCCCAGATGCGCATCGAGATCGCGCGCCTGCATCGCGACATGGACGCCACGATGATCTACGTCACGCACGATCAGACCGAGGCGATGACGCTCGCCGACCGCATCGTGGTGTTGAACGAGGGGCGCATCGAGCAGGTGGGCACGCCGCTCGAACTCTATGGCAAGCCGAAGACCCGTTTCGTGGCGAGCTTCATCGGCAGCCCGCAGATGAACTTCCTGCCGGTGCGCGTCGCCGGAGCATCGGAGGGAAGTCCTTGCCTCAAGCTCCCGAACGGGGTCGAAATGGCTTTTCCGGAAGCGCCGGCGGCGGCGATCGATCGGGACGATGTCGTGCTCGGCATCCGTCCGCATGAGATCAAGTTCAGCCGCGAGAAGACCGAAGGTATTGCGGCCGAGATCGTCGTCGTCGAGACTTTCGGCAACCACACGCTTCTCTATGCCAATATCGGCGAGGATGATCTCGTGACCGTCGAGACGGCTGGGATCAGCGATGTGACGACGGGCGAGCGCGTTTGGCTGAGCTTCGATCCCGCCCATTGCCATTTCTTCGACGGGGATGGTCAGGCTCTATAGTTCGGGCCGAGGCTTTGACGGCATCGGCCACCTCCGTGCTCGAAGGGGTGTCCGGAGGAGGCGACCCAGAGGAGGTTGCTGGAGGGGACACGGGCAGTCCGCCTCTGTTGCAAAAATCCTGTACTGAAAGGCGCTATTCGTCCCGTGGGGTGATGCCTCTGAGGCCAGACGAAGAGGGTGTCGAGACCTGGCAACATGTGGCATTATGGCCGGATCGGGGCGCGGGCGCCTGTAGAAATCGTCATACATCGAAGTATTACCCTCCAATTCCGATGTAAATATTACGAATATTGGAGCTTCGAATGGCCGTTTTATGGCAAAAAGCAACCTGCACGCGCTAAAAATAAACCGAAAATAGAATTTTCTCCTATTGCCGGTGGGTAACGAAAGCGTTAGCGGCCTTGCCGACTTGACATATGCCTCTCTTAGCGCCAGTAAAAGCCCGTTACCGGTTTCCGAGCGCGAGAGTGCAAGGATGAAAAGGGAATACGGTGAGGCCTACCAAAAAGGGGCCGAAACCGTAGCTGCCCCCGCAACTGTGAGCGGAGAGCAGGGCTGGGAGTGCCACTGGCGCGAAAGTGCTGGGAAGGTAGCCCTTGCTTGGTGCCGCGAGCCAGGAGACCTGCCGGTGATGTGCGTCGGGCTGTGTGGGCTGTCGGCGTACAACGAGGGATGTCGGGGTCTGCATCCAGCGACGAAAATCACGGCGGGCAGCGCTTGCGCTTGCTTGTCATCTTTCGGCGTTGGGCAGGTCGGTCATCTTGATGGAAGAGCATTTCCCAACTCATAAGTGGCGGATCCAGGACTTCGTCGACGTCCCGACGTTGCAGAGGATCCAGGACACGTTTGCCAAGGCCATGGATATGGCGGCGGTGACAGTTGGTCGCGACGGGGTTCCCGTCACCAAAACAAGCAATTTCCAGCCTGTGTGTCGTTTGATGCGTTCCACCCCCGAAGGGTTGCGGCGCTGTCATGCATGCGATGCCTGCGGGGGCCTCGCCGCCTACCGGTCTGGCCGGCCGGCAACCTATGTCTGCCATGCCGGGCTCGTCGACGTCGCCGCGCCGATCATCATCGAGGACGAATATCTCGGCTGCCTCTTGTGCGGCCAGGTGATGCTCGAAAGTGAACGCGAGCGCACGATCCAGAACGTGCTCGACCGAAACGGTTCAATTGGCATTGCTCCGGCTGAACTCGAGGAAGCCGTCTATGCCATGCCGGCGGCCGATCGAGATCGCCTCGATTCCGCTGTCGAGATGCTGATGCTGGCGGCGAGCCACATCATCGAGATTGGCAAGACGAACCTGATCCAGGCGCGCCTCCTCAAAGAGGTGAAAGCCAAGGCGGCCACGGAAAAGGCGCTGCAGGATGCGCAGTTGCGGGCGTTGCAGGCGCGCGTCAATCCGCATTTCCTGTTCAATTCCTTGACGCTCATTGGCTACACGGCTTTCGAGGAGAAGGCGGTGAAGACCGAGGAGGTCGCTTATATGCTGAGCGACATCCTCCGCTACAGCCTGCGCAATCTCGCCACTTCGGTACCGCTCAGCGAAGAATTCGACATGATCGAACGCTGCTTGCGCCTCCACCAGCTTCGCTTCGGCGACCACCTGAGCATCGAAGTCGATCTCGACGAAAGCCTGCGCAATTGGCCGGTCCCGTGCATGGTTCTGCAGCCGCTTGCCGAGAACGCTATCGTGCATGGGGTGGAAGCGCTCTCGCGGCCGGTGCGTGTGCGCGTTTCGGCCCGGAGGGTAGGCGATCGCGGCTTGATCGAGGTTTATGACAACGGCGCGGGGATGAGTGAGGCTCAGGTCGCCGCGCTCAACAACGATCGTTGTGTCTTGCAGCAGGCGGAGCGCAGCCGCGCGGCTCTCGGACTGCAGAGCGTTATCACCCGGCTCGACAGCGAGTACGGCAACGACTTCGATCTAAAAGTAACAAGCAGATTGAATGAGGGAACCCGAATTGAGCTTTCCTGGCCACTCGGCGACTATGCGCAGCTCGAAAATGCTTGAGCTCGCACGCACTGAGCGTTTTGCGTCCATGTTTCAAGGCGCTTTTCAGCAGGAGTCCTCGGTTCGGCCCGGCCTTTTGGTGGCCGACGACACGCCCATCATTCGCTCGACGGTCAGCCGCGTCGTGGCGGCGGAGGCGCTCGACTTCGCCAATGTCTGGGAGGCCAAGAACGGCTCCGAGGCGGTGGAGCTGGCGCGGCGCGAGCATCCTGAGCTTATTCTGATCGACATCAAGATGCCTGGCGTGGACGGGTTGGAAGCGGCGGCGATCATCAAGGCCGAGCTGCCGCGCACGCGGCTCATCTTCCTCACGGCTTATGATGAATTTGCCTATGTGCAACGCGCTCTCAAGATCGGTGCGCTCGACTATCTTCTGAAGCCGATCCGTCCGGCGAAGCTTGGCGAATTGTTGCGGAAGCTCCACGGTGAGATCTGCACGGAATTGAGTGCGTCCTCGTCCGCCTCCGATGCGGAGATCGCGCGGGACGTGACGTCGGCTGCCACGCCCTGTGCGCCGGAGAGAGATCCGGTCAAGCGTGCGATCGCCTTCATTTCCGAAAACTATGCCGATGAAAACATGTCGCTCTCGGCTGTCGCCAATGTCGCGCATCTCAGCCCGTCGCACCTTGCGCACCGTTTTCGCGAATGTGTCGGCATCAGCTACAAGCAGTTTCTCACCGAGAAGCGCATCGAGGCGGCCAAGGATCTGCTCTTGACGACCGACACGACCAACGAAGCGGTCGCCGAGCAGGTCGGCTATGCCAACGTCACCAATTTCTATCGCCTGTTCCAGCGTGAGACAGGCATGACGCCGGCGCAGTTCCGCCGAAGCGAGAAGGAGCCGGTGCCGGACGCGCAATGATCTTCGCGCCGCCTATTTCTGGGGCGGCGCGCCTGTTTTGTCTTCACGATCATGCATGGCGATGCCAATCGGCGTCACGAACATCGGGTGAGACGGCAGCTTCGTCGGGATTCCGGTCATCTCGGCCACGATGTCGGCCATGCCGGGCATCCCGCTGGTGCCGCCCACCAGATGGATGGTCTTGACGTCGTACGGGGCGATGTGGCGGGCGACGATGCTACCGACCTTCTGCATAACCGGTCTGACCAGCGGATAAAGTGAACGGGCCCTTTTTGGGTCCTTTTTGATGTCTTCCGCCTCCTCGAAAGAAACGCCGAGAGCGCCTGAAAGCACCAGCGTGAACTGGGTCCCGCCAGTCGCCTCGTCGGCCGTATAGACGACTTCGCCATCCTTGAAGATCGCAACGCCCGTCGTGCCGCCGCCGACGTCGACCACCGCCCCGTCCTTGATCTGCAGGAGGGCATTGGCCGCTGTCGGTTCATCGACGAAATGCTCGCATTCGAGCCCTGCACCGATGACGACATTCTGCGTTGCCTTCACCTCCGCCGGCGCAACGCCAGGAGGGTAGGAGGTCGCCGCACTCTCGAGCGCGAAGCCGAGATCCGCCTCAACCTCCGCCTTCATGCGCGAAAGGATCTGCATGGCGCCGATGAAATCCACCACGAGGCCGTCCCGCACGATCTGCGCGAATTGATAGCGCCCGGCGAGCGGCTGTCCGTCCTCGTCGAGAACGACGAGGACGGTATAGGCCGTGCCGAGGTCGACCCCGACATGAACCCGGCCCTTGTAACCCTGCCGAGCCGGCGTCTTGTTGAAGACGCTGACTGCACGGGCGAGGATGTCGTCGGCGTGGCTGTTCATCGTTCCTGCCTCACGCGGCTTCTGCTCTCGCCTTTTCGGTCAGGCGAAGTGTGTCGATGGCGATCATCTTTTCCTCGTCGGTCGGCACGACCATGGCCGCCGTCCTGGAATCACGGGTGCTGATCCGCCCGTCGTCGCCCGGCGCCTCGTTGGCGTCGCTATCGATGGCAATGCCGAGGAAGCCGAGCTTCTCGCAGATCCGCGCTCGCATCGAGGGGCTGTTCTCGCCGATGCCTGCGGTGAAGACCAACGCATCGAGCCCGCCCAAGGCGGCTGCATAAGACCCGATATATTTCCGCGTCATGTAGGCGAACATCTCAAGCGCGAGCTCGCAACGTTCGCAGCCACCCTCGGCGCGTTCCTCAACTTCTCGCATATCGTTGCTAATGCCTGAGACGCCGAGGAGACCGCTCCGTTTGTAAAGCATGGCCTCGATATCATCGAGGCTCATGCCGAGTTGCTTGTTGAGATAGAAGATCAGCCCCGGATCGACGTCACCAGAGCGCGTGCCCATCATAACCCCGGAAAATGTGGCGAAGCCGATGCTTGTATCGATCGAGCGTCCGTTCTCGATCGCGTCGATCGTGACGCCGTTGCCGAGATGGCAGATGACCATTTTGAGCTCGTCCACGGGTCTGCCGAGCATGTCCGCCGCCATCTGATTGACGAAGCGGCACGACGTTCCGTGGAAACCGTAGCGACGAATCCGGTGCTCGCTATAGAGCTCGTATGGCAGGGCGTAGACATGCGCATATTCGGGCATGGTCTGGTGGAAGGCGGTGTCGAAGACGACCACCTGCGGTACGTCCGGCAGCAATCTGCGCGCCTCCACGATGCCGACGAGATTCGGCGGGTTGTGAAGCGGGGCGAGCGGGACGCATTCTTCCAGCTTGGCGATGACTTCGTCATTGATCACCGAGGATTTGACGAAGGTGTCAGCGCCATGAACAGCGCGGTGGCCGACCGCCGTGACATCGCTGATGTCGTCTATGACCCCGACCTCCGGGTCGAGCAGGAGGTCGATCATGGCCGTGAAGGCCGTGTGATGGTCCGGCACTGGCACCACGCGGACATGTTTCTCTCCGTGAGCGGTATGTTCCAGCCGTGAGCCCTCTTCGCCGATCCTGCTGACGAGACCTTTGGCGGTGACGATCGTGAGATCGGTGGTGTAGAGCTGGTATTTCAGCGTCGAGCTGCCGCAATTGATAACCAAAATCACCGGTGAACACTCCGCAAGCATGGCCGCACTACCTCTGCGAGGCGTGGGGCGCCGGTTTTCGTTGAGCCGTGCCGCATCGCGGCCGTTGGCGAGGGATGTCAGAGGCTGGCCAGGACGCGCCCCACGATCTGGCGAATGAACTCGTTGTCGTTGGAGACGCCGCTGCCAGCTTTCTTGGCCGCATCGGTGGAGAGGACGACCTTGATTGCCTGCTCCTCGGCCGCGTTCTTGAAGATCTCGTAGGCGTCGAGGATCTGGTTGATGTGGAAGTGGTGAGAGACGAGGCTCGTCGGGTCGAGTCTTCCCGCCTGGACCATCTTCAAAAGGACCGGCACCGTGCTGTTGTCGACGACGCCCATGCGCAGAGTGATGTTGCGCGTCCAAAGCGTTTCGCTGTGCAGTTCGGTGCTCTTGTGGAAGATGCCGATATTGGCCATGCGGCCGCCGGCGGCGAGGATCTCCTGCGCCAGCTGGAAGGTCGCCGGATTGCCGATCACCTCGATGACCGCGTCCGCGCCGCGCCCTTCGGTGAGCGCCATAACCTTCTCGCGCGCCTTGCCGTCTTTGTTGTTGATGATATCCGTGGCGCCGATTTCGAGAGCCTTGGCCAGGCGATTGTCGTCCAGGTCGATGGCGATGATCCGGGCCGGCGAGTAGAATTCCGCGGCGAGGATGGTCGCCAGTCCGACGGGCCCCGCACCGATGACGACGAGCGCGTCGCCGAGGCCCACCTCCGCGCGTTTGACACCGACTTCGAGGCCGGTCGGCAGAATGTCGGCCAGCATCAAAGCGGCCTCTTCGTCGACGCCGTCCGGAATGCGAAAGAGGCTCGAATCGGCAAGCGGAATGCGCGCATATTCGGCCTGCACGCCGTCGATCGTGTTGCCGAGTAGCCAGCCGCCGCGTTCGCAGCTCGAATGAAGCCCCCTGCGACACGGCTCGCAACGCCCGCAGGACGTGTTGCAGGGAATGATGACATGATCACCGACCTTGAGATCCTGGACAGCGGCGCCGACCTCGGTGATGTAGCCGGTGGCCTCATGGCCAATGGTGCGGCCAGGCTGAACGGTGGGCACACCGCCGCGCAGAATCGCAAGATCCGTGCCGCAAAGCGTCGTTTTGCTGATCCGGACAATAACGTCGGCCGGGTGCTCGATCTTCGGGAGGGGTTTGTCTTCCCAGGAGATCTTTCCAGAGCCGTAATAAACTAAAGCTTTCACAATAGACGCTCCAGATGGGCCCACTTGTCCGGGCGCGACGCGGGTTCCACGGGTCACGCTGCGCATTGTCCGGCCTATAGCAAAACGGGCACGTATCTCTGGTTGTATTTTTGGAGCAGAGAGTATCGTAGGCCATTGCTGGCGTAATCGGTACCCTCACGCACAACACAACTGGCGACCGCAAACCCTTATGAATGCGGCAGAACCGGCTTTCTTAGCTGGTACTTTCTTATGGGGTGGAAGAGGGCGCGGCAATGCAATTAGCCGCTATGGTTGTGCACTTTTCGGCTGAGTTCGTACACTATCAGGCGGAACAAAAGCCGATTTGTGGAGTGCATTCGCCGGTCCGTGCATTGAAGGCGTGACCCCCGCCGTCTAAAACCGCGACTGTCTCAAAAGGAAGAACAACTAAGCATGTCGCGGACGCAGTTCGACCAGGAAGAAGTATCGACACGTATTATTCAAGAATACGTGCCTGGCCGGCAGGTAACGATTGCTCATATTATCGCAAATCCGGACGCCGCTTTGTGCCAAAGGGTCGGTCTGGAGGATGCGGAGGCGGTCGGGATCCTAACCGTGACGCCGGGCGAGGGCACGATCATAGCTGGCGATCTGGCGATGAAGGCGGCTGATGTCACCATCGGTTTCCTGGACCGCTTCAGTGGCACGCTGGTGGTGTGCGGCAGCCTGGATAGCGTCGAGGTCGCCGTCGAGGCGGCCAATCGTGGGCTCCAAAGTGTCCTTGCCTTCTTCCCGGCCAAGGTCACGCGGACATGAGGCGGGGCGGGGTGGCAATGGCTGCAGCGGAAACTCCCTCCGAGCGGCGCTTCATGGTGCTCGGCTCCGTCGGCTTCGGCAAGACGACTCTGCTGCGTGCTCTTGAGGGTGCGGGCGAGGCGGCACGCAAGACCCAGATGGTCGACTACGCCGGCTGGGGCATCGACACCCCCGGGGAATATTCCGAGATGGGGATGTTCCGGAACCATCTGATCACGACAGCGAACGACGCGGCAGTGCTCCTGGTGATCCAGGATGCCACACGCGCGCGCTCCAGCTTTCCGCCTGGGTTCTTCCTGATGTTTTCCCAGACCGTCATCGGCCTGGTCACAAAGATTGATCGTCCCGACGCCGACATCGCTCATGCCTCACGGCTGCTTCGCGATGCCGGGGTGCGTGGGGACATCTACCCCGTCTCTGCGGTTGAAGGCACCGGCATTGAGGAATTGCGCCAACGTCTTCTTGCCCTGGGACTGGTTCACCACAGCGCTTCTAACACAGAGGAGTGAAGCAACATGGCAAATACACCGGGTGAAGCCCTTGGCCTGCTGGAGACGAAGGGTCTTGTCGCGATGGTCGAGGCGGCCGACGCGATGGTCAAAGCGGCCAACGTCACGCTGATTGGCACGGAGAAGATCGGCTCTGGTCTCGTGACCGTCATGGTCCGTGGCGATGTCGGCGCCGTGAAGGCTGCCACCGATGCCGGTGCCGCTGCGGCACAGCGCGTCGGTGAAGTGGTTTCGGTCCACGTCATTCCGCGGCCGCACATGGATACGGAAAAGCTGCTGCCGAAGCTTCCGGGCGCCTCCAGCTGATCTGTACGCACTAGTCATTAAAGGATGACACGCCATGGACGATAAACTCCTCGACCAGATGGTGCAGCAGGTGATGCAGAAGATCGGCGGCAACGCCGGTGCTGCTCCGGCTGCTCCGGCTGCGTCGCAGCCCGCCACCAAGCATCCCGGCCTGACGGAATTCGTCGGGACTGCGGTCGGCGATTCGATCGGCATCGTGATCGCCAACCTCGATCCGAAGCTCCACGAAATGCTGGGCTACGACCCGAAGTACCGCTCGATCGGCATCCTGAGCTCACGCACGGGCGCCGGCCCGCACATCCTCGCCGTCGACGAGGCCGTGAAGGCCACCAACACCGAAGTCATCTCGATCGAGCTTGCTCGTGACACCAAGGGCGGGGCGGGCCACGGCTCCCTGATCATCCTCGGTGCCGAAGAGGTGTCGGATGCCCGTCGCGGTATCGAGGTTGCCCTTAAGGATCTGCAGCGCACGTTCGGCGACGTCTATGGAAATGACGCCGGCCACATTGAGCTGCAGTACACCGCACGTGCCAGCTACGCCTGCAACAAGGCTTTCGGTGCCCCGATCGGGCGCGCTTTCGGTCTTTGCGTCGGTGCTCCTGCCGGTATCGGTGTCGAGATGGTCGATGCCGCTGTGAAGTCGGCAGACGTCGATCTTCTGGGCATTTCTTCGCCGGCCAAGGGCACGTCTTTCTCGAACGAGGTCATCGGCTTCTTCAGCGGTGATGCCGGCGCGGTCCGCCAGGCGGTCGTCACGGCGCGCGAGATCGGCGTGAAGCTCCTCGGAACGCTTGGCTCGGAGCCGAAGACGGACGGAACTCCGTACATCTGATCGAGAGCCAGCCTTAGCGAGGAATAAAAGTATGGCCAAAAGGCATAAAAGATTTGAGGCTCTGGAGAAGCGGCCCGTCAACCAAGACGGGTATGTGACGGAATGGCCCGAAGTCGGCATGATTGCCATGGGCAGCCCGAACGATCCGAAGCCGAGCATCAAAGTCAAAGACGGTGTGATCGTCGAAATGGACGGTCGCACGGTTGACGAGTTCGACTTCAACGAACTCTTCATCGCCAAATATGGCATCAACGCCAAGGTCGCCGAAGAGATGATGGCGATGTCGGCTGTTGATATCGCCAGGATGATCGTCGACATCAACGTGCCGCGCGAGAAGGTCGTTCGCGTCTTCTCGGGTCTCACGCCTGCCAAGATCGCAGCGGTGATCGACGAGCTTAACGTCGTCGAGATGATGATGGGCGTGCAGAAGATGCGTGCCCGTCGCACCCCGGCGAACCAGGCTCACGTGACCAACACCCAGGACAATCCCGTCCTGATGGCGGCCGACGCGGCCGAGGCGACCTGCTACGGCTTCGCCGAGATCGAGACGACCGTCGCGGTGTTCAACTATGGCCCGTTCAACGCGCTTGCGCTTCTGATCGGTGGTCAGGTCGGCCGTCCGGGCGTCCTCTGGCAGGACTCTCTGGAGGAATCGATCGAGCTCGAGCTCGGCATGCGCGGTCTGACCGCCTATGCGGAAACGGTCTCGGTCTACGGCACGGAGCGGGTGTTCATCGACGGCGACGATACGCCGTGGTCGAAGGGCTTCCTGGCCTCTGCCTACGCCTCACGCGGCATCAAGATGCGCTTCACCTCCGGTACCGGTTCGGAAGTGCAGATGGGTTACGCCGAAGGCAAGTCGATGCTGTACTTGGAGATCAAGTGCATCATGCTGACCAAGGCGGCCGGCGTGCAGGGCCTGCAGAACGGCTCCATCTCGTGCATCGGCGTTCCGGCCGGCGTCCCGGGTGGTATCCGTGCTGTCCTCGGTGAGAACCTCGTCACGGCGTGCCTCGACCTCGAGAACGCGTCGGGCAACGACCAGACCTTCTCGCATTCCGACATGCGTCGGACGGCCCGCCTGTTGATGCAGTTCCTTCCGGGAACCGACTTCATCACCTCTGGCTATTCGGCCACGCCGAACAAGGACAACATGTTCGCCGGTTCCAATGTCGACATCGACGACATTGACGATTGGCTGATCATTCAGCGCGACCTCAAGGTCGATGCTGGTCTTGTCCCGAGTTCGGAAGAGAAGATCGTGGAAGTCCGCAACAAGGCCGCCCGCGCCATGCAGGCTGTCTTTACGGAACTCGGTCTGCCGACGATCACCGACGAGGAAGTCGAAGCCGCGACCTACGCCCATTCGAGCGACGACATGCCGCCGCGCGATAAGGTGCGGGACACCAAGGCTGCGCAGGACATCCTGAAGCGGGGCATCACCGGTCTCGATGTGATCAAGGCTCTTGCCAAGCAAGGCTTTGCGGATGTGGCGAACTCCGTTCTGTCCATCCAGAAGCAGCGCGTGGCGGGTGACTACCTGCACACTTCGACGATCTTCGACACCGACTTCAACCCGATCGCTGCCGTCAATGACCTGAACGATTACCAGGGCCCTGGCACTGGATATCGGGCCGAAGGCGAGCGCTGGAAACAGTTGCAGACGATCCGTCAGGCCATTCGGCCTGAAGATCTCTAAGCCGCGGTCAGGAGATAGACAGAAATGGCACAGATCACAGAAGCAGCTGTCCGTGACGCGGTTCGGGAAGTCCTGGCCCAGATGCAGCTGGCGGAAGACAAGAGTGCGAAAAGCACTCCGGTTTCCGCCTTTGCACCGGTCGACAACTCCGCCGCCAAGATGACACTGCGTGAGGTCGGCCCTGCCAAGCAGGGTACGGAGCCGAACGAAGTCGTCGTGGCTCTTGCCCCGGCCTTCGGCGACAAGCTGAAGGAACAGACGATCACTGGCATCCCCCACGCCAAGGTGTTGCGCGAAATTCTCGCCGGCATCGAGGAAGAGGGCTGCAAGGGACGCGTCATCCGGGTCAAGCACACCTCCGACGTCGCTTTCGCCGGCAATGTCGGTGCGAAGCTCGCCGGTTCGGGCATCGCCATCGGCATCCAGTCGCGGGGCACTTCGGTCATCCACCAGCGAGACCTGTTCCCGCTTCAGAACCTGGAGCTGTTCCCGCAGGCGCCGGTGCTCGACCTTGAAACCTACCGCTCAATCGGCCGCAACGCTGCGCGCTACGCGAAGGGCGAGACGCCCGATCCCGTGCGCCAGAAGAACGACCAGATGGCCCGGCCGAAATACCAGGCCATCGCTGCGGTCCTCCACATCCGTGAAACCAGCTTCGTCGATCGCAATGCGAAGCCGGTCGATCTGGAAGTGAAGTTCAGCTGAGCGGACAGGGAGAAAAACAATGTCACAGCAAGACCTGATCAACTCCATTGTTCGCGAAGTGCTCGCGGAGCTGGGCAACGGCGGTTCCGCCGCTGCCCCCAGCAAGGCATCGGCAAGCGGAAAGCTCGACCACACGAAGGACTATCCGCTCGCCAAGAATCGCCCCGAGCTGGTCAAAACGCCGGGCGGCAAGTCGCTTGAGGACATCACTCTTGAGGATGTCCTCAACGGCAAGATCGGCCCGAACGACATCCGCATCACGGCTGATACTCTGGAATACCAGGCTCAGATTGGTGAGAGCGTCGGTCGCCCGCAGTTCGCGGCGAACCTTCGGCGCGCTGCCGAGATGACCCGGGTTCCCGACGACCGGATCCTGCAGATGTACAATGCTCTGCGTCCGAACCGTTCGACGAAAGCCGAACTGCTGGCGATCGCGGACGAGTTGGAGAGCAAGTTCGACGCACAGATTTGCGCGGGCTTCGTTCGTGAGGCGGCCGACGTTTACGAGCGTCGCGACGTCCTCCGTAAGGACTGACGAAAACGGACCGACCAAACTCCTGCACGTTGCTCCCCCTTGGAGTTTGGTTCTCTGCGAAACGGCGGGTGTACCCCCAATTGGCCCGCCGTTTCGCACCTTCCTCAAAGCAAACCTATTGGAAGAAAAATGAAGGTCGCGGGCGTCGATATCGGAAACTCGACCACGGAAGTTGCCCTGGCCGAATTGGGCGCATCAGGTGGAGTGCCGAATTTCCTGGCCTCCAGCCGCATGCCGACGACGGGCATCAAAGGCACCCTGGCGAATGTGCCGGGTGTGGTGCGCGCGCTTGAGACGGCTGTGCAGCAGGCTGGGCTCGCGTTGGGCGACATCGACCTTGTTCTTCTGAATGAAGCGACCCCGGTGATTGGCGATATCGCCATGGAAACGATCACCGAGACGATCATCACCGAGTCTTCGATGATCGGTCATAATCCGAATTCTCCGGGCGGGCTCGGCATCGGTGTCGGCGTCACGCACGACATCAGTGAGCTTGAGACAGCCCCGAAAGACGAGGCGATCATCGCCGTCGTCCCGAAGACCTACGATTTCACCCGCGCCGCACAGATGCTGGCAGCGGCGATCGAGCGCGGCGTCGATGTGACGGCCGCGATCGTGCAGGGCGACGACGGTGTTCTGATCGCCAACCGCCTTCCCAAGAAGTTGCCGATCGTCGATGAAGTGAAGCTCATCGATCAGGTGCCGCTCGGCATGCTCGCGGCTGTCGAAGTGGCCGATCATGGCCAGGCGATCCAGCAGCTCAGCAATCCGTATGGCATTGCGACGCTCTTCAAGCTGACGCCGCAAGAAACGACGATGATCATTCCGATCGCCAAGGCCCTCATCGGCTTGCGCTCGGCCGTGGTCATCCGCACCCCCGCCGGCGACGTCCAGACCCGGCACATTCCGGCTGGTTCGCTGAAGCTTATCGGCGAGCGCCGCACGGTCGACGCGCCAATGGATTCCGGCGCTGACGCGATCATGGATGCGCTCGCCGAGGCCTTTCCGCTCAAGGATGTGGAAGGCGAGTCCGGCACCAATGTCGGCGGCATGGTGGCGCGTGTGCGTCAGACCATGAGCAACATGACGAAGAAACCGGCGTCGGAGGTGCATATCCGCGACGTGCTGGCGGTCGATTGCCTCGTGCCGCAGCGGGTTTCGGGTGGCCTCGCCCAGGAATTCTCGATGGAGAATGCCGTCGGGCTTGCGGCCATGGTCAACACTGACAAGCTTCTGATGGAGCAGCTTGCCGAAGGTCTGCACAAGGAGCTCGGCATCAAGGTGCAGCTCGGTGGTGTCGAAGCCAATATGGCGATCCTCGGCACACTCACGACGCCGGGCCTCGACACGCCTTTGGCGATCCTCGACCTCGGTGCCGGCTCGACCGACGCAGCGATCCTTGAAAAGGACCGTGACGTGCGCTCGGTCCATCTTGCCGGCGCCGGCGACATGGTCACGCTCCTCATCCAGCGTGAGCTCGATTTGCCGGGCGGCAACGAGACGGACATCGCCGAGCAGATCAAGCGCTTCCCGCTGGTGCGTGTGGAAAGCCTGTTCCACGTCCGCCACGAGGACAACACCGTGCGCTTCTTCGAGGAGCCGCTCGATCCGAAGCTCTTTGGCCGTGTCGCCCTGATCACCCCGGACGGGCTTTCGCCGATCCCGACGCACCACACGCTGGACCGCATCCGCGAGGTGCGCCGCGAGGCCAAGCGCCGCGTCTTCGTGCGCAATGCCATGCGGGCGCTCTCCGCGGTCGCGCCGGCCGGCAACATCCGTGAGATCCAATTCGTCGCCGTCGTTGGCGGTTCGGGGCTCGACTTCGAGGTCGCCCGCATGCTGACCGATCAGCTCGCCCATTACGGCACGGTGATCGGCACCGCCAATATCCGCGGCGCTCTCGGCCCTGTGAACGCCGTGGCGACCGGCCTCGTCCTCAGCCATGCGCGGCGTCAGGGAGCGGTCTGAGCTATGGCCGAGAAGTCCGAACGTCCCACCATCAACGTCGCGGTCGTCCGCGGAGCAACGCCGTCGCTTTACGAATGGGTGTTGATCGGCGCTGAGGAAGAGGGCGTCCCGACCAAGATGGCCGAGGCGGCTTCCGGCGATGTCGTGGATGCGGCTTATGCGGCTGCGATCAGTTCGCGGATCGATATCGGTGTTGCGATCGGCGCTGACGCGATCGTTCTGCACGAACGGCACATGCCGCCCGAAAAGCCGGTCTTGACGATTCCCTACGAAGGCAAAGCCGAAGCCGTCTGTCGCCGGGCCGGCGCCAATGCCGCCCGCATGGTGGCACGCCTTCCGCTGCTCTTCGAAGACGCGGTCGAGGATGTCGACGAGCGCGTTCGGCCGGCCTCCGAACGACGCGCCGCAGCACAATCGGCGGCATCCGTTCCGGCTAAGACTGCTGCCGCCCTTCGGGATGGCAACGGCGGGGGCGTCCCGACACAAAGCCAGGCGCGCGCCGAAGGCGGTGCTGGGGGCAATTGCACAAATCAACAAGCGGCTGAGACAGCAAGACGGCCGGCCGGCGAGGCCTCTCCCGAGCTTGCTCTGAGCGAGGCCGACATACGCAAGATCGTCAAAATCGTCGTGGCGATCATCAAAGAACGAGGAACACAATGGCGCTGAAGGCTCTGGGATTGATCGAGGCCATTGGCCTGCCGACTGCGATCGCAGCGGCGGACGCAGCGGTGAAATCCGCCAATGTCGTGCTGCTCGGCTCCGAGACCGCAAAAGGCGGTGGACGCATCACCATCAAGCTCGCTGGCGACGTCGGTGCGATCCGCGCGGCGGTGGCCGCGGGAACGGCCGCTGGTGCCAAGGTCGGGCGGATCGATGGTCAGCTGATCATCCCGCGCCCGCACGACACGCTCGAAAGCCTGATCCTGCAGGCCGGTGGCAAGCCGAAGTCGGAGGCGCCGAGCGAGGCCGCCCCAGAGGCGCCGGCGGCAGAGCCTGCGGCCGCTGAATCTGCGCCGGAAGAGGCGAGCTCCGAGGCCGCCGGTTCCGAGGACAGCGCCGAAGGCGAAAGCGACGCCGAAGACGACCAACCCAAGGCTTCGGAGGTGACCGGGCCGGTCGCTGAAGAAGCCACCCAGGTCGAGACGTCCGCCGCAGCCGATGCAACCCCGCAAGAGGAAGCCCCGTCCGGGGCAGCGGCCGATAGCAACGATGAGGCGTCCGACGAAGCTGGTGATGAAGACGCCGATGACACCTCGGATGGCGAGACGGGCGAGACGAATGCGACCGGTGAGCACGCGGCCTCAAACGGCCGGCCCCGCAAGGGACGGCGCTCCAGAAGAAAATACTGACGGTCGGTGAAGACCGCGTCGCCGACGATTGGAACGGACGAAGAAGACCGCGCCGAAGGCGCGACTGAGGAGTAACTCGATGGAAATCACCGCCGAAACGATCGAAGGGGTCACCAAAGAAGTGGTCCGGCGTCTTTCGCAAGCGGGAGCGGGCGCGGCTAAGTCGACGGCGAGTGCACCACCGGCTGCGGCCAAGACTGAGGTGACGCCGCCCAAGCCTGAGGCTGCCCAGAGCGAGGTGCCGACGAAGCCGGTCATTCGTAACGGCAATCTGGAACTGCCGGTCTACACCGGCGTCTCCGTCCGCCACATCCATCTCTGCGACGAACACGTGAAGGTGCTCTTCGGCGAGGGCTACGACCTGCAGGTCTACAACGAGCTTTATCAGAAAGGCTATTTCGCCGCGAAAGAGCAGCTGATCGTCGTCGGTCCGAAGCGGGCGATCGAAAAGGTTCGCGTTCTCGGTCCGACCCGGGCGTTCTCGCAGGTCGAACTGGCACAGACGGATGCCACCAACATCGGCCTGAAGCTGCCGGTGCGCACCGAAGGCAGCGAAGAGGGAACGCAGCCCGTCACCCTCGTCGGACCGCGGGGCACTGTGCGCTTGCCGGGCGGCAAAGGCGGCGGCGCCTTCCAGGCGCGGCGCCACATTCACCTCAGCGACGATGTTGCCCGCGAACTTCGCGTCAAGGCCGGTGACCTTCTCGATCTCCGGGTCGACGGTCCAAAGCCCACGACGCTGCACGGCATCTTTGTGCGCGTGAAGGCGGGCTGGCGCACCGAATTGCACGTCGACACGGATGAAGCGAATGCGGCCGGCATCCGGACCGGCCAGATGTGCACGCTCATCATTCCGCGCTGAGGAGGCTGAAGGGAGAGGGCGATGGACGAGGCAATCGTCGACATGGTCGTCGCCAGAGTGATGGCGCAGCTTGAGGGCGAGACGCTCGACACCTCACCGCGGCGCGTCGTCATGCTGCTGAGCGGGGCTGCGAGTGGCTTTTACGCCGCGCGCGAAGGCATCCGCCGCCTGAGCGCCTCCAAGCACGAGCTCAAAGTGCTGATGACGCCGGGTGCGCAGCATGTCCTGACCGAAGATCTGGTTCGCCAGGAGGGCGCGAAGACGATCCTTCCTTACGATCCCTGGCTCGATGTGCCCGAGCTCATCAAGGGGTGCGACCTGCTCCTCGTGCCGTGCCTGACGATGAACCTTGCCGGTCGTCTTGCCCTCGGGCTCATGGATTCCCCGGCAACGACGCTCTTTCTGGGTGTGCTTCTTGCGGGCAAGCCGGTCATCGCCATTCGCAACGGCGCCGATCCTGCGGACAAGCGCGGCGAGGTCATGGGGTCAAAGCCGGACGGCTCGCCCGTTCTCTGGTCGCTTCTGCAGGAATACCTCGCCCGGCTCGCCGCCTTCGGCGCGGAGATGGTCGACAAGCAAGACTTCTTGATGCGGATGGAGCGCCACCTCGTGACGTCGCGCCACGTGACGGAGGCGCCTGCCGTTGTTCCCCAGCAGTCGGCCACGGTCGCCGCTGGGATATCGAACACGGTGACGCCAGCCGCGAAATTCGTGACCGCCAACGAGCTCCTGGGGCTTGCGCCTGGTTCTTCAATCAGCCTCGCGCCGGGGCAGGCTTTGACGGCCCAGGCGCGCGATGCTGTCGAGCGCCTGCATCTCAAGCTCGTTGCCGCGTGACAGTGAAAGGACGACTGAAATGCAACTTGCAACGGTAATCGGAACTGTCGTCGCCACGCGCAAGGATGATGCGCTCGTTGGCTACAAGCTCCTCGTCCTGGAAACCTCGGACGGCTCCCGTATCGTCGCCATCGACCTCGTCGGCGCCGGCGGCAGCGACACGGTTCTCTACGTCACTGGCGGCGCTGCGCGCGTGAAGCTGGATAAACCAAGCCCCGTCGACGCGGCTGTCGTCGGCATCGTCGACACAGTGGATGTGCGGTCATGAGCGTCTACACAAAGGGCGGAGACAAGGGCGAAACCTCGCTTCTCGGCGGTCTGCGTGTCCCTAAGGACAGCCTGCGGGTGGAAGTCTACGGGACCCTCGATGAGGCCACCTCGGCTATGGGCCTCGGGCGTGCCTCCTGTGAGGATGACGAGCTGCGCGGCGACCTCCATTGCCTCCAGCGCGAGCTGATCGACGTGATGGCAGAGGTTGCCTCCGGCTTTGACCCCGACAAGCCGCGCAAAGGCAAAGTCTACCGCGTCGAGCCGCACCAGGTGGAACATCTGGAGAAACTGATCGACGCCTATCAGGAAGAGCGTGTCCCCCAGAGAGGCTTCGTGACGCCTGGTGGAACACCGGCTGCGGCAGCCCTCGACATGGCTCGCACCTTCGTGCGCCGCGGCGAGCGCCGTCTCATCGCACTCGGCCGGGAAGAAGAGATCAACCCGGTTCTCTTCAAATATTTCAATCGCTTGTCTGACTATCTTTATATGGCGGCGCGCATCGACGAGCAGCGTGCGGTCGTTCGCGAAGTCACCAGGCAGATCAAGAAAGCCAAGGCCGAACCCGAGGAGGGGACGATGACGGAACTCTGCCTGTCAGATTGCGATCAGCTGGTGGAAGCCGGAATTGCCCGTGCGGACGCCATTTCCGTGCCGATGGTGCTGGTCGTCGTCGACGCGGCCGGTGATCTGATCGAGCTGCGCCGCATGAAGGGCTCGCTGGGCGTCAGCCTGAAGCTTGCGCCGCACAAAGCCTATACGGCCGCTGCCGTGCGCTCGCCGACCCATGAGATCGCGAAACTATCGCAGCCCGGCGGTCCACTGTTCGGCATCGACAGCAACATTCCGAACTTCACGCTGGTCGGCGGGGGGCTGCCTCTTGAGCGCGGCGGCCGCGTCGTCGGCGCGGTGGGCGTAAGTGGTGGATCCGTCGAGGAAGATATCGATGTGGCCCGCGCGATGGTCGCGGCGCTGTGAGAATTCTGTGAAAGGAAAAGACACGCTATGGCTGTAGAAGACAACACAATCAGCGAGATCGTTCGCCGGGTTCTCGGTGAGATGGGTGGACGGCCAGACGCTGACCGTTCGGCTCTCCGGCCGCAGCCGGTCACGACCGGGCAACGTGGCGTCTTTGCGAATGCGGACGATGCCATCCTTGCCGTCGAGCGTGCCAATGCGGAGTTCCGTAGCGTCAGCCTCGCCAAGCGCAAGGCGATCGTCGACGCGCTGCGGGAAGTGACGATCGAACATGCGCAGGAACTGGCTCAGATGGCCGTTTCCGAGAGCCGCATGGGCCGCGTCGAGGATAAGGTCAAAAAGCACCTGGCGATCGCTGAAAAGACGCCCGGTGTGGAAGGCCTGCCGACGAACGCCATGGTCGGCGATTTCGGCCTGTCGACGGAGGAGCCGGCGCCGTTCGGCACGATCCTCGCCGTGACGCCGACGACCAATCCCACGGCGACGCTGCTCAACAATGCGATCAGCATGCTGGCGGCTGGCAACACCGTGTATTTTGCGCCGCATCCGCGTGCCCTGAAGACATCCCTGCACTGCATCGACCTCATCAACGAGGCCGTGGAGAAGGCGGGCGGTCCGGCCAACACCTGCGTGACGACGAGCTCCGTCGATCTCAAGGTGGTTCAGGGCCTGATGCGCCATCCGAAGATTGCGATCCTGTGCATCACAGGCGGTACCGGCGTCGTCAGTGAAGCGATGACGAGCGGCAAGCGCGTGATCGGCGCCGCTGCGGGCAACCCACCGGTCTTGGTCGACAACAGCGCCGATCCGGCGAAGGCCGCCCGCGAAATCATCGCCGGCCATTCCTTCGACAACAACCTTCCGTGCATCGCCGAGAAGGAAGTCATCGCGACCTCCGGCATTGCCGATAACCTCATGGCGGCTTTCGGCCGTTGCGAAAATGCCGTCGTTCTCGGCGCAGACCGTCTGCCGGAGCTCGAGCGCATCGTGCTCAACGAAAAGCGGACGGGTGGCGCGCCGAAGATGATCGGCCAGAACGCCAACGTCATCCTTCGCGAACTCGGCATCGATGCGGGCGACGACATCCGGGCCATCATCGTGGAGACCGACCGGAAGCATCCGTTCGTGGTGCACGAGCTGATGATCCCGGTTCTCGGCGTCGTGCGCGTCGGCAACTTCAAGGAAGCGGTGGATGTCGCCGTGGAGCTTGAGGGCGGCAACCGTCACTCGGCCATCATCCATTCCTCCGACGTCTATCACATGAGTGAGTTCGGCAGGGCGATCAACACGACGATCTACGTTAAGAACGCTCCCTCCTATGCCGGTATCGGCATCGGCGGCGAGGGACATACGGGCTTCACCATCGCTGGGCGGACCGGCGAGGGCATTGCGACCGTGCGCACCTTCACGCGTGTTCGCCGCTGTGCGCTCGTTGGGGCGTTCTCGCTCTAGACAAGACTGCGAAAATGCATGCGAGAACGGTATCGTCTTCGCCCGCTAAAGGGCTTCGCGACCGGGGCTGGGGCACAAAGGCGCCCGGTCGCTGAACCGTCTTGCAACCGTTGCCAGCCCTCAACGCGAGGGCTGGCCGCGGACGGCCGCCGCGACGCCATCAGCACAGGCGGATGGGGTGTGGAGCCTTCCGTCTCAGAGCTGGGAAGCCAAATCGGAATCTGAAACAAAGAAATCTGCCGGAAACGGCGGAGCGGGGAAGATTTTCCCAAAAACTGCAGGCCGGCGGGGGATTGAGAAGCAAAGTACATCTTATGGAGCTCGGTATGGCAAGTGGCGGCAGCTTCATTCGTGCTTCGACTTTTGGCCAAGGCTTGGATCTTGTGAAACAGTGACGACCTCTTGGAGGGCAAAATGACGGTCCTAGGAATAATTGCCGCATTTGGCGGGGGGATATTTGGAGCTGCCATCGGCGCCTTGCCGGCGTTCGAGATGGTTGGCTTCCTCGTGATGATCGGTGTGGCGGTGCAGCTCGGTGTTGCGCCAGAGGCGACCGATTTCTTCGGTTTGCCGTTTGGTGCCTTCGGCCCCCATGTCGGCGGCTTTGCCTCAGGTGTCGCCGCAGCAGCCTATGCTGCGCGCCGCGGCAAGTTCGATTCGGGCAAGAACATCCTTGCCGGGATGATGGGTCTTAAGGCGCCGGACGTGCTTCTCGTCGGCGGCGCATTCGGTATCTTCGGTTATATCGTCCAGTACTATCTTGCTCTCGTGCCGGCTTTCGGCGAAGGGCTCGCCTGGACGGATACGGTCGCTCTGACTGTCGTCGTCAGCGCCATCGTCACCCGCCTCATGTTCGGCAAGGCCGGCCTGTTCGGAACGCCCAAGGAGGGCACGACCCGCTGGAACCCGGGAGAAGCCGATCGCTGGCTGCCCTTCCAGAGCACGCTCGGCCAGCTTGTCGTGATTGGCCTGGGTGTCGGCATCTTCGGCGGATACCTCGGAGATCTCTACGGTGGCGCCGGATGCTTCCTCGCCTTCGGTATCTCCGCGGCCTCGTTGATCTTCCTTCAGTTCGGCGTTTCCGTTCCGGTCACCCACCACATCGCTCTGCCGGCCGCTTTGGCGGCTGCGGGGTCGGGTAGCCTTCTGTGGGCGGGAGTCGTTGGCGTGATCGCGGCGCTGCTCGGCGAGTTCTTCGCCCGGCTCTTCCACGATCATGGCGATACGCACTTTGATCCGCCGGCAACGACGATCGCCACCATGACGCTCACGGTGAACTATCTGTTGTCGATCGGCTTCTTCAGCCTGGTGCCGCTGCCCTACTAAGGTCAGCAACGAAAGCACCCGAATGATTTTGCCCTCCCGCCGGAGATCGGCGGGAGGGCTTTTTTGTGGGAGAAAAGACTGTGTAGCCGGTTCCAGCTTGGGCCGAGTGAATGCACACGCGAAATGGTCGGGGCGAGGTCGGGGAATGCCCGAGCACGAGCCTCACGCGAAGATGAGCAGAATTATTGTCAGATCTCGGGCGCCTTGACGGCGACCCGGCTCTCAGTGCGAGACGGAGGGCAAAGCCTGCGCCGCTCAGCAGTCTATGTCGCGAGAAGACCCCGAGCCCGGAAAATGTTGCGCACCCGCTCTGTCTCTTCGAGCTTCGGTGGCTGTGTGCCTGCCAGACGATAGGCCTTGTCCAGGCGGGGCCATTTGTAGGCGCCGAGATCGTGATAGGGCAGGACGTCGACGCGCTCGACATTCTTGAGATCGGCCACATAGCGGGCGAGGGCTTCGATTTCCGCCGTATTGTCGGTGAAATCCGGCACGAGGACGTAACGAAGCCACACGGGCTTCTTCATGGCAGAGAGCCGTTCGGCGAAATCGAGCGTCGGGCGCAGACGCACGCCTGTGACATTGCGATAGGTGGCTTCCGAGAACGCCTTGATGTCGAGGAGAACGAGGTCGACATCCTCCAGGAACGCGTCATCGGCGCGCGCACCGAGAAAGCCGGATGTGTCGAGCGCCGTGTGCAGGCCGAGCTCTTTCGATGCCCGCAGGATCGCCCGGCAGAATTCGGGCTGCACAAGCGGTTCGCCACCCGTCAAGGTGACGCCGCCGCGCCCGCGCTTCAGGAAGGGCGCGAAGGAGGCAATCTCCGCCGCGATGTCGTCTGAACTCTGCAGCTTCCCCTTGCGCATGTGCCACGTGTCGGGGTTGTGGCAGTAGCAGCAGCGCAAAGGGCAGCCGGAAAGAAACAGCACGTAACGGAGGCCGGGCCCGTCGAGTGTGCCGCCCGTTTCGAGCGAATGCACCCAGCCCTTGACGCAAGGCGCCGCCGCGGCCTCGGGTGCTTCGCTCTGCGTCACCTCCTGAACGAGATCAGTGGCGCTGGTGGAACGTGCGGCTGATGACGTCAAGCTGCTGCTCCCTGGTCAGCTTGATGAAGTTCACGGCATAGCCCGACACGCGGATGGTGAGCTGCGGATAGAGCTCTGGATGATCCATCGCGTGCAGGAGCGTCTCCTTGTCGAAGACGTTGACGTTCATGTGGTGACCGCCGGCCGCCACATAGCCGTCGAGCATCCCGACCAGATTTTCCGTCCGCTCCTCCTCGGTCGGTCCGAGTGCGGATGGGACGATCGTGAAGGTGTATGAAATGCCGTCCTGGGCATGTTCGTAAGGCAGCTTCGCGACACTCGCCATGGAGGCGAGGGCGCCCTTGCTGTCGCGGCCATGCATCGGATTGGCGCCCGGTGCGAAAGGCTCGCCGGCCTTGCGGCCGTCGGGCGTCGATCCCGTCTTCTTGCCGTAGACCACATTGGAGGTGATGGTCAGAACCGACTGCGTCGGCGTCGCTCCGCGATAGGCCTTCTGCTGGCGCAGAATGTCCATGAAGGTTTTGACCACCCAGGAGGCGATGTCGTCGACGCGTGCATCGTTGTTGCCGAACATCGGATATTCGCCGTCGATCTCGAAGTCGGTGGCAAGCCCGCGCTCGTCGCGGATGACCTTCACCTTGGCGTGCTTGATGGCCGAAAGGCTGTCCGCCACCACGGAAAGACCGGCAATGCCGCAGGCCATGGTGCGAAGCACGTCGCGGTCATGCAGCGCCATCTCGAGGCGCTCATACATGTACTTGTCGTGCATGTAGTGGATGGCGTTGAGCGCGTTGACATAGACCCGCGCCAGCCATTCGATCATGGGCAGAAACTTCTCCACGACCGTGTCGTAGTCGAGCACATCGGCCGTGATGGGCGCGAAAGCCGGCACGACCTGCACGCCGGACTTCTCGTCGCGGCCACCATTGATGGCGTAGAGCAGGGCCTTTGCGAGATTCGCGCGAGCGCCGAAGAACTGCATCTGCTTGCCGATCTGCATGGCCGAGACACAGCATGCGATGCCGTAATCATCGCCGTAATACGGCCGCATCAGATCGTCGTTCTCGTATTGCAGCGAGCACGTCTTGATGGAGGTCTCGGCGCAGAATTCCTTGAAGCCCTTGGGCAGCTTCTCCGACCAGAGGACCGTGAGATTGGGCTCTGGCGCGGGGCCGAGGTTGTGCAGCGTCTGCAGCATGCGGAAGCTCGTACGCGTGACGAGCGTGGAGCCGTCGAGAGCCATGCCGCCGAGAACTTCCGTGACCCAGGTCGGGTCGCCGGAAAAGAGGGTGTCATATTCCGGAGTGCGCAGGAAGCGGACGAGACGCAGCTTGATGACGAACTGGTCGATGAGTTCCTGTGCCTGGGCTTCCGTGAGGGTGCCTTCGTCGAGGTCGCGCTGGATATAGATGTCGAGGAAGCTCGATACTCGGCCGAGCGACATGGCCGCGCCATTGGCTTCTTTCACGACCGCCAGATAGGCGAAATACGTCCACTGCACCGCTTCGCGCGCATTGGTTGCCGGCTGGGAAAGATCGAAGCCGTAGACCGCCCCCATCTCCTTGAGTTCGTTCAGGGCCTTGATCTGCTCGGCGATCTCCTCGCGCAGCTGGAGAATTTCGGCGTCGAGCGGGCTCACCTCCAGCGAGGTCATCTGCTCCTGCTTGTCGGCGATGAGGCGGTCGACACCGTAAAGGGCGACGCGCCTGTAATCTCCGATGATGCGGCCGCGCCCGTAAGCGTCGGGAAGACCGGTGATGAGCCCGGACTTGCGGCAGCGCAGGATTTCATCGGTGTAAACGTCGAAAACGCCGTCATTGTGCGTCTTGCGGAGGCTCGGGAACACCTCTTTGAGCTTGGGCGAAGGTGTAAAGCCATAGGCTTCCAGGCCCTTCACGACCATGCGCCAGCCGCCGAACGGCATGATCCCGCGCTTCAGCGGCTTCTCGGTTTGCAGTCCGAAAACGACTTCCAGATCGCGGTCGATGTAGCCCGCGCCATGCGAGGTGATGGAGGAGACCACCTCGGTGTCGGCGTCGAGAACGCCGCCCTTGGAGGCGCGTTCCTCTTTCAGGAGTTCGGCAACCTTGTCCCAGAGGGCCTTCGTCCGTTTGGTCGAGCCGCTGAGGAAGGAGGCATCGCCCTCGTAAGGCGTGATGTTGTCGAGGATGAAGTCGCGGAGGTTGACTTCGTGCTGCCACGCGCCGGGCTTGAAGCCACGCCACGGGTCGTTCGTCGTCGGGAAGTCGTTGAGATCGACGCGAGAGGACATCACTATGGCGTTCATTGTCACTCCTTGTGAAAAGGGCGCTGTAGCGTGAACCTATCATATTTCTGATGGTTCCGCCGGTTGGATTGGATCCGTTTCACGAACCGTTGACTTTCTGTAGTTTTACTACACAAATGGGTGTGGTTGAAGGGCAAAAGAGCGAGAATCGTAGTTCGCTCGAATTTTCCCCAAGGGCAAAAATACAAATTCGTCAGAGTGTTAGTCTTAATCCGGATCGGATTTGCGGTGTGTAGCATGCTGTCATGCGTACCGCGCAGGGCTTGTCTGTGTTGGCCCCCGTCATGGATGACCGCTTTCGCCGCCTGACGCAACAAATGAGGGCGGAAATGTTGGGAAGAATCACCTCGGTCAAGGATCAGATCCGACCGTCCGAGCGCAAGCTTGCGGACTTCGTGCTCTCGCATCCTGGCGAGGTCATCAATCTGTCGATGGCCGAAGTGGCGCGCCGCTCGGAGGTGAGCGAGCCGACGGTGGCGCGCTTCTGTTCCGCGCTCGGCTGCAAAGGGTTTCGCGAATTCAAGATCAAGCTGGCGCAGGATATCGCCGGCGGGATGCCGTTTCTCGATCAGGATGTGCTGCCCGACGACGGCGCCAGCGGCATCGCCGGAAAAGTCTTCGATCGCACCATCAACACGCTGATCGGCGTGCGCAACAATCTCTCGGCCTCTATGCTCGACAAGGCCGCGAACATTCTGGCGTCGGCGCGGCGCATCGAATTCTATGGCTCGGGCAATTCCGGCACCATCGCGGAGGACGTTCAGCGCCGCTTCTTTCGGCTCGGAATGCCGACCGTGGCCTACAGCGATCCGCACGTTTACTTCATTTCGTCGCTGTCGCTCGCACCGGGTGATGCGGTCGTGGCCGTCTCGAATTCCGGGCGAACGCGCGATATCCTGGACAGCGTGCAGAATGCGCTGACGGTCGGCGCCGATGTCGTGGCGCTGACCCGCTCCGATTCTCCGCTGGCCCGACTCGCGACGGTGAGCCTTCTGACCGACGTTGCGGAGGAATACGACGTCTACTCGCCGCTCACCTCCCGTATCAGCCATCTCGTTTTGGGAGATGCGCTCTCCATCTGCGTGGCGCTGCGCAAGGGACGGACCCTGCATGAACGCGTGGAGCGCAGCAAAGCTCTCTTGAAGGAAAGCGGCGGGTTGCGGGACTGACGACAGGATATGCAAAGCCGTCGGCACGTGCTGTCAGAAGTCGCCGAGGGAGCGTGCGACATCGTGCATGAGCCGGTCTGCGACCTGCACCGACAGCGCCCGGTCGTCCGGATCCATGCCGAAAACGGGCTCGCTGCTTGCCAGAAAGGTCTCGCTGCGGCAGGTCCAGGCGGACTGGCCTGAGACGGTCATCTCATAGCTGCGGGCGTCGTCGTTGAAGAGGCACTGAACCGTGAGGCCTCGCGCGTCTTTGGCGGTCCACATCAAGCTCTTGCTCATCGTCTCATTCCTTCTGTCTCCGGCGACAAATCTTGGAATTGATTGACACCGGAGTTGATCTGGCGGGTCCGCTCTCTTCGGGAGGAGGGGTGAGAGCGGACCCGCCAATGCGCCGTCATTCGGCGGCAAGAGAGGCCGGGGAGGAAGCCTGCGTCTGGTCTTCGGCTTCGAGGGACGGCTCGACCCAGGCCCGGCCGTAATAGCTGTCGAGAAGGAGCTGCTTCAGCTCGCTGACGAGCGGAAAGCGCGGATTTGCGGTCGTGCACTGGTCGTCGAAGGCCGCTTCGGCGAGGCTGTCCACCTTGTCGAGGAAGTCCGCTTCCTTGACGCCGAAAGCCTGGATGCTCTCCGGGATTTCCAACGCCTCCTTCAGCTCGTCCACCCAGGCGATGAGGCTCTGCACCCGCTCGTGGTCGCGCTCGCCGGAAAGGCCGAGATGGCGGGCGATCTGCGCATATCGTGCGACGCCTTTCGGGCGGTCGTACTGGCTGAAGGCCGTCTGCTTCGTTGGAATGTCGGCCGAGTTGTAGCGGATGACATTCGAGATCAGGAGCGCATTGGCGATGCCATGCGGAATATGGAATTCCGCGCCGATCTTGTGCGCCATGGAATGGCAGACGCCGAGGAAGGCATTGGCGAAGGCGATGCCGGCGATCGTTGCTGCATTGTGCACCTGCTCGCGCGCCTTCGGATCTTCGTGACCGTTGCGGTACGCCGACGGCAGGTAGTCTTTCAGGAGCTTGAGGGCCTGCAGCCCCTGGCCGTCGCTATATTCGTTCGCCAGCACCGAGACGTAGGATTCGAGCGCATGCGTCACCGCATCGATGCCGCCGGCTGCCGTCAGGGACTTCGGCATGTTCATGACGAGGTTGGGGTCGACGATCGCCATGTTCGGCGTCAGCTCGTAATCGGCGATCGGGTATTTGATGCCGGTTTTCTCGTCGGTGACGACGGCAAACGGGGTGACTTCAGAGCCCGTGCCCGAGGTGGTCGGCACCGCGACGAACTGCGCTTTCAAACCCATTTTCGGGAATTTGTAGATGCGCTTGCGGATATCCATGAAGCGCAGCGCGAGTTCTTCAAAGGCCACGTCGGGGTGCTCGTACATCACCCACATGATTTTCGCCGCATCCATCGGCGAACCGCCGCCCTGCGCCAGGATCACGTCCGGCTTGAAGGCGTTGGCGAGAGAGGTGGCCTTGCGCACCGTCTCGAGCGTCGGGTCGGCGTTGACCTCGTAGAAGACCTCGACTTCGAGACCGAGATTCTTGAGGAGGCTGATGGTTTCGCTGACGGCGCCGCTTTCGAACAGGAATTTGTCCGTGACGATGAGGCACCGCTTGTGTCCCCGCAACTCTTCGAGCGCGAAAGGCAGGCTGCCACGGCGGAAGTAGATGGATTTCGGAAGTTTGTGCCAGAGCATGTTTTCCGCTCGCTTCGCCACGGTTTTCTTGTTCATGAGATGCTGGGGGCCGACATTTTCGGAGATCGAATTGCCGCCCCAGGAGCCGCAGCCGAGTGTCAGCGACGGAGCCAGCCGGAAATTGTAGAGGTCGCCGATCCCGCCCTGCGAAGACGGTGAGTTGATCAGGATGCGCGCCGTTTTCATGCGGTCGCCGAATTGGCGGATGCGCTCTTCCTGCTGATCCTGCTCGGTGTAGAGGACCGAGGTATGGCCGATGCCGCCGAGCGCGACGAGGTCCGCCGCGATATCGCACGCATGGCCGAAATCCTTCGCGCGGTAGAGCGCGAGCGTGGGCGACAGCTTTTCGTGGGCGAAGACCTCTGCCTCGCTCACTTCACTCACTTCGCCGATCAGAACCTTGGTGAAGGGCGGCACCGAAAATCCGGCCATTTCCGCGATGGCGGCGGCCGATTGGCCGACGACACGGGCATTCAGCGTGCCGTTCGGCATGATGACATGGCGGACCGCGTCCGTCTCGTCGGGGGAGAGGATGTAGCCGCCGTGCTTGGAAAAGCGTGCGCGCACCGCGTCATAGACCTGGTCGACGACGATCGCCGATTGCTCCGAGGCGCAGATGACGCCGTTGTCGAAAGTCTTCGACATGAGAATGGAGGCGACGGCGCGCTTGATGTCGGCGAATTCGTCGATGACGGCCGGCGTGTTGCCGGCGCCGACACCGATTGCGGGCTTGCCGGAGGAATAGGCCGCCTTGACCATGCCCGGCCCGCCGGTCGCGAGAATGAGGTTGATGTCCTTGTGGCGCATGAGCGCGTTCGAGAGCTCGACCGTCGGTTCCTCGAGCCAGCCGATGATGTTCTCAGGCGCGCCGGCCGCGACCGCCGCTTCGAGCACGATGCGAGCCGCCTCGCAGGTCGCGCGGCGGGCGCGCGGATGCGGCGAGAAGATGATGCCGTTCCGCGTCTTCAGGCTGATGAGCGCCTTGAAGATGGCGGTCGATGTCGGGTTGGTCGTCGGGACGATGCCGCAGATGAGGCCGATCGGCTCGGCAATCGTCAGCGTGCCGTACTCCGGCTCCTCGGAGAGGATGCCGCAGGTCTTCTCGTCCTTATATTTGTTGTAGATGTACTCCGACGCGAAGTGGTTCTTGACCACCTTGTCTTCCATCACGCCCATGCCGGTCTCTTCGACGGCGAGCTTGGCAAGCTTGATGCGGGCGTTGTTGGCCGCCAGTGCGGCGGCGCGGAAGATCCGGTCGACCTTCTCCTGGGAGTAACCCGCATAGACCCGTTGGGCCTCCTTCACGGGAGCGATGAGAGCGTCGAGGCTGGGGAGCGTATCGGATGTCATGGCTCTGGCCCTTCCAGGAATGCCGGTTTTCTGCGCGCTGCCCCAAGGGCGGAACCCGAGAGAGCAGGGATGGCTGTGCCGTTCGCTGAGGGACACCGGGATAGTCTGGGTTCTCCGGCCGAGCGATCGGCTTATGTAGTAAAACTACACTATCTACTACAAGCGACTTTAGCAAGCGAAATCGAGGTTTTCATGACAAAGTTTCGTGTGGCCAATGCGGTCTTTCTGGCCCTACGCGAAGCCCCGTCCATGCTCGCCAAAATATGCCTTGCAACACGATGAGGCCGGCGTTTTTAGCGCCGGCCTCTGCCTGGGTTCTTGCGGGGGGAGAGGGCAAGCTCCGCAGGCTTATTCAGCGGGCGCCAGAGCCGGGGCGGCAGCCGCTATCGGCTTCTTGAGAAGTCGCAGGAGCACCGCGCTCACCACCGTGCCGACCAGGAGCGCCACGATGTAGCCGCCGAGATGGGTGACGGCGTTCGGGATCGGCAGAACGAAGATGCCGCCATGCGGAACCTTGAGTTCCGCACCGATCGCCATCGAGATGGCCCCTGTCGTGGCCGCCCCCACCATCATGGCGGGGATCACCCGCAAAGGATCGCGAGCCGCGAACGGGATGGCGCCCTCCGTGATGAAGGCGATGCCGAGCACGGCTGCGGCATTGCCGGCTTCCCGCTCGTCCGCGGTGAAGCGGTCGGCGAAGATCTTTGTCGCAAGCGCCACGGCGAGCGGCGGCACCATGCCCGCGGCCATTGCGGCCGCCATCGGCGTGTACACCTGGCTGGCGATCAGACCGGTGGAGAAGGTGTAGGCCGCCTTGTTGACGGGGCCGCCGAGGTCGAAGCCCATCATCGCTCCGATGATGAGGCCGAGCATGATGGCGCTCGAGCCCTGCATCGACTTCAGCCAGTTGGTCAGGAAGGTCATGGTTTCCGCGACGGGCGTGCCGATCACGTACATCATCAACAGGCCGGTGAGCAGCGTGCCGAGGAGCGGCAGAATGAGAACCGGCTTCAAGCCTTCAAGATTCTTGTGCAGCTTGATGTGGCGATTCATGAAATCGGTGCCGTAGCCGGCGATGAAACCGGCGACGATGCCGCCCAGAAAGCCGGCGCCAACATTGGCGGCGAGAAGGCCGCCGATCATGCCGGGCGTGATGCCGGGCCGGTCGGCGATCGAATAGGCGATATAGCCGGCAAGGGCCGGGACCATCAGTGCGAAGCCGCCCTTGGCGCCGATCTGGAAGAGATTGTAGGCGAGCGTGCCTTCGTTCTCGTAGGCGTAGATGCCGCCGATCGCAAAGGCGACCGCGATCAGCAAGCCGCCGGCCACGACGAAGGGCAGCATGTACGAGACACCGGTCATCAGGTGCTTGTAGGGGCCCGTGCGGGAGGCCGCGCGTTCCGCCTTGCCTGCGGCGACGCGATCAGCGAGGCCCTGGCTGCCGCCCTGGACTTCGGCTTCCTTGAAAGCCCGTTCAACCAGCGCCTTGCCGTTGTTGATGGCGGGTTTCGTGCCCGAGAGGAAAACGGGCTTGCCGGCGAAGCGGCTCAAATCCACCTGCGTGTCGGCGGCGATGATGACGAGGTCGGCCTTTGCGATTTCCTCGTCGGTCAGCTTGTTCTGCGAGCCGACCGAGCCTTGCGTCTCCACGCGCGCGGAGTAGCCGAGCGCTTCGGCGCCCTTCTGCACGCCTTCGGCCGCCATGAAGGTATGGGCGATGCCGGTCGGGCAGGAGGTGATGGCGACGATGTGCTTCTGTCCGCCCGATGACGCGGCCGGCGCCGCATCCGTGGCGGCACCAGCGTCTTGAACGGCCTGAGCGAGGACGCCGTCTGCATCCTCCAGGACCGCCTCGATGGTCGCGGTGCTTTGCTTCAGCGTGCCGAAACGGCTTTCCTCGTGCTCACCGGGGCCGACCAGGAGCACGGCGGCGGCGTCACTTGCAGCCTTGCCCGAAATCGAATTGCGGATGCCGAGGTCGGAGCGCACCTCGATGTCGATGCGATGGCCCAGATTGTCGGCCGCCTTGCGCAGGGCCTCGGCCGCCAATGCGGCCTGGGTCGTGAGGTCGCCTGCCGATATGACGGCAAGAACGTGTGTCATGGGTCCTCCTATGCTTGTTGCTTGAGGTCCCGGCCAGCCGGGAGCTCCGTCACGACGACCGCCCGCGCAAGACGCTGGACCTCCTCTGCATCGGGCAGGTGCGGCCCGATGCGGCCGAGCTTCGCGGCGGCAAAGGCGTTGGAAAGGCGCGCCACGTCTTCAAGCGGCGCATCCTCTCGAAAGGCGGCGACGAGGCCCGCCACCATGGCGTCTCCGGCCCCGACCGTGCTCAGGGTCTCGACGGGCTCGCTTCGGCCCATGAGAACCTGGTCTTTGGTCACGAACAGAGCTCCCTCGGCGCCGAGCGAAACCACCACGATTGCGATGCCGCTCGCCTGAAGAGCGGTGGCGGCGACGAGAAGATCCTCGCGGCCTGCCAGGGATTTGCCCGCCCATTCCTCGAGCTCGTGCTGGTTGGGTTTGACGCAAAATGGCAGATCTTCGGCTGGTGCCGAGAGGGCGACCCTGAGCGGTGCCCCGCTGGTATCGACAACGACGCGTGCACCTCGTTTGCGCAATGCCGCCGCGAGGCGGGCAAGCGTGTCGTCGGGAAGCCCGGCCGGCAGACTGCCGGCGAGCACGACGAGACTATCGGGCGCGACCGTTTCGTTGAGAACGGCTTTCACCCGCTCGAGCGCAGCTTCGTCGGCCACCGGTCCGGGGAGGTTGATGTCGGTGGTCTCGTTGCGGGTGGGATCTGCGATTTTGATGTTCGTGCGCGTTTCTCCAGGAACGCGCACGAAGAGATCGCGAATGTTCTTGGCGCTGAAAAGCGCCTCGAAGGGACCGGGATTGCCGCCGCCCAGGATGCCCGTCGCGATCACGGGCACCGACCAGTCGGCGAGGCAGCTCGCGACATTGACGCCCTTGCCGCCTGCATTGCTCTGCACGGAGGAGGCGCGGTGCACTTCGCCGAGCGTCATGCCTTCTACGACGACCGTCTGGTCGATCGCCGGGTTCAGGGTGACGGTGACGACAGGGAGGGGCGAGGGTTTCACAATTCCTCCCGATCCAAGGCATGCACCTCGGCTGCCGTCTCGCAGGCCAGAGCTTTGTCGGCGAGGGCTTTGAGCGCGCTCAGCGACGTCTCGCGCAGAGCCGCTTTGACGGCGGGGATGTCACGCGGCGTCATCGACAATTCGTTGACCCCGAGGCCGGTCAAAAGGGAGGCCGCGAAGGGCTCGCCGGCGATGCCGCCGCACACGCCGACCCAGCGGCCGTGCTTTGCGGCGCCCTCGACGGTCATGCGGATCAGGCGCAGGACGCAGGGATGCAGGGCATCCGCCTCCGCCGCGAGTTCCGGATGCTGCCGGTCGATGGCAAGCCCGTATTGCGTGAGGTCGTTGGTTCCGATCGAGAAGAAATCGACGTAGCGGGCGAGGATGTCCGCTCCGATCGCGGCGGCCGGCACCTCGACCATGGCGCCGAGCGGCACTTTTGGCGCATCGAGTTCATCGCGAATGCTGTCGGCGACGGCCCTGAGGCGCTGCATTTCGCCGACCGACGTAATCATCGGGAACATGATCGAAAGACCGCTGCTCTCGCCGTCACGGGCGGCGCGATAAAGCGCACGCAGCTGTGTTGCGAGAAGGTCGAGGCGGCGCAGGAGAAGCCGCGAACCGCGCACGCCGAGGAAGGGATTGGCCTCGCGCGGAAGGTTGAGATGCGGCACCTGCTTGTCGCCGCCGATATCGAGCGCCCGCACAATGAGCGGACGGTCTTCGAGACCATCGAGCATGGCCCGGTAGGTCTCGTACTGCTCGTCTTCGGTCGGTGCGGAGCTGCGCTCCAGGAACAGGAACTCCGTGCGCATCAGGCCGACGCCTTCGCCGCCTTGCGACAGGGCGAGCTCGATCTGGTCTGGCCGGTTGATGTTTGCGGCGATCTCCACCTGATGGCCGTCGGTGGTGCGCGCCGGCAGGCTGCGCTCGGCGATCTCGCGCTTGTGCTGCTCTTCCTGCGCGGCGAGCCAGTCGCGCGCCGAAGCGATGGCAGAGGCGGACGGCTTCGGATAGAGGCGGCCGGCCTGTCCATCGAGAATGACTTCCGTGCCGTCTTCGAGATCGAGCAGGGCCTCGCTGCCGCCGACCATTGCCGGCAGGCCGAGCGTGCGTGCCAGAATGGCAGTGTGTGAAGTCGGTCCGCCCTGAACGGTGGCGAGCCCGAGCACCCGCTCCACATCGAGGCCCGCAGTATCGGACGGCGAGAGGTCGCCGGCGAGGAGGATGCAAGGCTCGGCGGGCAGGGGATCGCCGTCTCGGTTTTCGAGCGAGGGGTCGATCCGCGCCAGGACTCGGCGCCCGACGTCGCGCAGATCGGCGGCACGTGCGGCGAGCACCTCGTTGTCGTTGGATTCGAGATCCCGGGCCGTGCGTTCGATCGCCTCGTTCCATGACCAGGCGAGACCATGCCCTTCGACCATCAGCTGACAGGCGAGAGTGATGAGATCGGTGTCGTGGAGGAGTTCGGCCTGGGCGCGGAAAATGTTCGCTTCCGCTTCGCCGAGACGGCGCAGCGTGTCGTCGGCGAGGACGCGCAGCTGCGTCTGCGTCACCGTCAAAGCCTCATGCAGCCTGTTGCCGCCTTCGTTGAGTGGCGTTGGCGTATCCGCAATCGCGATATCGGCGGGCGCATAGACGTGGATCGGCCCGATCGACAGGCCGGGACTCGCGCCGATGCCTGCGATGACGGGCATCTCTTCGGGCGGCGTCCAGCCTTTGACGGTCGGCTCCGGGCCCTTCGCCGCCTGGGCGTCGGCTTTTTCCTGGGCGCTGAGCCCGGTGACGGTTGCCTGCATCCGGTCGATTGCGGAGCCCGCATCGGGACCGTCGGCGGAAATGACGATCGTGTCGCCCTGGCGCAGGCCGAGACGCAGGAGCGACACGAGCGCCTTGGCATCGGCCACGGCGGCGCCCTTGCGCACCTGGACGGAGCCGCTCGCCTTGCGCGCGGCTGCAACCCATGCCGAGGCCGGGCGGGCGTGAAGGCCCGAAGGGTAGTCGACGGTCCACTCGAAGCGTTCGTCGAGATCTTCCGCGGGCGCTCCATTCGCCTCGGGCTCGGCGTTGGCCTCACTCAAAGCGTTGATGATGTCGGAGGTGTCGTTCGTCGTGAACAGCTTCTTGAGGTGCTCTTCGTCCTGCAGAAGGTTCGTAAGACGCCTCAGCGTGTCGATATGCGCGTCCGATTCTGCGGCGATGGCGACGACAAGATGCACCGTCTGGCCCGCATTCCATTCGACGCCCTCAGGCACTTGCAGGATGGAGAGGCCGTTGCGGCGGACCATGCCCCGATCTTCGACTTTTCCGTGGGGGATGGCGACGCCGTGTCCGAGATAGGTTTCCGCCACGTCCTCGCGCCGCATCATGCTGTCGGCATATTGGGGATCGATGCATCCGGCGGCGATCAACAGCTGCGCGGCTTCCCGGATGGCGGCCTCTTTGTCGGCGGGGGCGGCGCCGAGGCGAACCAGATTGGACGGTGGCAGGATGTCGGGCTGGGCGTTTGTCATTGGTCCATTTCCTCCGTACCAGTTGATTTACTGAAAACGATTACATTCTCGATGTCAATCGTGACGATGCCGAAAATCCATGTTTTGCAGCGCACAATGGTTGCCTGCGCGCACGCAACGTGGCATCGTTCGGGTGTAATGTCTGAAAACGATTTCTGAAAATGTCCATCAGCATCAAGGACGTCGCCGAGAAGGCGGGCGTATCGGTCGCCACAGTGTCGCGGGTCCTCAGCGAGGGGCCCGTGCGCGCGGACACCAAAGAGCGCGTTCACGCTGCGATCAAGGCGCTCGGCTACCGCCCCAACCTGTCGGCCCGGCGTCTGCGCACGCAGCACGCACAGACGATCGGTCTCATCGTCTCCGATATCCGCAATCCGTTTTTTACGGCTGTAGGTCGCGGCGTCGAGGATGCCGCCTATCGGGCCGGCATGCGGGTGCTCCTGTGCAACACCGATGAGAACGTCGAGCGCGAGCGCATGTATCTGCGCCTGATGCAGGAGGAGCGTGTGACGGGCCTCATTCTCGCCCCGACGCTCGCCATGCTCGATCAGCTGCAAAAGAGCCCGCTGCAGTTTCCAGCCGTCCTCATCGACCGGGCCGGCGCGGGCGGCCTTTACGATTCCGTCGTTCTCGACAACCGCGAGGCCGCAAACACGCTCGTGGAGCATCTTTTCGACGAGGGCTATCGCCGCATCGGCGGCGTGTTCGGCCAGACGAGTGCCACGGGTTTGGAGCGCCGCGACGGCTATTGTGCCAGCATGAAGGCGAGGGGCCTCACCCCGGATCCGCGCCTCCTGCCGCCGACCGTCGATGCAGGCGAGAGGGCGATGAGCGAATGGCTGTCGGGGCCCGATGCGCCGGAGGCGATCATCGCCAGCAATGGCCTTCTGCTCATGGGCGTCGTCAAAGCGGCGCAGCGGCTGGGGCGCGCCATCCCGAGCGATCTTGCCGTTGCCGGCTTCGACAATGAGCACTGGACGGAAGTGGTCGGGCCTGGGCTGACGGTGATCGAGCAGCCGGTGCACGACATTGGCCGCAACGCCATGTCGCTCCTCTTCGACCGCTTGCAAAATCCGGGTTTGGCGCCCCGCAAGGTGGTCCTGTCCGGTCGCTGTATCGTGCGCGGTTCGACCTTGGCGTCAAAGCCGGCGGCTCTTGCGGAAAACGGATCTGCACCATTGGTGGCTGCGGATGCGATGAACCCCTGAGCGTCGGTCGGGCGCGGGCTCAGGCGGGCTTGCGTGCCACGAGGTCGATCAAGGCCGAGAGGCCGGAATGTCCCTTGCCCTCTTGGATCTCGCTGTCGTGTTCCGCAAGGTGAATGATCTCGAAATCGGAGAACGCCGCCTCGAGCAGGGCGCGCGTATAGAGGTGGTCGGGATTGGGCGGTCCGCCTGTGCCGTAGCCGATCTGCTCGGGTCTGTAGCCTTGCAAGAGCAGAATGCCGCCCGGCAGGAGGGCCCGTTTCATCGCCTTGAACAGTTGCGCGCGCAGCGTCGGATTGGCGAACTGGACGAAGATCGCCACCACGACGTGATAGGCGGAGGACGGCCATTCCCATGCGGCGAGATCCGCATGCACGTGGGCGAGTGACACGCCGCGGTCGGCTGCGAGGCGTTTCGATTTCTCGATCGCCACCGCTGAGGCGTCGATCGCTGTCACCTCAAGCCCCCGTTCCGCCATCCAGACGCCGTTGCGCCCTTCGCCGTCGGCCACCGAAAGAACCCGCATTCCCGGGCTCAGCAGGTCCGCATGGGCGGCGAGGAAGGCGTTCGGCTCAGTGCCGAAGAAATAGCCGGGTTGGCCATATCTCTCGTCCCACATCACTCCAGAGCTCCTCGTCGCTCATATTGCCGCTCGTTTCTATCTATCGCGGCGTGGCGGGGCTGCGAGGTGTCCGGCTTCACAGCGCCATTCGTCCGCCGAGCGAAGCGTCGCCCTTCCAGCCGAGCCCTTCGGAAATCCGCCCCGCCGCCTCGGAAACCAGACGAATGAAGCGCTCGATGTCGGTGTCGTCGGTTCGGAAGGCCGGTGCGGCGATATTGATCGAGGCAAAGACAGAGCCGTCCGCGGAAAACACCGGCGCCGACACGGCCACGAGCTGGTCGCTCACTTCCCCACGGCTGATGCAGATTCGCGTCTGACGGATCCGGTCGAGTTCGGCAAACAGGCGAGAACGGTCGGTGATCGTGTTGCCGGTAAAGGCTTTGAGCTCCTGCGGCAGAACCGATTCGCGTTCGTCTTCTGGGAGATAGGCCATGATCGCCTTGCTCGATCCGGCATAGAGCGGGCGGCGGCGGCCCACCACTGCATGTACGCGAAGATCCCGCGAAGGCTCGTATTTGGCGATGCACAGAGCCTCGTTCTTGTCGCGCAGGCGCAGCTGAACCGTCTCGTTCGTTTTGAGCCCCAGATCCTCCAGAATCGGATTGGCGAGTTTGACGAGATCGATCTGCGAGGAGGCGGAGGTGCCGAGCACTAGGATGGCATTTCCGAGGCGCCATCGCCCGTCAGACTCCTGCGACACCAGTTCTCGCCGTTCCAGTGTTCGTAACAATCGGAACGTTTTGGCCTTTGTCACTCCGGCTGCACGGGCGATTTCAGACACTCCAGCTTCGGGATGTTCCGCGACGGTCATGAGGATGTTGACCGCATCGTCAACCGACTGAACAACATAGCTTTTTTCCTGGTCTACCATGGCGTGATCCCCCTTCGCTCAACAGCCTTGCGACAATCTGCCTCAAATTCCGGTTGTGGCACTCGCTTGTCTCACCCAATGAAACACAGTTTCATTCTTATTGACAGCCCTCCGTTGCGCATGCGTTCCTGGTCAGCGTTCAAGCGTGGTCAAGGCATGGGCATCGCCGCCTGGCGTGGCACCGGCCTTGTCGAACAAGAGGGGATTAATTCTTGGGTATCTCGACAATGGGATGGATCGGCCGGGGTGCTGCTGCCTTGGCTTTATGCGCGGTCGCTGCCGGAACGGCATCGGCTCAGGACAAGGAGCTGACGGTCGGCATGGCGTCGACGTTCGCGACCGTCGATCCGCATGAGGAATCGAACTCGCCGCACAACGCGATGAGCCGGCATATCTTCGACAGCCTCATCTATCGCGGCGGCGCTGCCGAGAACGAACCGCAGCTTGCGACCTCCTGGGAGGTCGTCGACAACACCCATTGGCGGTTCCACCTGCGCGAAGGGGTGAAATTCCACGACGGCACCGATTTCGACGCCGAGGACGTGATCGCCTCTGTGCTGCGGGCGCGCGACAAGCCGAGCCAGGCTTTCGCGTCCTACACGCGCAACATCACGGACGTGACGGCCGAAGATCCCCACACGGTGGTGGTGGAGACGAGCGTCCCGGATCCGATGATCCTCAATTCGCTGAGCCGCATTCGCATCATCAGCTCCGAGCACGCCGACGACGATGTCGCCGCGTTCGACAACGGCACTGCGGCGGTCGGCACCGGCCCGTTCAAATTCGTCTCCTACACGCCTGGCGACCGGATCGTCATGGAGCGGAACGACGACTATTTTGGCGGTGCCTCCGAATGGAGCAAGGTGACTTTGCGCATGCTGCCCGACAACGGCGCGCGGCTCGCAAGCCTGCTCTCCGGTGACGCAGACCTCATCGAGACGCTTCCTGCGGAAGGTGTCGATCGGGTGAAGAATTCCGACAATCTCAAGGTCATTCGCGGCCAGTCGACCCGTATCGTCTATCTCGGCACGGATGTCGCCCGCGATCAGACGCCTTTCATCACGGCAAAGGACGGCTCCAAGCTCGACAAGAACCCTCTCAAGGACGAGCGGGTGCGTAAGGCGCTCCTGATGTCGATCAACCGGCAGGCGATCGTCCAGCGCGTCATGCAGGACAACGGCACCGTCGCCCATCAGTTCGTCGCCGAGGGCTACTTCGGCCATTCGGACGATGTCGACGAAGTCTCCTACGATCCGGAAGGTGCCAAAAAGCTTCTGGAGGAGGCGGGTTATCCCGACGGTTTCCGTCTGACCCTGCACGGTCCGCAGGGACGCTACGTCAACGACAGTGACGTGCTGCAGGCGGTCGGCCAGATGTTCGCCCGCATCGGCATCGACACGAAGGTCGAGGTGATGCCGTGGTCGATGTATGCCGACAAATACTCCAACGGCGAATATTCCGTCTTCCTCGGCTCCTGGGGCGTCAACACGGGTGAAGTGTCGAATCCGGCGATCGCCATCGTGGCGGGGCGCGACGAGGCGAAGGGCACCGGCCGTTACAACGGCGGTGGCATCGACGATCCGGAGATCAACAAGCTCCTGGATGAAGCGACCTCGACGCTCGACGAGGACAAGCGTGAGCCGATCCTTCAAAAGGTCTCCGAACTCACCTTCAACCACCACTATCTGCTGCCTCTGCACTACGAGAACGTCGTGCTCGGAGCCAGCAAGGACGTCGACTACAAGCCGCGTGGCGACAAGTATCTGCTCGCCTACGAGGTGAAGTCGGCCGAGTGAGCCCCAAGGCTCGCCTTTAAGTCACCGGGCGGGGCGCCTCTGCGCCACGCCCGCCAATTCTCCCCTTTCAGGACATAGGAATGCAGGAACTCGGCACCAGCGCTGCCGCTGCTCGCGCGCGCGCCATCTACGACTACGGCCATACGGCAATCTTTGCCTCCACGGCCGACCCGCGTTTTCACATGCTCTTATATGTGCCGCCGGCGGCGGCCGATGGCCGTCCGGTCGATCTCCTGGTTGCCGTGCACGGAACCGGCCGCACCTCCGCAATGGAATTCCGCGACGGCTTCGCCGAGTTCGGTCTCTACAACGACTGCGCCGTCCTGTGCCCGATCTTCCCGATGAATGTGCGCGGAGACGGCGCGCGCTCGGGGTACAAATATCTGATCGAGGGCGATATCCGCTACGATCTCCTGCTCATCTCCATGGTCGAGGAGATGGCTGCGAAATACGCCCAGGATTGGTCGCGTTTTGCGATGTTCGGGTATTCCGGCGGTGGGCATTTCACCCATCGCTTCGCGCTCGTTCATCCGGAACGGCTCTGGGCCGCATGTGTCGGTGCGCCGGGGTCGGTCACGCTGATCGATCCAGAGCGTGACTGGTGGGTCGGCACCCGCGATCTCGCGGAAAAGTTCGGCAAGCCGTTCAATCTCGAAGAGCTCGCGAAGCTGCCGGTGCAGATGGTCGTCGGCAAACTCGATCTCGAGACCTGGGAAATCACGCACAAGCCTGGCTCGGCCTACTGGATGGAAGGGGCGAACGATGCCGGCGAGACGCGTCCGGAACGCCTGCGTTCGCTCGCGCGCTCTTTCGAAGCCGCCGGCGTGAACGTCACCTTCGACGAAGTCCCCGGCATTTCACACGACCGCATGAAGGTGCTTGGCCATGTCAAAGCCTTCCTGACACGCACGCTGGCAGAAAGGCGCAGCTGATGAACAACGCAACAATCGTCGCCCCCCAGCCGGAGGCTGTGGAGGCCGGAGCCAATGTCCTGGCGCGCGGCGGCAATGCCGTCGATGCAGCGCTCGCCTGCGCCTTCATGCAGGGTGTCGTCGATCCGCAGATGGCCGGTGTCGGCGGTTTCGGCTCGATGCAGGTCTATATGCCGGGCCGAGGCGTGCACGAGATGCTGGAATTCTACGCGCTCGCGCCGGCCGCGGCCACGCCGGAGATGTGGCTCGACAAGCTGCTCGGCCAAAGCCGCGACGGCTTCGGCTTCATTCTCGAAGGCAACATCTCCGAGATCGGCTATCTCGCCTGCTGCACGCCGGGCTCTCTCAAGGGCTATGAGACGGCCCTTCGCGATTACGGCACGTTCGATTGGGCCGATCTGATCACGCCTGCGGCCGAAGTCGCGCGCACGGGCTTCATGATCCGCCCGCACATGCACTGGTACTGGTCGAAGGACCAGTCGGGAGACGGGCAGGCGAACACCATCGACAAGCTGCGCTTCTCCAAGACCGGGCGGAGCGTCTATTTCCACGAGGACGGAAGCCTGCGTGCCGTGGGCGAGATCCTGCGCAATCCCGACCTTGCCAACACTCTGGAGCGGATCGCGCGAAGCGGCGGCTCGGATATCTACTACCACGGCGAAATCGCCGAAGAGATTGCCGCCGACTTCAAGGCGGGCGGCGGCCTCATTGGTCTGGAGGATCTCGCGAAATACGAGGTGACCCGATCGGAGCCGGTCTGGGGGCACTACCGCGGCCATAAGATTTCCACGAGTGCGCCTCCGGCATCCGGTTTCCCGATGCTGGAGATCCTGCACATCATGGAGCATTTCGATGTCGGGGCCATGCAGCATGCAAGCACCGAGCATGTGCGTCTTCTCTTCGAGGCGATGAAGCGCATGACGATCGACAAGGACGCCCATATGGGCGATCCGGCCTATGTCGAGGTGCCGGTCGAACGCCTTCTCTCCGACGAGAATATCCGGGCCCATGCCGAAAGCATCCGCCGCGGCGAACGCGCGAATGTGGAACGCCTCGACCTCTCGCAGCGCGACACCACCCATATTTCGGTGATCGATCGTGAGGGGAATGCGGTCGCCATGACCCACACGCTCGGCAGCCCCTCCGGCGCCATCACCGACGGCCTCGGCTTCATGTACAACGGCACGATGAGCCGCTTCGATCCGCGTCCTGGACGTCCCGGCTCGATCGCGCCGCGCAAGCGTCGGGCGAGCTCGGCTGCGCCGACGATCGTGTTTCGCGATGACAAGCCGTTTATCGTCATCGGCGCCCCCGGTGGCAGCTATATCGCCCCGACGGTCGCTCAGGGCATCATGAACATGATCGATTTCGACATGTCGATCCAGGAGGCGGTGACGGCACCACGCATTGTCGGCGTGTCGAACACGATCGACATCTGCAACCGCATTCGCCGTTCGGTGGAGGCGGATCTGCGCGCGGATGGCTACGAGGTCGAGCGCTCGCCGCAGACCTATGCCTTTGCGGCCCTGCACGGCATCCGGATCGATGACGGCGTCTCGAAGGGGGCCGCAGATCCGCAGCGGGATGGTATGGCCATCTCGATCACCTAGGCAGGCGGAGAGGCTGAATGGTCACTTCCATTATTCGGCGGTTCATCCAGGCATTGTTCGTCATCGTGGCGATGACGGTGATCGTCTTTGTCGCCGTCAACGTCATCGGCAATCCGGTCGACATTCTGATCAACCCGGATGCGAACCAGGCCGAGCGCGCACGTGTGATCGCGGAATATGGCCTCGATCAGCCTCTCTGGCGCCAGTACATCGACTTCATGGCGGGGCTGTTGCGCGGCGATTTCGGCAACAGCTTCGTCTACGGTCGCTCCGCTCTCCAGGTGATTTTGGAGCGTTTCCCGGCGACGCTGGAACTCGCCCTCTCGGCGCTGGTGATTGCGCTCATCGTCGGTCTGCCGCTCGGCCTTTACGCCGGGCTGCGGCCGCGGAGCATCGCCTCGCGCATCATCATGTCGGGCTCGATCCTCGGCTTTTCACTGCCGACATTCTGGGTCGGCCTCATGTTCATCCTCTTGTTTTCCGTGCAGCTCGGATGGTTGCCGTCGAACGGGCGCGGCGAGACCGTGGAAATCCTCGGCATGCGCTGGTCGTTCCTGACGGAGGACGGGTTACGGCATCTCTTTCTGCCAGCCCTCAACCTCGCGCTCTTCAAGACCTCGCTCGTTCTGCGCCTGACCCGTGCCGGCGTGCAGGAGGTGCTGCCGCAGGATTACATCAAGTTTGCCCGAGCCAAGGGACTGAGCGAGCGTCGGATCATTTCCGTGCACGTCCTCAAGAACCTGATGATCCCGGTCGTGACGATCGTCGGACTCGAATTCGGCTCGCTCATTGCCTTCTCCGTGGTGACGGAGAGCATCTTCGCCTGGCCCGGCATGGGTAAGCTCATCATCGACAGCATCAACCTTCTCGATCGGCCCGTGATCGTCGCTTACCTGATGATGATGGTCCTGATTTTCGTCGGCCTGAATTTCATCGTCGATCTTTGTTACACGCTGCTGGATCCCCGCGTCCGGCTCGATGCCCAACGGTGACGCCATGGACCCTCAGCTTGTAGATCACATCGAAAACGCGGTGTCGGAGACGGAGACACTCACCTCCGAGCGGGGCCGCAATAAGCTTCGGGAGTTCTTTCGCTCTCCCGGTGCGGTTCTGGGGCTGCTCACGCTTTTTGTGATCATCATTGTGGCGGTCCTTGCGCCGCATATCGCCCCGCAGAATCCTTACGACCTTTCGCAGCTCGATATCCTCGACAGCAGGTTGCCGCCGGGCTCGGAATCCTTCTCTGGCGTGCCCTACGTTCTCGGCACCGATGCGCAGGGACGCGACATCCTCTCTGGCATTCTCTACGGGCTGCGCGCCTCGCTGATGGTGGGTGTGCTCTCGGCGTTCGCCGCCGCGATCATCGGCACTTCGGCGGGCCTCACGGCCGCTTACATCGGCGGGCGGGTTGAGAGCCTCATGATGCGGATCGTCGATCTGCAGCTGTCCTTTCCCACGATCCTGATGGCTTTGATGATGCTCGCCGTCCTCGGCAAAGGCCTGGTGAACGTCATCCTGGCGCTGATCATCGCCGAATGGGCCGTCTATGCCCGCACCGTGCGCGCGACGGCGCTCGTTGAACGTGAGAAAGAATATATCGAGGCGGCGCGATGCCTGCGGCTGCCAGGATGGCGCATCCTCTTCCGCCATCTTCTGCCGAACTGCCTCGCGCCCGTGATCGTCATCTCCACAATGCAGGTCGCCCGCGCCATCAGCCTGGAGGCGACCTTGTCCTTTCTCGGTCTCGGCGCATCCGTGACGGAGCCCTCGCTCGGCATGCTCATTTCCAACGGCTACCAGTACCTGCTCTCCGGCCTCTACTGGATCAGCTTCTATCCGGGCATTGCCCTGCTCGTGACGATCGTCGCGATCAATCTCGTCGGCGACAGGCTGCGTGATGTCCTCAATCCGAGGAACGTGTGAGATGGCCGCTTTGCTGGAAGTGAAGAACCTCGTCACCGAGTTTCCCCGTCATGGTGCAGCGCCCGTCAAGGCGGTCAACGACGTTTCCTTTTCGCTCGAGAAGGGAAGGGTGCTCGGACTTGTCGGCGAAAGCGGCTCGGGAAAATCCGTGACCGGCTTTTCGATCATGGGCCTCGTCGATGCGCCCGGGCGTGTCGCTTCGGGTGACATCTTCTTCAACGGTGAGAACCTCGCAGATCTCAACGCGGAAGACATGCGGCGCCTGCGCGGACGCCACATCGCGATGGTCTTTCAGGATCCGATGATGACGCTCAATCCGGTCCTGCGGATCGAGACGCAGATGACCGAAACGCTCCTCGCGCATGAGAAGATGGATCGTGCCGAAGCGCGGGCGCGGGCGCGCGATGCGCTGGGCATGGTCGGAATCCCAAGCCCTGAAGAGCGGCTCTCTGCCTATCCGCACGAGTTTTCAGGTGGCATGCGCCAGCGCGTCGCCATCGCGATCGCGCTTCTGCACAGCCCCGAGCTGATCATCGCGGACGAACCCACGACGGCGCTGGACGTGACCATCCAGGCGCAAATCATTTCCGAGTTCCAACGCCTGGCCGAGGAGAGGGACACGGCCGTGATCTGGATCACCCACGACCTTGCCATCGTCTCGCGGCTCGCCGACGACATTGCCGTCATGTATGCGGGCCGCCTCGTGGAGACCGGCCCGGTCGCCGACGTCCTGACCGATCCGCGCCATCATTATACGCGCGGGCTGATGGATTCCGTGCCGAGCCAGAACACCCGGGGCGCGCTTCTGAAGCAGATCCCCGGTATGACGCCGAGCCCGGCCAATCTTCCTTCCGGATGCAGCTTTCGCACCCGATGCGGAGGCGCTGACGCGCTCTGCACGAAGCTCCCACCCGAGATCCGGGAAGGTGAGCGGAGCTTTCGCTGCGTGCATCCCTTGGGCGCGCAGTCGTTGGATGCGGTTGCCGGGGAGGCCGTATCGTGAGCGAGGCGAACGAGGTGATGGAAAAAGCTCCAAAGATGCCGCTGGTCGAAGCCTGCGACGTGACGCGTCGCTTCGGTGCAACGCCCGATCTTGCCGCCCGCATTGCCATCAGTGCAGGCGCGGCGGAACCGCCGGCCGTCGTCTATGCGCTCGACGACATCAATCTCTCGGTTGCCCGCGGCGAAGTCCTGGGGGTGGTCGGCGAGAGCGGCTGCGGGAAGTCGACGCTCGGCCGCATCGTGGCGGGCATTCTGCCACCGACCGAGGGAGAAATCCGCTGGAAGGGCGAGCCGCATCACAAGCTGAAAGGGCGGGCGCGCAAGGCGGCCGATCTCGCCGCACAGATGATTTTCCAGAATCCGATGGCGGCCCTCAATCCGCGTATGCGCATCGAGAGCATCGTGGCTGAGGCGCCTCGTGCACACGGTCTCATCGAGGGAAGCGTCTCCGATTACGTCGATGAGCATCTGCGAATGGCCGGCTTCGATCCGGCGATGAAGAAGCGCCTGCCGCACGAATTCTCCGGCGGCCAGCGTCAGCGGGTGAACATCGCTCGGGCGCTCGCCGTGAAGCCGGAATTTCTGGTTTGCGATGAAAGCGTCGCCGCCCTCGACGTCTCCATCCAGGCCCAGATCATCAATCTCTTCGTGAAGCTGCGGGAAGAGCTCGATCTCACTTATATGTTCATCAGCCACGATCTCGGCGTGGTCGAGCATATCTCCGACCGCGTCGTCATCATGTATCTCGGTCGGATCGTGGAAGAGGCGCCGGTGGAAGAGATCTTTGCCCGCCCGAACCATCCCTATACGCAGGCGCTGCTCGCCGAAATTCCGCGCATCGAGCCGCGCAAGCGCCGCTTCCAGGCGATCAAGGGCGAGATTCCGAGCCCGTTATTTCCGCCGAAGGGCTGTCACTTTCATCCCCGGTGCCCGTTCGCCCACGAACGCTGCCGGGTGGAGGTGCCGAAGCTCAAGCCGGTTGCCGGCGGCCATCTCTCGGCCTGCCATCTGAATGACGAGGCCGCCGCTGGGGCGTGACGATCGACTGACTTGACCTTCCAGTGGCTGGAAGCCCCATTTAGGGTGCGATCAGCCACGAGGATTGGTCTCATGAACGAGATTGCACCTGCAGCGAGCTTCAGCGAAGGCTCGTCTTCGCGCCGATACCGTGTCGAGGGCATGACCTGTGCCTCGTGCGTGCGCCGGGTCGAACAGGCGATTGCGGCGCTGCCCTCTGTCGACAAAGCCAATGTCAATCTGGCGACGGAGACGGCGGAGGTCATCTTCGCTGGTACGCCTGAGGATCGCGCCGTCATCGCCGCGATCGAGAAGGCCGGCTACGACGTCCCGCGCGAGAATTTTGAAATCGCCATCGAGGGCATGACCTGCGCCTCCTGCGTCGGCCGGGCCGAGCGCGCGATCAGGGCGGTGCCCGGCGTCGACGAGGTGTCGGTCAATCTGGCGACCGAACGCGCCTCGATTTCGGCCCGGGGCGGGCTTGATCGCGGGGCCGTCGCGGCGGCGATTCGCGAGGCGGGCTATACACCGCGCCTGATCGAGAATGACGCGGCCGGAGCCGACCGGCGCGCCGAGGTCAAGGCGCGTGATTATGCGGCCCTGAAGCGCGATCTCACCATTGCTGCAATCCTGACGCTGCCGGTCTTTCTGGTCGAGATGGGCTCGCATGTCTCGCCGGTGATCCATGATCTCGTGCAGCGGACGATCGGTTCGGGAACCAATCATCTCGTGCAGTTCGTCCTGACGACGCTCGTGCTCTTCGGCCCGGGATTGCGATTCTTCCGCAAGGGCTTGCCGGCGCTTCTTCACGCCGCACCTGACATGAATTCCCTGGTCGTCGTAGGAGCCAGTGCCGCCTGGGGCTATTCCACTGTCGCGACTTTTCTGCCCCAAGTGCTGCCGGCCGGGACCGCGAACGTCTATTTCGAGGCGGCGGCCGGGATCGTGACGCTCATTCTCGTCGGTCGTCTTCTCGAAGCACGTGCCAAGGGCCGCACGGGCGAGGCGATCAAGCGCCTGATCGGCCTGCAGCCGAAGACAGCCCGTGTCGAGCGGGAGGGCCGTTTCGTCGAAGTGCCGCTTGAAGATGTCGTCGTCGGCGATGTCCTGCAGGTGCGGCCCGGCGACAAGATTGCCGTCGACGGAGCTGTGCTGACCGGCACGTCCTATGTCGATGAATCGATGATCACCGGCGAGCCGATCCCCGTCGAAAAGGCCGACGGCGCCGAGGTCGTCGGCGGGACCATCAACAAGACCGGCAATTTCACCTATCGCGCCGAGAAGGTCGGCAGCGATACGATGCTCGCCAATATTATCCGCATGGTCGAGGCGGCGCAGGGCGGCAAGCTGCCGATCCAGGCGATGGTCGACAAGGTCACGCAATGGTTCGTGCCGGCCGTGATGAGTGCGGCCCTCCTGACTTTCCTCATCTGGCTCGTCTTCGGTCCGGAGCCGGCGCTGGGCTTCGCCCTCGTCAATGCGGTCGCCGTCCTGATCATCGCCTGCCCCTGCGCCATGGGGCTCGCCACGCCGACCTCGATCATGGTCGGCACGGGCCGGGCGGCCGAGTTCGGCGTGCTGTTCCGGCGGGGCGAGGCGCTGCAGACGCTGCGCGAGGCAGGCGTGATCGCGCTCGACAAGACCGGCACTTTGACGGAAGGCCAGCCCGAGCTCACCGATCTCAGCGTCTCTGAAGGGTTCGACGAGGCCGAGGTTTTGGCGCTGGTGGCCGCCGTCGAGGCGGGCTCCGAGCACCCGATCGCGGCGGCGATCGTGGCGGCGGCCGAGCGCCGGGGGCTGGGGCTGACGAAGCCCGAGGCTTTCGAGGCGATCCCCGGTTTCGGCATCACGGCACGCGTTGCCGACCATGATGTCATGGTCGGGGCCGACCGATTGATGGCGGAGCACAAAATCGCTCTCGATGGCTTTACCGAGGACGCAGAACGTTTCGGCGCGGAGGGCAAGTCGCCGCTTTATGCCGCGATCGACGGAACGCTTGCCGCGATGCTCGCGGTCGCCGATCCGGTCAAGCCATCGACGCCGGCTGCGATCAAGGCCCTGCACGGTCTCGGGCTGAAGGTGGCGATGATCACCGGCGACAACCGCCGCACGGCAGACGCCGTTGCCCGCCGTCTCGGCATCGATGAGGTGGTCGCCGAAGTGCTTCCACAGGGCAAGATCGATGCGATCAAAGCCTTGCGCTCTGGTGGTCGCAAGGTCGCCTTCGTCGGCGATGGCATCAACGACGCACCGGCGCTGGCGGAGGCCGATGTCGGTCTGGCGATCGGCACCGGCACGGATGTGGCGATCGAAAGCGCCGATGTAGTCTTGATGTCGGGTGATCTCGGGGGTGTCGCCAATGCGATCGCTCTCTCCAAAGCGACGCTTGCCAACATCCGTCAGAACCTCTTCTGGGCCTTCGCCTACAACGTCGTTCTGATCCCTGTGGCGGCCGGCGCGCTTTATCCGTCGACCGGCGTGCTTCTGTCGCCGGTTTTCGCGGCCGGAGCGATGGCGCTCTCAAGTGTCTTCGTCGTCACCAATGCGCTGCGTCTGAAGCGGTTTTCGCCGCCGCTCGAGGTGACCGGAACACACACGAGGCCCATCGCCAAGGCCGCGACGAGTGCCGACCCGGAAACACTGTCGGCGCCTGCGCAATCTGTGTCCCAAACCCCGGCCATGCCGGCCAATGTCATGTCAGAAAAGGAGATTTCGATGCTGAAGCTCAAAGTTGAAGAGATGTCGTGCAAGCATTGCGTGGCAAACGTGGAGAAGGCGGTGAAGGGCGTCGATCCTGAGGCCAAGGTCGATGTCGACCTCGATGCCGGCACGGCCGCAATCGAGAGCTCGGCCGACGAGGCGGCGATCGAAGCTGCGATCCGTGAGGCGGGTTATCCGAACGAGAAGCTCGCCGCCGCCTGAGCGAGCTTTTTGATCTTCCGGCCGGGCGGAAGCGCGAGACCCGACCTGGCCGGAACCCCTACCTGCCTTGGTGCCGCCTCCCATCTGGCCCGTCTGGTGGCCGGCGAACGCGACTTGACATGCGAAAGGCGACCTCGGCATCGATGCGATATGTTATAAAATTACTTATCGCGAGGCGAGATGCGGTAATCCAGGTCCAATGACGGGCGCCTGCCTGTGACCGTGCTGTCGGGTTTTCTGGCGCCGGCAAGACGACGCTCCTGAACCATGTGCTCAATAATCGCGAGGGCCGGCGCGTCGCCGTCATCGTCAATGACATGAGCGAGGTGAACATCGATGCCGACCTCGTGCGCGAAGAAACGGCGCTGAACCGTTTCGAAGAGAAGCTCGTCGAGATGACCAACGGCTGCATCTGCTGCACGTTGCGCGACGATCTCCTCACGGAGGTGCGCCGTCTGGCCGAAGAGGGGCGCTTCGATTGCCTGCTGATCGAAAGCACGGGCGTATCTGAGCCTTTGCCTGTCGCAGCGACGTTTGAGTATCGCGACGAGAACGGACGTAGCCTGTCCGACATCGCGCGCCTGGATGCGATGGTCACCGTCATCGACGCCATGCATCTCCTGCAGAATTACGGATCCTCCGATTTTCTCGCCGATCGCGGTGAGCCGGCGGGCGAGGGGGATGAACGCACACTGGTGAGGCGGATCGAACCGCCCTCGGTGGGGAGGTTGCCCTGGCGCGAGCGAGCAGGCATTCTCCACGCGATTTTTACGTGTCCTGTGCCGGTTGCGGCACAGGCAGCCCGCCGAGAGCGGAGGCGTCGGTTATCGTAAACGAAAGCATAACGAGCCTCGGCGTATAGAGGAGCGAACCACAGTCCGGAGCGCGCATGTGCCGACGTCCGGTCTGAGTGGGAGTTGCGGTTCGCTCGCAGGGGCAGGGGAGAAGCTTGTTGATGAAGCCGAGCTTTGATGCGCGTCTGTTGACGGCGCGGAGACGCCTGAAGGGCTCCAAGCCTCTGCTCTTTTTGAGCGCCGTTGCCGGCATGGCCGCGTCGGTGGGGACGGCGCCGCTCGTCGCCGAGGGGGTCGTACAAGCCTCCGCTCATCTCATCGCGGCCGGAGAGGTTTTTTCGGCGCCGATGATCGGGGAAGACGCGCGGCTCAAACCCGCCTCGCGGGGAGACCGCCTGTCCTCGGTCGCTCTGAGGCAGAGCCCGTCGAACCGTCTCGGACAGCGCAGCTCAACGGTCGAGCACAACCTTTTCGAAGACACCATTGTGAAAGGCCCGGCGACTGGCCTTTTCGACTCGCAGCGTTTCGCCTGGCAGCCGAGGATGGTGCACCTGCCGGAAGTCGTTGCGGGCTATCCGGGGCTCCTGGTGCCGGCGAGCGAAAGCGGCGCCGTACGATCGGCGACGGCCTTTACGATGGCCCCCGAGACCAGTGGCGAAGTGTTTGCGAACCGCTGGATGTCTGAAACTTTTGAGCCCACGGCCGGAGCGTATCTCGCCGCTCTCATCGGGAGCGAGCACGTTCCATCGCCTGACGAGATGGTCCCAGATGCGGTGGCGAGCCTCGACCTCGTTCCGGCGCCGAGGCCAGATATCGGCGAAACGGAGATCGCCAGCCTGGAGCCCGATGCCCGCCCGGCATCGACGGTGGGTTTTGACGAGGCTCTCGATGCGCAGGCCGTTTTGAAAAAGGTGGCCGTGCCGGCATCCCGGCCCACGCCGGGCGTCGCTGCGAGAGGCGGGCGTTCGCCCGCAAGCCTTGCTTATGCGGCGGTCGAAGATCCGGCCGCAAGCGATTCATCTGACGGCTTTTTCAACAAGCTCTTTGCGCCTGCAAGCAGGGCCGCGCTTCCGGGACGGGACAGCGGCATTGCCGTCTACGAAATTCAATCGGCGACAGTCTATCTGCCCAATGGGGAACGTCTCGAGGCGCATTCGGGGCTTGCCAAGATGCAGGACGATCCCCGCTATGTGCGCGAGAAGAACCGCGGCCCGACGCCGCCGAACGTCTACAATCTGGTGATGCGCGAAAGCCGTTTTCACGGCGCGGAGGCCATTCGCCTGCTGCCCTCCGATGGTCGCAAGAAATACAATCGGGACGGGCTCCTGGCGCACCCTTACATGTATGTCGGCGGCGGCTCGCGCTCCCAGTCCAACGGCTGTGTGGTCTTCGCCAATTACGAGCGCTTCCTGAAGGCCTTCAAGAAGGGCCACATCACCCGCATGATCGTCGTGCCGCGGCTGAAGGACCTCAACACCTATATGGCTGCGCTTTAGGGCTCGATCGCCGGGGACTTGATCCGAGCGGCTCTTCTCGCCGTCAGCCTTCCAGATACTCTTCCACCGCCTTCTGTAGATGCTCGATCATGCTGTTGCGGAAGCGCGACCACGGAAGCGTTTCCGACAGGAGCAGATTGATGGGCAGGGAGAGGAGCGGCCGGAACGGCCGCCAGTCGACGTTTTCCGGTGCCATCAGCATGGCGAAGCGGTCGACGATGGCGACCCCCGACCCCTGGGCCACCTGAACGGCCGCAACGATCGACATCGTTGCCTGGATGTCGACACGTCGGGTCTCGTCGTACTGCAGGAAGGCCTCGTCGAGGAGCCCCCCGAAATGGTTCAACGAGTTGAAGGAAATGAATGTCTCGTCGGTGAGGTCCGGCGGCGTGACGTGGCTGAGGGCCGAGAGCCGGTGTCCACGCGGGAAGATGCAGATCATCTCCACCTGGCCGAGGCTCCTCATGGTGAGCGTGTGAAGATCCTGCGGCGACAGGCAGAGGCCGAGATCGACCTGATGTGAACGCACCATCTCCGCGGTCTCGGCTCCCGGCAGGAGATGCGAGACGATCTTGACCCGCGGATTTGCCGCGCGAAACGATGCGATCGCGCGCGGCACGATCGCGGCGGCGAGCGAGGAGGAGGCGGCGATGCGCAGCACGCCGCCCGAGCCGGCGCGCAACTCCTCCGCAAGAAGCCGCAACGCTCCAAGGTCTCGAAAAACGCGGTCGGCGTCCGGGAAGAGCATCTCCGCCTGCGGTGTTGGATGAAGGCGGCCGCGGATTCGCCGAAAGAGCCGGAGACCGAGTTGATCCTCCATGTGATGGAGGATCTTGCTCACGGTCGGCTGCGACACGTTGAGAAGCTTGGCGGCGTCGGTGACGCTGCCTGTCTGCATGATCGTGCGAAAAATCTCGAGCTGGCGCGCGTTCATGGGTCTCCGGCCCGGCTTTGTTCCGCCAGCCTATAGCCTTGGGCTATTGTTTGTCGACACATCGGAATTTGATCTCGTCTGTATCTCGCTCTTCAATCGCGGCAACGAGACGCAGCGGTTTTGCATGTCATGGACGAACAGTCGCTCTTTCTTCGTGTCGCCGAACAAGATCGCGAGATCGTGCCCTTCTTTGTGAACGGACACCCAGCGATGGCGCTGTCTGGAGACACCGTACTGACGGCGCTCCTGACCCATGATCACGAAGTGCGTCGCAGCGAAATCCTGCAACAACCGCGAGCGGGCTTCTGCCTGATGGGGGCCTGTCAGGATTGCTGGATTTGGACTGAAGACGGCAGAAGAGTCCGTGCCTGCTCCACGACGATCGAGCCGGATATGCGGCTGCGGACTCGTTCGCCTTTCAACGGAGCGCGTCCGGAATGAGCTCGTCTCGGGTCGTCGTCATTGGTGCGGGGCCGGCCGGAACGCGGGCGGCGGAAACGTTGGTCGCCGCCGGATTGAGGCCGGTGGTTGTTGACGAAGCGCCGAGGAGCGGCGGCCAGATCTATCGCCGCCAGCCGCAGGATTTCAGCCGACCCTTGAAGAAGCTCTACGGGTTCGAGGCCGACAAAGCCGCCCGTCTCCACGAAACTTTCGACCGTCTTCAAGACAAGGTCGACTATCGTCCGGGGACGATGGTCTGGGGCACGGAGGGCCGCAATCTCCACCTTGCCGACCGCGACGGCCGCCAAGACGTCGTCGCTTTCGATGCCCTCATCCTCGCCACCGGCGCCGTCGACCGCATCATTCCCTTCGAGGGTTGGACGATGCCCGGTGTCTATACCTTAGGCGGCGCCCAAATCGCTCTCAAATACCAGGCCTGTCTGATCGGCCGGAATGTGGCGCTCGTCGGGTCCGGACCGCTCCTCTATCTCGTCGCCTACCAGTATCGCCGTGCCGGTGGAAAACTAGCCGGTATCTTCGATACGACACCGCTCTCGCGTGAGCTTGCGGGTCTGCCGAGAATGGCGGCAAACCCCGCCAATACGGCGAAGGGGCTCTACTATTTCGCCTGGCTGGCAGCACACGGCGTTCCCATGCTGCATGGCGTTTCGCCGGTCCGCGCAGAAGGCGAGGGGCGTGTCGCGCGCCTCGTTTTGCGCGACCGCACGGGCCGCGAGCGGACCTTTGCCTGTGATGCGGTCGCGACCGGCTATCATGTCCAGTCGGAGACGCAGCTTGCCGATCTTCTCGGCTGCGATTTCGCTTTCGATGCCCGCGCCGGGCAATGGCTGCCCCGCCAGGACGAGATGGGGCGCTCTTCGGTGGCTGGCGTCTATCTCGCTGGAGACGGCGCCTCGGTGCGTGGCGCCGATACGGCCGAGGCGACCGGCACGCTTGCCGCGCTCGCCTGCCTTGAGGATCAGGGCCTGCCACGTGATGCGGCCGCGCGCGATCAGGCGCTCCAGGCCATGCGGCGAGGTTCGGTCTTCGCGTCGGCGCTGCGTGATGCTTTCCCGTTTCCCGAGCATCTCTACGAGAACCTGGCCGATGAGACGATCCTGTGCCGATGCGAGGAGGTCTCGGTCGGCACGTTCCGCGCCACCTTGCGGGACAAGGGCGCTGATGAGGTCAATCGTGCAAAGGCGTTCTGCCGTGTCGGCATGGGGCGCTGTCAGGGGCGCATGTGCGGTGCTTCGGCGGCGCGTGTCGCCGCGCAAACGCTCGGTGTCGAACTCGCTTCCGTCGGCCGCCTGCGCGGACAGGCACCGGTGAAGCCGCTGCCCGCCGCCATTCAGGCGGAGGCCGGCGAATGACGGACGCGACGAAATACGATGTGGTCATCGTCGGTGGCGGGCTGATGGGCGCGTCCGCAGCCTTCTTCCTTGCGACACGCTACAAAGCCTCCGTGGCGCTTGTGGAGCGTGGTCGCGTCGGCGCTCAGGCGAGCGGCGTCAATTTCGGCAATGTTCGGCGCCAGGGGCGTCCCTTCATCCAATTGCCGCTCGCGCACCATGCCCGTGACATCTGGGGCAGGCTGCCGGCACTGATCGGCGAGGATTGCGAATTCCTGCCGACGGGTCATCTCAAGATTGCCTTCGACGAGGATTCGCTTGCGGCCCTTGAGACCTATAACGCGGAGGCACGACACTGGGGCCTGTCGCTGACGCTCATCGGTGTGAACCGGTTGCGCGCGGACTATCCGTTTCTCGGGCCCGGTGCCGTCGGCGCCTCGTTCTCGCCAGAGGACGGGCACGCCAACCCACGGCTCGCCGCGCCGGCATTCGGACGGGCAGCGCGGCGGGCGGGCGCGCATGTCATCGAGCAATGCGAAGTGATCGGCGCCACGCGTCAAAGCGACGGTTTCATCATCGAGACGGCGGATGGACGCGTTCTGCGCACCCCGATCCTCATCAACAGCGCCGGGGCATGGGGCAATCGCTTTGCGGCCGGCTTTGGCGAATCCGTCCCGATGGAAGCCCGCGGCCCACAGATGGGGGTGACGGAATCGCTTCCCTACTTCGTCTCGCCTGTGCTCGGGACGGGCGATTCCAGTTTCTACATGCGCCAGGTGAAGCGCGGCAGCGTCGTCTTCGGAGGCGGTGGTCATGTTGCGGTCGATCTTGCCGATCCGAGGCCGCGTCCGCGTCCCGCACATCTCCTCACGCAGCTGCGTTCGCTTACGAGATTTCTCCCCTCAATGGCCGGCGTGCAGGTGGTGCGCACATGGAGCGGCGTCGAGGGCTACCTCCCGGACAAGCTGCCGGCGCTCGGCTGGAGCGCGAAGGTCCCGGGCCTTCTGCACGCTTTCGGCTTCAGCGGTCACGGTTTTCAGCTCGGTCCAGGCGTCGGATCGGTCCTCGCTGATCTCGCTGCGACCGGCGACACGAACGTTCCGATCGAGCCTTTCTCGATCCAAAGGTTCGCCGGCAACGGTCCCGCGAAAATCTCTTCCAGGCCCAGCTTATGAAGCTGATCGACAATCTGCGTGAAGCCACCCCCAACGGTCCCGGAGCAAAAATGCGCTCAAGACGAAATTTCTCGCCTGCGCGGCGCGCTCGGCGATCGCCGTGGATGCCGAGGCGATCTGGCGCGCCGTGCGCGGTCCGCCAGGCGAGGGACGCGTCGCGGAGATGATGAGGCACGTCCAAGTGCATCACTGATACCGCGCCAGCCCAGAAATTCGAGATGGATGCCGACCAGAGCGCCGATCTGCCGAAGGGCGGGCGGCGAAGGGACCGGCTTTGACGACAAGGAGACGTAACGATGAGCTATCGAGTCGGTGTCGATATCGGCGGGACCTTCATCGATTTCTGTTTTTTCAACGAGCAGACGGACGACATTTTCACCCTCAAAGTCCTCACCACGCCTTCAAAGCCGGGCTCGGAGGTGATGGAAGGGCTGAAGATCGCGCAAAGTCGCCACGGCATCGAGCCCTCCGAGATCACGAGCTTCGTCCACGGCACGACCGTCGGCGTGAACACTCTGATCCAGGGTGTCGGCGCGCGGCTCGCACTCTTCGCCACAGAGAATTTCGAAGACGTTCTCGAGCTGGCGCGCCTGCGCATGCCGGAGACCTACAATCTCCAATCCTCACGCCCGGACCCCCTTGTGGCGAAAGACCTCGTCTTCTCCATTCGCGAGCGCATGCGCAGCGACGGCAAGGTGTTGCGGTCGCTCGACCGCGACAGCGTCATCGCAGCCATTGAACGCGCTCGGGAGAAAGGGGCGGAGGGCATCATCGTCGCCCTCATCAACGCGTATCGCAACGCCGATCATGAACGCGAAGTGGTGCGCATCGTGCGCGAAGTGGCGCCGGAGCTCTTCGTCTTCGCTTCCACCGACATCTGGCCGGTGATCCGCGAATATGAGCGCACCACGACGGCGGTCATCAATGGCTATGTGCATCCGCGCGTCGCCCATTACATCTCCTCGCTGCAAGAAGCCCTGCGCGAGCACGCGGTGGAGCCGGAACCGCTGGTGACGAAGTCGAACGGCGGCATCATGAACGCCGAGCTCGGCAAGGAGAACTGCGTCAGCATGCTCCTTTCCGGCACAGCCTCGGGCGTCATTGGCGGTGCCTTCGTCGCCAGCCGGGCCGGCTGCATGGACGCGCTCACCATCGATATCGGCGGCACCAGTGCCGACGTCGCGGTGATCATCGACGGCAAGCCGCAATTCGCTGCCGGCGAGAAGGTGGGGTCACATTCCCTCTACGTCCCGGCAGTGGCGGTTTCCTCGATCGGTGAGGGCGGCGGCTCGGTCGCCTGGGTCGACGATTTCGGCGTTCTCAAGGTTGGACCCGAAAGCGCCGGTTCCGATCCGGGGCCTGCCTGCTACGGGCGCGGCGGCACGAAGCCGACGATCACGGACGCGTTCGCCGTCTGCGGCCTCATCGGCCATGAAAGCCTTGCCTATGGCAGCATCTCCATCGATGCGGACAAGGCACGTGCGGCTGTCGGCACGATCGCGGACAGGCTCGGCTGGAGCCTGGAAGCGACGGCGCAGGCGATCATCAACGTCGCGATCTCCGGCATGTATCTGGAGATCAACAAGCTGATCGCCCGTCACGGCATCGACGCTCGAAGCTTCACGCTCGTCGCTTTCGGCGGTGCGGGCCCGATGCTGGCGCCCATGCTGGCACTCGAACTTGGCATCCGCCAGGTGCTCGTGCCGACGACGCCCGGTGTCGTCAGTGCGCTCGGCGGCCTTGTCTCCGACATCCGCAACGACTTCATCGCGAGCCATTATCTGACCGTGGCGCCCAAGAATATGGAAGCGATCCGCGCGGGATTTGCCGAGCTTAAGAGCGAGGCTCTCGCATGGCTGCGCGAGGAGCAGAAATACAAGGGCGAGCCGACTTTCCTGCTCTCCGCCGACATGAATTACGCCGGCCAATCCTTCGAAATCGAAGTCGACCTCGAGGCGAACTGGCTCGAGGGAGAGGACGTGACGGCGATCATCGACGCCTTCCACGCACGCCATGTGCAGCTCTACGACTTCCATGACGCCGATGCCGAAGTGAACATCGTCAATCTGCGTCTCGTCGTGACGGCCGCCGGCCCGCGTCCCGAGCTGAAGAGCGAGCCGGTTTCTCCGGCGCCTGCGGAGCCCGCCCGCTACGTCCCGGCGACCTTCGCCGACAAGAAGGTGCAGGCGGGCCTCTACCTCCGTCACGACCTCGTTCCTGGACATTCTTTTGAAGGCCCCGCGATCGTCATCCAGTCCGACACCACGACCTGTGTTCCTGAAGGCTTTTCAGCCTCAGTCGACGGCTTCGGCAACATCATGCTGCAGGCGACTGCGGAAAAGACCCTCATCTGATCGGCCCGGGAGAGAAACATGACCGACAAGGCTACCCTGCAGATCCTCGCCAACCATTTCCGGGCCGCCTCGGAGAGCATGGCCTACACGCTCTACCGCACCGCCCAATCCGCCTTCGTCAAGGAGACGGAGGATTTCACCGTCGCGCTCGTCACGCCGGAAGGAACGACCTTTTCGGTGCCCCTCGATTACGGTGCGACCTGGTATCCGGGGCTCGATTACGGGCCGGGGATCGAGCGGATTGCCGAATACAACGAGGGCGACGTCTGCCTCACGAACGATCCCTACAGCGGCTTTCTCGCCACCCACACGCCCGACATCCACATGTGGAAGCCGATCATCGTGGACGGAAAGCTCGTCTGCTTCGCTGTCGGCCACATCCACAATACCGATATGGGCGGCGCCGTCCCGGCCAGCCTGTCGCGGACGCTGACCGAGATCCACCAGGAGGGCATCCGCTTCCCGCCCTGCAAGCTCTACGACAAGGGAGTTCTCAACCAGGAACTCCTCGACATCATGATGACGAATGTTCGTCAGCCCGAACAGAACTGGGGAGACCTCAAGGCCTTCGTAGGCGCGCTCAACACGGGCGAACGGAAGGTGCGCGAGATCGTCGCCAAGTTCGGCGTGGAGGCGGTGACACAGGGCATGCACGACATGCTCGACTACGGCGAAAGCCAGGCGCGCGAGATCCTGCGTTCGATGCCGGACGGGGTCTATGAATTCTCCGATTATTGCGATGAGGATTCGCTCAACGGCTATCCCTGCCGGCTGGCCTTGAAGCTGACGATCTCAGATGGCGAAGCGGAACTCGATTTCACTGGCACCGACACCCAGCTCACCTCGTCGTTGAACGTGCCGACGGGCGGCAATCCGCGCCATACGCTGATGCTCGTCGGCGTCTATTACATCCTCTACAGCCTCAACCAGAACCTGATGCTGAACGCCGGTCTGACCCGGCCTTTCACCTGCATCTTGCCCGAGGGCAGCGTCGTCAATCCGGTCTTCCCGGCGGCGGTCGGAATGCGCAGCCTGACCTGCGGGCGGCTACGGAGCCTGATTTTTGGAGCGTTCGCACAAGCGATTCCGGAGCGGATGCCGGCGGCGCCGGCCGGATCGAGTTCGATCGTCAACGTCATGACGACGGAGCCGAAGACCGGGAGGCGCATCATCGCTGCGATCGATCCGATCGTCGGCGGCTCGGGCGGCATGCCGACGCGCGATGGAACGGACGGCTCCGGTGCGGACGGCGCCTATCTCAAGAACACGCCCGTGGAGATCAATGAAGCGGAGGTGCCGATCGAGATCATCCGCTACCGGCTTGCGCCAAATTCCGGCGGTGCCGGGCGCTGGCGCGGCGGGCTCGGCACGATGCTCGAGTTCAAGGTTTTCTCGCCCCACACCCGCATCACCATCCGTAACCGCGACCGCAGCCGCTTCCGCCCGTGGGGGATCCTCGGCGGCAAGGCCGGCAAGCCTTCGGATTCGATCCTCAATCCGGACACCCCGCGCGAGACGATCCTCGGCAATCAGGATTTCGTCATCGCCGAACCGGGCGATGTGTTCCGTATCTTCTCGCCCGGCGGGGGAGGGCGCGGCTCGCCTCTCGACCGGGAGCCTGCCCGCGTCCTGCGTGACGTCGAACGCGGCTTCCTGTCGGAGAAGCTCGCTCTTGAGGAATACGGCGTCGTCATCGTCGCCGGCGCCGTCGACGAGGTGGCCACCGAGACACGCCGCAGTGAAATGCGCGCGGAGACGGACGGGGGCGCCTTTTTCGACTTCGGCCCTGAGCGCGAGGAATATGAGAAGGTGTGGACCCGCGAAGCCTACGACGCGCTGACGGAGATCATGTTCTCCCTGCCGGTCGAATGGCGCTTCTTCATCAAGCATCGCATCTTCCGAGCGCTTGAAGAGGCCGCAGACACCGGCCACGGCAGTGCCGAACTGGTGCGGCGCGCTTATCAGGAGCTCCTCGAGGAACTTCCTCAGATCCGGGAGGCGGTGCCCGCTTGAGCGGGCGAGGTTAGCAGGAGGCGGAGGGGCGGGGCACGGCAAGCGAGGCGCGGTCCCCCAGTCTGCGGTCGCCCTGGGGACAGGACGAGACACCCCCGACCTCTCTCACGCCGAATGAGGCAGGTTCTCCACTTTTCGCTGGCATGCGCGTCATTATCCGCTTCGCGCAGCCCTCCTTGCAGAGGATTCTGCCAAGCATGCCGTCACTTCGTCATGTCCTGTCGGCATGGCTCGGCTAGCTTCGCGCAGCCCCCTGCCGTCTCCGCGAGGCCTCCCATGTCCCTGAGTTTTGATCCGCCACGTCTCCCGGCAGGAACCGCGTGGATCAACCGCCATGGCCACTCGCAGGATCACATCCTGCCGACCGACGACTCAAAGAGCTCCGGCCTCGTCAAGGATCTCGGCCGCGAAGCCTTTCTCGCCAACCGACGGACGACGTCGATGTTGATCGATCTTTGAAGGACGGAAATGACATGAGCGCAGCTAAGACCTACGACATCGCTCTGGTGCCGGGAGATGGTATCGGGCCCGACGTGACGAAAGCCGCCTGGGCGGTTGCGGAGGCTGCAGCCGCGAGAGATGGATTCGCTCTCGCTGGCACGACCTATCCCTGGTCCTGCAATTATTACCTGGAGACCGGGCGGATGATGCCGGAGGACGGCATCGAGACGCTGCGTGGCCACGATGCCATCCTGCTCGGCGCTGTCGGCTGGCCCGCGACCGTCCCCGATTCCGTGTCGCTGCATGGCCTTCTCCTGCCGATCCGGAAGGCTTTCGATCAGTATGCCAACATTCGTCCGCATCGGCTTTTGCGGGGCGTGGAAGGGCCTCTCAAGTCGGAGACCTTCGACATTCTGTGCATCCGCGAAAACACCGAAGGCGAATATTCGGGCGCCGGTGGGCGCGTGCATCAGGGCACGTCCCAGGAAGTGGCGGTGGAGACGGCAATTTTCACCCGCACCGGCGTGGAGCGAATACTGCGCTTTGCGTTCGAGGCGGCAAAGGGGCGGCGCGGGCGTGTCGCGTCGGTGACGAAGTCGAACGCGCAGAAGCACTCGATGGTGTTCTGGGATGAGATCACGCGTCTCGTCGCGGCCGATTATCCGGATGTGGAGGTGACCTCCTACCATATCGATGCGATGGCGGCGCGCATGGTGATGGCGCCTGAGACGCTCGATGTCGTCGTCGCCTCCAATCTCTTCGGAGACATTCTCACGGATCTGGGTGCGGCGATCCAGGGCGGTCTCGGCTTCGCCGCCTCGGCGAATGTCAACCCGACGCGCTCCGCCCCCTCCATGTTCGAACCTGTCCACGGTTCGGCCCCGGACATTGCCGGGAAGGGTCTTGCCAATCCTCTCGCGGCGATCTGGTCGGCCGCGATGATGCTGGATCACCTCGGTGAAGGGCAGGCATCGGCGCGCATTTTGAGGGCGATGGAGGCCGCGACGGCTCGCGGCTTCGGCATTCGGCCGGGCGCCCAAACGACTGATGCAATCACGAACGCCGTTTTGACGGCAATCAACGAGGAATGACGATGGACGGCAATATCTCTCCGAGCCTTTTGCGGCAGGCGGGGCTCATCGACGGAGCTTGGGTCGAAGCCGATCAGGGCGCCACGATCGAGGTGATCGATCCGGCGACGGGCGCGGTCATCGGCACGGTCCCGGATATGGGGGCGGCCGAGACGCGGCGGGCGATCGAGGCGGCGGAGAAGGCCTTCGCTTCCTGGCGGCGTACGACGCATGCGGAGCGTGCCGACAAGCTCCTTGCCTGGTACGGGCTGATGCTTGCGCATGAGACGGAACTCGCCACGCTGCTGACCCGCGAACAGGGCAAGCCGCTTGCCGAAGCGCGGGGCGAGATCCGCTACGGAGCTTCCTTCGTGCGCTGGTTTGCGGAAGAAGCGCGCCGGATCGGTGGCGAGACGATTCCGTCACCGACGCCGGATCGGCGCATCCTGGCGCTGAAGGAACCGGTCGGGGTGGCCGCGATCATCACGCCTTGGAATTTTCCGAACGCCATGATCACCCGCAAGGTGGCGCCGGCGCTCGCAGCGGGCTGCACCGTGGTGGTGAAGCCGTCCGAATTCACGCCATTTTCGGCACTGGCACTCGGCGTTCTGGCCGAGGAAGCGGGTATCCCGGCGGGTGTGATCAACATCGTCACCGGCATGCCGAAGGACATCGGCGGCGAGCTCACCGGCAGCGAGATCGTGCGCAAATTGAGCTTCACCGGTTCGACGCGCATCGGGTCGCTCCTGATGGCGCAGTCGGCCCCGACCGTGAAGCGGCTGAGCCTCGAACTCGGCGGCAATGCCCCGTTCCTCGTCTTCGACGACGCTGATCTCGATCTCGCGGTCGAGGGAGCGATCGCCTCCAAGTTCAGGAACGGCGGCCAGACCTGCGTCTGTTCGAACCGCATCCTCGTTCAGGCGGGCGTCCATGACGCCTTCGTCGAAAAGCTCTCCCGGCGGGTCGCGGCGATGCGTGTGGGGTCGGGCCTTCAGGAGGGCACCGATATCGGTCCGATGATCAATCGCGCCGCCCTGGAGAAAATCGAACGCCACGTGGAGGACGCGCTCGCGCGGGGCGCGAAGCGTGCGCACGATCCTGTCGAGCTGCCGGACGGCCCGCAATACGTCGCGCCTCTCGTCCTGACTGAGGCGAATACGGACATGCTGCTCGCCTCGGAGGAGACGTTTGGGCCGATTGCGCCAATTTTCCGCTTTGAGCGCGAGGAGGAAGCGGTCGCGACCGCCAACGCAACGCCGTTCGGGCTTGCCGCCTATTTCTACACGCGCGATCTCGCCCGCACATTCCGCGTCGGCGAGGCGCTCGATTTCGGCATCGTCGGGCTCAACACGGGTCTTATTTCGACGGAAGTCGCGCCTTTCGGCGGCGTCAAACAGTCGGGCCTCGGGCGTGAAGGCGCAAAGGTAGGTATCGAGGAATATCTCGAGACCAAGGCCTTTCACATCGGCGGCCTCGGCTGAAAAACTCTGAAAAGCGGGAGCCTCACATGAGGCTCCCGTCACTGGATCCGGTCGAGAGCCCGGTAGTAGAGCCCGACGAGCGGCAGGAACCAGGGCTTGCCGAAATGGCCGGGCACGGCCTGCCAGTCGACACCCTTCATCGGATTGCGGTCGTCACGACCGAGAATCACATCGGCCATGATGGCGCCGAGATGGGTGGAGAGCTGGGCGCCATGGCCGGAATAGCCCATCGCATAATAGACGCCATCGGCTTCCCCGGCACGGGGGAAGCGGTCCTTCGTCATGCCGACGAGGCCGCCCCAGCAATAATCGATGTCGATATCGGCGAAGTCGGGGAAAACCTCCGCCAGGTTCTCACGCAGGATGCGACCGGACTTTTCGTCTGACGTGGCATCCGAGACGGCGGAAAAACGGGCGCGACCGCCGAAGATCAGGCGATTGTCGGGCGACAGGCGGAAGTAATTGCCGATGTTGCGCGAGGTGACGCAAGTCCGGTTGCCGGGCATGACCGCCTCTGCCTCGCCCGGGCTGAGCGGACGCGTCGCGATGACGAAGCTGCCGACCGGGATGACCCGGCGGCGGAAATAGCCGAAGGGCCCGGTCGTATAGGCACCAGTCGCGAGGAAAACACGCTCCGCCGCGAGCGTCCCGCGTGGTGTAGTCAGCAGGTGACCGGAGGCGGTCTTCGTGTGGTCGCGGACCGGTGCGTCTTCGAAGATCATCGCGCCGTGGCGGTGTGCGGCCTCTGCGAGGCCGTGGACGAAGCGGCCCATATGCATCATGGCGCTCTTCTTGAAGAGCATGGCCCCGTGAAAGGCGTCGGAGCCGATCTCGCCGCGAAGGTCGTCTTTCGCCAGGAGGGCGGTTTCCGGGTCGACTTCGTTGTGCACCGCCTCGAAGTTCTTCGCGATCGCTGAGAGATGTTCCGGCTTGGAGGCGAGCTTCAGCTTTCCCGCGCGACGGAAGCTGCAATCGATCTTTTCCTCCGCGACGATCCGCTCGATCGTATCGATCGCATCGTCGAACGCGCGGTAGAGGGCTTTGGCCCGGTCCGCACCGAGCTCTTCTTTTGCCGCCGGATAGGAGTGGGCAAGGCCATTGTTGAGATGGCCGCCGTTGCGACCCGAGCCGCCATAGCCGACGTGCCTCTCTTCAAGGACGGCCACGGAAAGCCCGGCCTTCGCAAGGCTTCGGGCAGCCGACAGACCGGTAAAACCTCCGCCGATGACGGCGACGTCGTAACGGCCGTCGACAGGGCCTCGCGCGCCGCCGGTGAAGCGCGGCGCGGTTTCGTGCCAATAGGATTTGAGCTGCATCGTCGCTGGTCCCGGGACGCGGCTCAGAGGCCGACCACAGCCGGCAGACCGGAAATGTCGGCGATCTCGGTGTAGCCGTAATAGGGATTTGCTGGTTCGTGGCCGCGGTTCACCCAGACTTTGTGCTCGATGCCGAGATCGTACGCCGACATGAGGTCGTAGCGGAAAGACGATGAGCAATGCAGGATCTCATCGGGTCCGCAGCCGAGCTGATCGAACATGTATTCGAAGGCCTGGAAGCGCGGCTTGTAAGCATTGGCCTGCTCGGCGGTGAAGACATGGGCGAAAGGCGCGCCGAGCTTCTCCACATTCGACATGATCTGAGAATTCATGGCGTTTGACAGGATGACGAGAGGATATTCCTTGGCGACCTTCGCAAGGCCGGCCGGCACGTCCGGATGCGGACCCCAGGTCGGCACGGCTTCATAGAATGAGCGGGCCTCCGCCAGATCGAAAGCGACGTCATTGCGTTTGCAGGTGCGCTCGTAGGCGCTGACGAGCACCTCTTCATAGGGCTTCCAGTCGCCCATGATCTCGTCGAGCCGATAGGCGGAGAAATTGCGGATGAAAGTGGCGAGCTTTTCCTGCGACAGCCTTTCTCCGAGGATTTCTTTGGCTCTCTCGGCCATCTGAAAATGGGTGAGCGTACCATAGCAGTCGAAGGTGATGTATTTCGGGCGGAACACGGGCATGGCCTTTCTTCACTGCGACGATAACGGCGCGTTGGGGGCTATCCTGATGTGAGCGTAGCGGCGATTTCGCGCGCGTTTTCGTGGTCCGCCCCGCAAGCAAAGCAGATTCTTCCGAATGCCGGGGTCCACACGGCAAGGGCTGCCGGTCCTTTTCTGCCAGTCTTGATTACGACGCGCGATCGTTTCCAAAGGATGGCGTCCTATTGCGCTCCTGCCGGGGAAGGCTCACCGATGTCCGCCGAACGTATGCTCTCTGCCCTTGTCGCTTTCCGCTCCGTCGTAGGAACGCGCAACGGGGCACTCATCGACTATATCCGCGACTATCTCGCCAGCTACGACATCGCCTCGGCGGTGATCTCCGGGCCGGAAGGCGACCGCTTCAACCTCTTCGCGACGATCGGCCCGAAAAACGTCCCGGGCTACGTTCTCTCCGGCCATATCGATGTCGTTCCGGCGAATGAGACGGGATGGGCATCCGACCCGTTTCGCCTGCGCAATGTGGAGGAGAGGCTCATCGGTCGAGGCGCCGTCGACATGAAAGGTTTCGTGGCGGCCGTGCTTTCCTCTGTGCCGGAGCTGGCGGCGTTGGAGCTGCAGCAGCCGATCCATATCGCACTCTCTTACGATGAGGAGGCGGGCTGCCGCGGTGTGCCGCATCTCATCGAAAAGCTGCCGACTTTATGCGCTCCGCCTCTCGGCTGCATCGTCGGCGAGCCTTCGGGCCTGGAGCCCGTGCTGCGTCACAAGGGCAAGGCCGCGATCCGCATCCGGGCGGAAGGCGTCGCCGGCCACAGTTCCCGCCCAGATCTCGGTCAGAACGCCATCCACGCCTTGTTGCCCGCTTTGAAGGCGGTCGCTGATGAGGCGGCGAACCAGGAAGAGAGCGGCCCGAGAGATCCGCATTTCGCGCCGCCCTACAGCACCTTGCAGATCGGCGTGGTGTCGGGAGGCGAGGCGCTCAATATCATCCCGAGCCATGCGGAGGCGGATATCGAGGCGCGGGCCGTGCCAGGGCTCGATCCGTTGGGATTGCTGCAGGGTGCGCTTGCGGAGGTCGAAGCGAGCGAGGCTCTCGAGGCTGAGGTGATCGCGAGCTATCCCGCGCTGTCGTCGGACGAGGACCATCCGCTCGCCGCGCTTGCCGCGGAGCTCTCCGGGCATGCTCTGGTCGAAGCCGTGAGCTACGGGACGGAGGCCGGTCTGTTTCAAGCCGCCGGAGTTCCGTCCATCGTCTGCGGGCCGGGCGACATCTCCCGGGCGCACAAGCCGGAAGAATATATCACCGTCGATGAGCTCAACGAGGCCCGCGCAATGGTGCTCCGGCTGGGACGCAGGCTTGCGGTGGGGGGCATATCCGAGGACATGGCGCGCGCCCTTTGAAACGTCTCAGGAAGCTCAGCGGTTGCGGCTCGCTCGGTAGAAGCTGCGGCAGCGGATCGGCGGGACGGCCGGATGTGTCGTCGGTGACGGGCGCGCCGGGCACATCGTTCTCTCCTGTCCTGCTACCAATTGCGAGAACCAAGGATTCTGTTGCGAGAGATGACCGACATTCTGCTTGAACCGTTTTCCGATCCGCATTTTGAGGCAGCCGTCCGCCTGTCGCAGGCCGAGAATTGGCCGCACCGAACCGAAGACTGGGCGATGGTCGATGCGGTCTCGCAAGGCTTCGTCGCAACGAAGAATGGGCGCGTCGTCGGCACGGCCTTCACCACACCCTTCGGCCCTGATCTTGCAACGATCGATATGATCATCGTCGACAGCTCTTTGCGCGGCCAGGGGCTGGGGCGCCGGCTCGTGGAAGCCGCGATCGAGGCGTCCGGCTCGCGGAATCTGCGCCTTGTGGCGACGGAGGATGGTCTTCCGCTCTACAAGAAGCTCGGCTTCGAAGAGCGTGGCGGGATCGTCCAACACCAGGGCAAGATTGCTTCCGCGGCGCCTTCGGAGGACGTCGAGGTGGCGCGCGACGCGGATCTCGACGCGATCATCGACCTCGATCGAGCAGCCTACGGGGGCGATCGTCGCGCGCTTTTCGGACAGCTCTTTGCCGCCGGCGGCAAAGCGGTCGTCTTGCGCGACAGGGGATCTCTCTCAGGTTTCGGGATTTGTCGCCCATTCGGGCGCGGCCGGGTCATCGGGCCCGTCGTTGCCACAAATATCGAGGCGACCAGGAACCTGATCCTCGCCCTCATTGAGCGGCACGCCGGAGAGTTCCTGCGCATCGATACGCGCCGTGACACCGGTCTCTCGTCCTGGCTCGCGGATCTCGGACTCCCCGAGACCGGGTCCGGCGTGGCGATGGCGCGGGGCGAGGAGCCCCGCGCGATCCGCGACGGAGAACCAAAAACTTTCGCCCTTGTCTCTCAGGCCTTTGGCTGACGTTTCCGGAGAACGACATGCTTTCAAATTCATTGCTCGAGGCTGATCGCGAGCACCTGGTGCATCCTTTGAGCTCCTTTCGCGGGCATGAGCGGGACGGGGTGCGCGTCATGGCCTCCGCAAAGGGGGCGTGGCTGACGGACCGGGAGGGACATCGGCTTCTCGACGGCTTTGCCGGTCTGTGGTGCGTGAATGCGGGCTACGGACACGAGAGCATCGTTGAGGCTGCCGCCGAACAGATGCGCCGCCTGCCATATGCGACCGGCTATTTCGATCTGGGCTCCGAGCCGGCGATCAAGCTTGCCGAAGCGCTCGCCGAGAGGGCACCGGGTGATCTCGACCATGTGTATTTCACGCTCGGGGGATCGGACGCGGTCGACAGCACGATCCGTTTCATCCGCTACTACAACCACGCGCGCGGCACGCCGGAGCGGGATCAGTTCATCTCGCTGGAGCAGGGTTTTCACGGTTCTTCGACCGCAGGCGCAGGCCTCACGGCGCTCAAGGGCTTCCACACGGGCTTCGGCGTGCCTTTCGAGTGGCAGCACAAGATCCCGTCCCATTACCTCTACCGCAATCCGGTCGGACGCGATCCCGAGACGGTGATCGCCGCCTCGGTCGCGGCGCTGGCGGCCAAGGTTGACGAGATCGGCAAAGACCGCGTCGCCGCCTTTTACGCCGAGCCGATTCAGGGCTCGGGTGGCGTCCTGGTGCCGCCGCCAGGCTGGGTGAAGGCGATGGCAGATACCTGCCGCGAACTCGGCATTCTCTTCGTGGCCGACGAAGTGATCACCGGCTTCGGTCGCACGGGCCCGCTCTTTGCCTGCCTGGAAGAGGGAGTGGTGCCGGACTTCATGACGGTCGCGAAGGGGCTCACCTCCGGCTATGTGCCGCTCGGTGCCGTCTTCATGGCCGATCATGTCTATCAGACGATCGCCGATGGGGCAGGCGAGGCCGCGATCGGCCACGGCTACACCTATTCCGGCCATCCCGTGAGCGCAGCTGTCGGCCTGGAAGTCCTGAAGCTCTACGAAGGGGGGCTTCTGGACAATGGCAGGCGGGCCGGGAAGCGGTTGATGGCGGGCCTTGAAAGCCTCGCAGAACACCCGCTTGTCGGCGATGTGCGTGGCCGCGGAATGCTGGCTGCGATCGAACTCGTCACCGACAAGTCGGCAAAGACGCCGCTACCTGCTGCGGCGGAAGCCGGAAAGCGCATCTTCGATCGTGCTTACAAGAACGGGCTGATCGTTCGTGCCTTCGCTCAGGGCGTCATCGGCTTTGCGCCGCCGCTTTGCTGCAGCGATGAGGAGATCGACGAAATCGTGGAGCGCACGCGCCGCGTTCTCGACGAAACCCTGGCCGACGCGGATGTCCGCGCGGCCATGAAGGGCGTCTGAGCGATGGCGCTGCTTTATCTTTCGCACAAAGAGCGCGCCGAGGTCTGGAAACCGATCTTCGGGCGGGAATTGCCGGAACTAGAATTCTACGACGGCTTTGATGCGGTCCAAGATCCCTCAAAGGTCCGTTTCATCGCGACCTGGAACGCTCCGGCCGACCCGGTGAAGACCTATCCGAACCTTAAGATGATCCTCTCGGTCGGTGCCGGTGTCGACCAGTTCGATTTTCGCGCTCTGCCGGAGCATGTGAAGGTCGCGCGCATGGTCACGCCGAGCATCGCCGAAATGATGCGCGACTATGTCGTCCTCGGCGTTCTGGCGATGCACCGGCAATTGCCGCGTTACATTGCCCAGCAGCGCGACAAGACCTGGAGCGCCGGCCGTGTCGATCTTGCGCGGCGGAAAACCGTCGGCGTGATGGGGCTGGGTCAGCTCGGAACGGCCGTGCTGGAGGCGCTTCGTCCCTTTGGTTTCAAACTCGCCGGCTGGGGGCGCTCGCCCCGCGCGCTCGACGGGGTGCAGACCTTCGTTGGGCGGCGCGAGCTTCCGGCGTTCCTGGCAGGGACCGATATTCTCATTTGTCTTCTGCCGCTGACGAAGGAGACGGAGAACATTCTCGACGCGCAGCTCTTTGCGGCTCTGCCGAAAGGCGCCACGCTTGTGCATGCCGGGAGAGGTCGGCAGCTCGATCATGATGCGCTTCTAGATGCACTTGATACCGGCCATCTCGAGGGTGCTTTCCTCGATGTGACCGAGCCTGAGCCTTTGCCGGCCGAGCACCCGTTCTGGAGCCATCCGCGCCTCGTTCTGACGCCCCATGTCGCCACGATGACCGATTTCGAAGAGGGGGCCTTGGCCGCAGTTGAGTGCCTGCGCGCACACGAGGAAGGCCGACCGATCCCCGGGCTCGTCGACAAAGCGCGCGGCTATTGACGATTGCGTGAGCAAGATTCCGACTTGCTTCAAAAATCGACAGATTATGCTGTGATGCCGGCCGCATTCGGAACCTCATAAAGGGTCGTCCTGCGAGACTGCATTCCTGGAAAGAAAGCACATTACAGTCGACGGAGTACAAAACCGGGCTGATTTCTGACCAAGCAATCGCCCGGCGACGTTGAGTGCATCGGTGCTACATCGCGGAAGATTATGCTGCCAGATGGCGGCGTCTCTCGTGGGCGTTCAAGGCGGAGGAATGCGTGACCCGCAGGCTGGCGACTTTCAAAGTTCTGACTTTCGATGTCGTGGGCACGCTCATTGACTTTGAAACGGGCTTAAAAAACGGCCTCGCCAGCCTTGCGGCAGACGTAGGTGCGACGCTGGATGGCGAGGAGGCTCTCGCTATCTACCGTGAGAGCCGCCGCGATCCGGGTGGCGGTCGATTCCCTGACGACGTCGCTCGCTGCTACGACAAGATTGCCGCGAAGATGCATCTTCCGCGCGGTGAGGAATATGGCGCCCGCGTCGTAGAAGCCGTCGCCTCTGCGCCGGCCTTTTCCGACAGCCGCGCAGCTCTTGCGAAATTGCGCCGACGCTTCCGGCTCGTTGCCATGACCAATGCGCAGCGCTGGGCCTTCGAGCGCTTCTCGGACGAACTTGGGAAGCCGTTTCACAAGTCTTTCACGGTCGACGACACAGGGACCGAAAAACCGGACCCGGCCTTCTTCGAGGCGGTGCTCGCCGATTTGAAGGGCGAGGGGATCGAGAAGGCCGACATCCTGCATGTCGCCCAAAGCCAGTATCACGATATCGGTGTCTCCCGGCAGCTCGGTCTCACCAATTGTTGGATCGAGCGCCGTCACGGCCGGAAAGGCTACGGGGGCACGATAGCCCCTGAGCGGTTCACCGAGCCGGACTATCACTTCACTTCCCTGGCTGCATTGGCGGAGGCCGTCGACCAGCCCTGAACCTGTTTCAAACCGCGCCAAGACGGGATGCCACCTCTTTGTCACCGGAAAGGACCGACGCATGAGCCAGAATAACCGGACGAACTGGGACGTCACGAATTGGACGAGGCGCGACGATGCGATGGTGGAGGAGGCCATCCGACGAGGCGCTTCACGCCGCGATCTCTTGCGTCTGCTTGCGGCGAGCGGCGTGGCGATGGCGGCCGGGAGCGCCATCATGACGCGTGCGACGACGGCCTTTGCTGCGACCCCGAAGAAGGGCGGATCGATCACCGCCGCCGGTTGGTCCTCCTCGACGGCCGACACACTCGATCCCGCAAAAGCCTCTCTTTCCACCGATTATGTGCGTTGCTGCTCCTTCTACAATCGGCTGACCTTCCTCGACGAGAAGGGCTCCGTCGAGATGGAGCTCGCCGAAAGCATCGAATCCGACGACGCCAAGACGTGGAAGATCACGCTCCGCCCGGACGTCACCTTCCATGACGGCAAGACGCTGACGACGGACGACGTCATCTATTCGCTCCAGCGTCACAAGGATGAATCCGTCGGCTCCAAGGCGAACGCCATGGCGCAGCAGATGGAGACCTTCAAGAAGGTGGACGACCGGGTTCTGGAGCTGGTGCTGAGTTCGCCGAACGCCGACCTGCCGATCATTCTGTCTCTGCACCATTTCATGATCCTCGCCGACGGCACGACCGACTTCACGACGGCGAACGGGACCGGCGCTTTCAAATGCGAGACCTTCGAGCCCGGGGTTAGATCAGTCGGCGTCCGCAACGAGGATTATTGGAAGGAGAACCTTCCTTATCTCGATTCCCTCGAGTTCATTGCGATCCCGGATGAAACGGCACGCGTGAATGCGCTCCTGTCGGGTGACATCGCGCTCGCTGCTTCAATCAATCCGCGTTCGATCAGGCGCCTCGATACGATCGACACAGTCACGCTGTCGAAGACGACGTCAGGGAATTATACCGACCTCAACGTCCGCCTCGACATGGCGCCAGGCGACAAGAAGGATTTCGTCGACGGCCTCAAATACCTCGTCAATCGTGAGGTCATCGCGCGCTCCGTCATGCGCGATCTGGCTGTCATCGCCAACGATCAGCCGGTTTCGCCGAATGACCGCTATTACAATGCAGAGCTGAAGCCGAAGGATTACGATCCGGAAAAGGCGAAGAAGCTTTTTGAGAGTGCAGGCGTTCTCGGGCAGTCGATCCCGATCGTTGCTTCGACGGCTGCGACCTCGTCGATCGACATGGCGATGGTGGTGCAGCAGGCGGGGTCGGAAATCGGCATGCCCTTCGATGTGCAGCGCGTTCCTTCCGATGGCTACTGGTCGAACTATTGGCTGAAGGCGCCCATACACTTCGGCAACATCAATCCGCGGCCGACCCCGGATATTCTCTTCTCGCTCCTCTACACCTCCGACGCGCCGTGGAACGAGAGCCGCTACCAGTCTGAAAAATTCGACAAGATGCTGGTAGAGGCACGCGGCACCCTCGATGAGGCCAAGCGTAAGGAAATGTACGACGAGATGCAGGTGATGGTGGCGGAAGACGCCGGAACCATCATCCCTGTCTGGATCTCCAATGTCGATGCCCTGTCTTCGAAACTGAAGGGCCTGCAGCCTAATCCGCTAGGCGGCATGATGGGTTACGCCTTCGCCGAATATGTCTGGCTCGACGACTAAGAGAGCTGAAGGCCGAGCCATCCTGCGAGCCTGGGCGCTCGGCCTATCGCGCCCGAAGAACGAAGGAGAAAGAGCTGCATGAATTCCACGATCGCCGGTCTTATTATCCGCCGCATTGGGATTATGCTCGTCTCCCTCGTCATTGTTGCCTTTGCTGTCTTCGCGGCCACGGAGCTTTTGCCGGGCGACGTCGCACAGATCCTTCTCGGGCAGTCGGCGACGCCGGAAGCGGTGGCAGGTCTTCGCAAGGCGATGCATCTCGACCAGCCTGCGGTCCTGCGCTTCGTGCATTGGCTTGCCGGTCTGGTGACGGGTGACTTCGGACGGTCCTATGCCAACAACCGCGACGTGGCAGAGCTGATTTCCGGGCGTCTCGTGAACTCATTGAAGCTCGGAGCCGTCACCACGTTCTTTTCGGTGCCGCTGTCGCTCTTTCTCGGTGTGACTGCGGCCATGTTCCGCGGTTCGTTCTACGACCGCCTCGTGTCGGTCTTCACGGTGACCGTGATCTCGGTGCCAGAGTTCATGGTCGCGACCCTCGCCGTTCTGATTTTCGCTGTCTATCTCGGCTGGCTGCCGGCGCTCTCCTTCGCCAATGAAGTCCAAGGCCTGGGTGAGCTTCTGCGGGTCTATGCCATGCCGGTGATCACGTTGAGCTTCGTCGTCTCGGCGCAGATGATCCGCATGACCCGCGCTGCCGTGATCGATACGATCAACACCCCCTATGTCGAGATGGCGCTCCTCAAGGGCGCGACCCGGCGACGAATGGTCATGAGACATGCGCTGCCGAACGCGCTCGGTCCGATCGCGAACGCCATGGCCCTGTCGCTCTCCTATCTCCTCGGAGGCGTCATCATCGTGGAGACGATCTTCAACTATCCGGGCGTCGCCAAGCTCATGGTGGATGCCGTTGCGACCCGCGATCTTCCTCTCATCCAGACCTGTGCGATGCTGTTCTGCCTGAGCTATCTTCTTTTGATCCTCATTGCGGACGTGATTGCCATCGCCTCCAACCCGAGGCTGCGCCAGTGAAAGCTCTCGTCGCCGCCGCCCGCCGCCGCACAGGCTTCCACATCAATGCCGTCGGAACGATCGGCGCGATCGTGGTCCTGTTTTGGATCGTGATTGCAATCTGCGCACCGCTCCTCGTGCCTTATCCAGTCGGCAAGATTGTCGATTTCGATTTCTTCGGACCGATGTCGCAGAAATTCTGGCTCGGCACCGACTATCTCGGCCGGGATATCCTCTCGCGCATCTTGATGGGTGCGCGCTATACGGTCGGCATCGCCTTCGCCGCGGTGTCGCTCGCCTGTTTCGTTGGTGTGGCGCTCGGTATGATCGCCGCCGTCGTGGGCGGCTTCTTCGACACGGCGCTGTCGCGTTTTCTCGACGCGCTCAACGCCATCCCCTCGCTCATGTTCGGGCTTGTGGTTGTTGCCGGCGTCGGCAGCTCCATCCCTGTGTTGATCGTGACGCTGGCGCTCATCTATGCACCGGGGAGCTATCGCTTTGCCCGTTCGCTTGCCGCCAACACCAACACGATGGATTTCGTGACGGTCGCGCGGGCGCGGGGAGAGGGCACCGTCTACATCATCCGGGAGGAAATCCTGCCCAACATCATCGGCCCGGTGCTGGCGGATTTCGGCCTGCGCTTCGTCTTCATCGTGCTGCTTCTGTCAGGCCTGTCTTTCCTCGGCCTAGGCGTGCAGCCGCCGAATGCCGATTGGGGCGGCCTGGTGCGTGAGAACCTCGCCGGCCTGCCGTACGGTGCGCCTGCCGTGATCTTTCCGTCGATCGCCATTGCGAGCCTGACCATCTCGGTCAACATGCTGATCGACAACCTGCCGACACGCATCCGCGATCGGAGCGCCTGATGGGCAATATCGTCGAAATTCGTGATCTTGCCGTCGCCGCGAAGACCGATTCCGGGCGTGTCGTGGATATCATCAAAGGCGTCGATATCGAGGTGGCCGAGGGTGAGGTGGTCGCTTTGATCGGCGAAAGTGGTTCCGGCAAAACCACGATCGCATTGACGCTTCTGGGTTACACGCGCCCGGGCTGCAGGATCACCCGCGGCGAGGTCGTGGTCGCCGGCCGCGATATGGTGACGATGAGCGAGGCCGAACGCCGGCATGTGCGCGGGCAGCAGGTCGCCTATGTGCCGCAATCGGCAGCTGCGGCCTTCGATCCCTCCCAGACCATCATGGAACAGGTCGTTGAGGTCTCCCGCATTCATCAACTGATGCCGCCGGAGGATGCGCGTCGCAAGGCCGTCGAGCTCTTCCGGGCATTGTCGCTGCCCAATCCGGAGACGATTGGCGCGCGCTATCCGCATCAGGTGTCGGGCGGACAATTGCAGAGGCTGGCGGCGGCGATGGCCCTGATGGGCGATCCCGGGGTGATGGTGTTCGACGAGCCGACGACGGCTCTCGACGTGACGACACAGATCGAAGTTCTGCGCGCCTTCAAGTCGGTCATCGCCGAGCGGAATATGGCCGGGATCTATGTCTCGCACGATCTTGCCGTCGTCGCCCAGATCGCCGACCGCATCGTCGTCCTGAAGGGCGGCGAAGTGCAGGAAGTGGCCGAGACGGAGAAAATCGTCCACGCGCCGCAGCATGCCTATACGAAAGAGCTCATCGCAGCCTTTCATCCCGTCGAGCGCGCGCCGGCGGATCCGCGTGCCATGGCGCAGAGAAATGCCATTCTGGAGGTGAAGAATCTCAGTGCCGGTTACGGACCGACCGGCTCCGATGGTCAGCCTGGCTTTCTCGCGCTCAAGGACGTGACCTTCCGCCTGGCGGCGGGTGAGAGCCTCGGGATTATCGGCGAATCCGGCAGCGGGAAGTCGACACTGGCGCGCGTCATTTCGGGCCTTCTGCCGCAATCCTCAGGCAGCGTGATGTTCGAGGGCCGGGAACTTGCGAAAAGTGTCAGCGGGCGCAGCCGTGAAGAGCTGCGCAAGATGCAGATCGTCTTTCAGCTCGCCGATACCGCTCTCAACCCCAATCGGCCTGTGCGGGCAATTCTGGGCCGCCCGCTCACCTTCTATCATGGCATGAGGGGGCGCCAGCGCGAGGCGGAGGTCGACCGGCTGCTCGATATGGTGCGCCTGCCGGCCGCCTTGAAACATCGTCTGCCAAGCGAATTGTCGGGCGGCCAGAAGCAACGCGTCAACCTGGCGCGCGCCTTGGCGGCGAAACCTGAGCTGATCCTCTGCGATGAGATCACCTCGGCGTTGGATACGGTGGTGGCGGCCGCCATCCTGAAGCTCCTCGATGAATTGCAGCGAGAGCTCGGCCTTTCCTACATGTTCATCAGCCACGATCTCTCGACGGTCGAAGCGATCTGCGACGAGGTCGTGGTGATGTATCAGGGAGAGAAGGTGGAGGAGATGCCGACGAACCGAATGAAGTCGGGTGCCGAGCATCCCTATTCCCGTCTTTTGATATCCTCTGTGCCACAGCTCGACACCAACTGGCTCGACCGCCTCGAGCACGACAACGAACTGATGCAGGCCGTCGCCGGGCGCTGAACGACGCGGCGGGCAGCGGCTTTCCTCAGGCGTGAAGCTTGTCGCGAAACAGCGATGTCAGCGGCAGATGCGCCTTGATGAAGGGCGATTTGATCACCACGAAGCTGAAATACTTGTCGATGCCGATGTCGTCATCGATGAGCTTTTCCATGATCGTCTGGTAATGCACGATGCCGGCTGTCACGAATTTGACGAGGTAGTCGTAGCCGCCCGAGACGAGGTGGCATTCCACGCAGGAATCGATTTTCTCCACCGTCGCCTGAAAGCGCGAAAAGTCCGTATGTCGGTGGTTCTTCAAGGTGAATTCGGTGAAGACGGTCAGCGTCTCCCCGATCTTGCTCACATCGATCTGGGCCGAGTAGCCGGTGATGTAGCCGGCGGCCTGCAGCTTCTTCATCCGGGTCAGGCAGGGGCTTGGCGAGAGATTGACGAGCTCGGCCAGCTCGACGTTGGTGATACGTCCGTTCTTCTGCAATTCGCAGAGGATTTTCACGTCGATCATATCGAGTTTCATGCGCGAATTGGTGGGCAGGGGGGCCTCCTCCGGCGTGCACGGCATAAGATGCCGGCAGATTGCGCCGAGTTGAGCTTTCTGACAACCAGCCTGCGCGTGCATGCTTGAAACACAAGCTGCCGCCGTCTGCATGTTTCGAAGCATCTTCTGCTGCTGAAGCTGGAGATTGCTGCCGATCCGAACCGGTCTCGATGCTAGATTCGGAGCGATTGGAGAGATTCATGCCTGTTCCTTTGCTGAGCGTTCCCTCATCCCCGCAATTGCCGGCGGCCGCCGATGTCGTCGTGATCGGAGGCGGGATCATCGGGGTGTCGGCGGCATATTTTCTCGCAAAGCGCGGCGTCAGCGTCGCTCTCCTGGAGAAGGGGATGATAGGCGCCGAGCAGTCGAGCCGGAATTGGGGCTGGTGCCGACAGCAAAACCGTGATGCACGCGAACTGCCGCTGGCGACCAGGAGCTTGGAGCTTTGGGACGAGCTTGCTGCAGAGCTCGGACCCGATCTCGGGTTCCGGCGTTCTGGCTTGCTTTATCTCTCGAACGACGAAAAGGAGATCGAAGGCTGGGCGGAATGGTGCCGCTTTGCGGCGACGATGGGCGTGACGAGCCATCCTCTCAGTCGAGAGGAGGCCACGTCGCGTGGCGCTGTCACAGGGCGATCCTGGAAGGGTGGCGTCTTTTCTCCGTCTGACGGGATTGCCGATCCCGCCTGCGCGGCACCGATGATCGCCGAAGCAATCGTTCGTTTCGGCGGCACGGTTCATCAATCATGTGCCGCCCGAGGCATCGAGACGGAAGGCGGGCGTGTCTCCGCGGTGGTGACCGAAAAAGGTGTTATCCGCACGAGACAGGTGGTGATGTCGGGCGGCGCCTGGGCGTCCTCGTTTTGCCGGCAGCTCGGCGTGGTTTTTCCGCAGGCGTCGATCCGCTCCTCCGTTCTTTCCGTTGAGCCGGGAGCGGAAGGGCTTCTCGACGCACTGCACACGGCGGATGTGACCGTGACGCGACGCGGAGATGGCGGCTACACGCTCGCAGTGTCGGGGATGGCGAAGACGGATCCGACTCTGCAGCAGCTTCGCTTCGCCCGGCACTTTCTGCCGATGTTCGCCAAGCGTTGGCGCAGTCTGTCGCCGGGTGATCTCACGGCATTGCGGGCCGGGCATGAAACGCTCAGGCGCTGGTCCCTCGACCGGCCAACGCCCATGGAGCGGATGCGTATTCTCGATCCCGCACCGTCCATGCGCGCGACCGACAAAATCCTGTCGCGGGCACGGAAGCTGCTGCCGGCGCTGAAACAGGTGCCGGTGCAGGCACGCTGGGCCGGCTACATTGACAGCACACCTGATGGTGTGCCGGTGATCGACCCGAATGCGGGGCCGGAAGGGTTTCTGCTGGCCGCCGGTTTTTCCGGACATGGTTTCGGGATCGGCCCGGGTGCGGGGCAGCTCATCGCTGACCTCGTCACCGGAGCGGAACCGAGCGTCGATTACAAGCAATATGCGCTGTCGCGCTTCGGACGCAGCGCCCGGGGGAAAGTCGCCGAATTCTGAAACAGGTTTGTGTTTGCCGCGCGACGGGCTGAGCCCGCCCGTCAGTCCTCAGCCGAGCCTGCAGATCCCTCGATGATGCACCTACTCGCCGTCCTCCCACCGCTTCTCGGCGCGCCACAGCGCCGTGCTGTCAGCATAGCCGAGCGCCTGCGCAAGCCGCGACCGGTTTCCGCCATGGGCCGCGTTGTGCCGGCGCAAAAGGGACTTCCTGTAATCCTGTACCAATTTGCGGATGGATGTGCCTTCGTCCGCGAGGCGGCGCTGAAGTGTCCTCGGTGGAATTCCGAGCTCTCTGGAGATTGTGGCGAGCGTGATGTTGGTGAAACCGAGATGGATGGCGATGAGCGCCAGGACGCGTTCGGAATAGGTGGTGGGAGCCACGGTTTCGACGAAGAGGTCGTTGATATGCCGCTCCAGGACGCTGGCGAGAGCGGGATCCTCTTTGCGATAGACGCGGCGGGCGCCGGCAAGGTCCATCACCAGTCTGTTGGTCGACTGCCCGAATAGGACAGGTGCCTGGAAGATGCGCTCCAGCGGTTTCGGATCGCGCGGGGCGCCGTGCTCGAAGTGCACCTCGAGGGGCCGCCAGCTGCTTGAAAAGCACTGCCTGACGAGATGGCAGGTCGTCGCCAGGGTGAACTCGCTGTCCTGCCGGCGCGGGGAGAGCGACGTGTCGGTGATTCCGTAGGACCAGATCAGCGTCTCGTCTTCGCAGGAGACGGAGGAATGACTGGCGCCCTGCAGCGCGGCCATCGAACGGCACAGGCGCTTGAAGGCGGCTTCGATGGTCGAGGTCATCGAGAAAAGCATGCCCATCGGCCCGAGATCCGCGGGCTTGATCGACACCCCGAGCTCAGCGCCGAGAAAAGGATCGCGAACCACGACGGCAGCCTCTTCGAAGGCAGCGAGATAGCGGGCGATCGGGACGACAGCATAGGGATCGTTGAGCTGGGCGCGCAATATACCGTGGCCCGCCAGTAAAACGTCGGTCTTGGCCGTGCGCTTGTCGAGTTCTTGAATGATCGGCGCCAGTGCGGACGCTCGAATTGATGCAATCGCTGGCATGCGACTGTCTAAGTGTAGGGCATTTGCCGGTGACATAATCGTCAAACCCCCTCTCGGCGCGAATTATCGATTCATTGGCGTAACATGCAATATCGGTACCAAATTCCCCCTCGTAGCTTTGGCGAATAGCAGTTCCAATGAGGGGTGATATGACGCTGGAAATCGCCAATCCTGTCGCCAGTCCGAGACTGGCAAGGAATTCGGTGGGGCTTGCCCATATCGTATTCTTCGTCGTCGCAGCCGCCGCTCCTTTGACCGCCGTCGTCGGAGCTTCACCGGTCGCTTTCGCTTTCGGCAACGGTGCGGGCGTTCCCGGCGCCTACCTTCTGGCGGGGCTGTTGTACCTGGTCTTCTCCGTTGGGTTCACGGCAATGAGCCGTCATGTGGAGGGAGCCGGTGCTTTCTATGCGTATATCTCTCAAGGCATCGGTCGGCCGACGGGAGTCGGCGCGGCCATGATGGCGTTGATCACCTACAGCGCCGTGCAGATCGCCGTGTACGCGCTCTTCGGCGTCTTCGTTGCGGCAGGGCTCGCGCCTTACGGCATCGAGATGCCCTGGTGGGTCTGGTCGTTCGCCGCCTTGGCCGTGGTTCATCTCTGCGGGCAGCGCAACATCGCGTTCTCGGGCAAGATCCTCGGTGTCTGCATGGTGGCGGAGATCGTCATTCTTCTGCTGCTCGATGTCGGGATCCTCCTGCAAGGCGGCGGGCCGGAAGGCATCGGCTTGACCTCGTTCGCACCCGCCACCGTCCTGTCGCCGGGGCTGGGGGCGGCACTCGTCTTCGTCATCGGCTCTTTCATCGGCTTTGAGGCGACCGCCATTTTCGGCGAAGAGGCTGAAAACCCTGAGACGACGATCCCGAAGGCGACTTATGTCGCCGTCCTTCTCATCACCTTGTTCTACGCGTTTTCGACCTGGGCGATCGTGCAGCATTACGGCGCTTCGCAGGTGCAGGCGGTCGCCGAAGCCGGGCTCGACAATTTCTTCTTTGCCGCCATGGATGCGGTGCTCGGGCGCTGGGCCAGCGAGACCATGAACGTCCTGCTGATCACGAGCCTGTTTGCCTGCGTGCTCTCGTTTCACAACACGCTCAACCGCTACTTCTTCGCGCTCGGCCGGGAAGGTCTGGCCATGCGGGCCCTCGGTCGGGTGCATGAAAAGCATCTGTCGCCGCACATCGCCGGCGTCGTCCAAAGTGTGAGCGCGGCCGCCATCCTTCTCGTCTTCGTCGTCTCGGGAGCCGACCCCTATGCCGTGGTCTTCTCCTGGATGTCGGCTCTTGCGGTGATCGGCATCTTGTCGGTGCAGGCTTTGGTTTCGGTGGCGATCATCCTGTATTTCCATCGCCATCCTGACCAGCATGGCCGCTGGACCACGCTGGTGGCACCGAGCGTTGCGTTCGTGGGATTGCTCGGAGCCCTTGCCCTGGTGATCAACAATCTCTCGCTGCTGTCAGGCAGCGAAAGCCCAGTGGTCGCTTCGTTCCCCTACGCGATCGCCCTGGTTTGCCTGTCCGGCATTCTCTTCGGCTATCGCATCAAGGCAAAGCGCCCCGATCTCTATGCCGGGCTCGGCCGCATGCTCGACTAGCCCTCCCGGAAGGCCGGCAAGGCGTTCCGTGATTGGAGCGCAGCGTCTGCCGGCCTTCGCCTCTTCCTCTCTCCCTTCAATCCACCGTTTCAAGTCGCACGGTGCGCAGGCGCCTGCGCGACGCGAGCCCGAACGCAAGGACCAAACCGATGACGGGTCTGCCGAAAATCGATTTTCTCTACCTCTCCGAACAAGACATGATCCGGGCCGGCGTGACCGACATGCCCGCCTGTGTCGACTGCATGGAACAGATGTTTGCCCTGCTTCATCAGGGCGATTACCGGATGGCCGGTCCCAACAGCGACAGCCATGGGGCCATGGTCGTGTTCCCCGAAAACTCGCCCTTCCCAAAGATGCCGAAGCCTACGGCGGATCGTCGCTTCATGGCGATGCCGGCCTATCTCGGCGGCAATTTCTGCACCGCCGGTGTCAAATGGTATGGCTCCAACATCGCAAACCGCGACAAGGATCTGCCCCGCTCGATCCTGATGTTTACGCTCAACGACGCCGATACGGGCGCACCGCTCGCCTATATGTCGGCCAATCTTCTTTCCGCTTACCGCACCGGCGCGGTGCCGGGCGTCGGGGCGCGGCACCTTGCGCGCAAGGATTCAAAGATCGTTGGCATCCTAGGGCCTGGTGTGATGGCGCGCACCGCGCTCGCAGCCTTCATCGCCGCCTGTCCGAAGATCGACACCGTCCGGGTCAAGGCGCGCGGGCAGAAGAGCCTCGATGTCTTCATCGCCTGGGTGAAGGAGCATTACCCGCAGATCACCAAGATCGAGATTGTGAACGACCTCGAGGCGGTCGTTCGTGATTGCGATATCGTCACCTATTGCGCCTCCGGTGAAGTCGGCGATCCGGAGACTTATCCGATCGTCAAGCGCGAATGGGTGAAGCCGGGCGCGTTCCTGGCGATGCCGGCCCTTTGCGAGATCGACGAAGGGATGAAAGCGCCAGAAGTGCGCAAGGTTCTGGACAACACCGGTCTCTACGAGGCCTGGTACGAAGAGGTTCCGAAGCCCGCGCATCGCACCATCCCGGTGATCGGCGTGAAGTTCATGGATATGCTCGCCGAGGGCAGCATGAAGCGCGAGGAACTGGAGGATCTCGGCGCGATCGTCGCAGGCGACGCGCCAGGCCGAACCAACGATGAAGAGATCATCCTGATGTCGGTCGGGGGCATGCCGGTCGAAGACGTTGCGTGGGGCACCGTGATTTACCGCAATGCGGTGGAGAAGGGCATCGGCCAGAAGCTCAACCTGTGGGACGAGCCGGCGCTGCGCTGAGGCGCCCCCAACATATCCACCCGCCATCGAATAAAGCTCTGCACGAGATCGAGGGACGCGGGCTGGCGGCGTCCTTCCGTCCGATAGCGAGATGGCTCATTGCGTTCGGCTGCTGCACGGGGACGAGCCCCGGCGACGGTCTGTCAGAAGGATATCCCCCATGGCCCCCACGATCACGCCGGTTGAAACGGCGCAGGATTTTCCGCCTCGCACCTCTGTCGTCATTATCGGAGGCGGTATCGTTGGCCTGACGGCTGCTCTGACGCTTGCCGAAAAGAACATCGCCGTCGTCGTTTTGGAGAAGGGACGGATCGCTGGCGAGCAATCGTCGCGAAATCTCGGCTGGGTCCGCAAGACGATCCGAGCTGCGCCGGATGTGCCCCTGGCAATGGCCGCTGATCGGCTGTGGGCCGAGATGGCAATGCGGGTCGGGGCCAATGTCGGCTATGAGCGCACCGGCATCATGTATCTCGACCGCACCGAAGCGGATGTGGCCGGGCATGAGGATTGGCTGAAATCGGTGAGCCATCTGGGGCTCGATTCACGCCTCGTCACGCCTTCAGAGATTGATGAATTGGTGCCGGGCGGCGAGGGCAAATGGGCCGGTGGCCTTTACACGCCGTCGGACGGCCACGCCGACCCGACCCTCGCGGCGAGCGCGATCGCGAAAGCCGCGATTTCGAAGGGCGCCGTCGTTGTGGAAAATTGCGCGGTACGCACCTTGTCTTTGGAAGCGGGCAGGGTCGCCGGTGTGGTGACCGAGCGCGGAGAGATCCGCTGCGATCAGGTTCTCCTCGCCGGGGGGCTGTGGTCGCGCCGCTTCCTGGGCAATCTCGGTATCGGATTGCCGACCTTGCCACTCGTCTGTTCGGCGTTCCGTTCCCCGCCGATGCAGGGGCCGTGCAAAATCGGCGTGGCCGGACCGGATTTCTCCTTCTGCCAGCATCACGACGGAAGCTTCATCATGACTCAGCGTGCCGCGCTGAGGGCGCCTTTGACGCTCGATCATGTGCTGATCGGCATGCGGTATCTGTCGCAGCTGCGTGGAAACCGCGGAATCGTGCGGATGAAGGTCGGGCGCGAAACGATCGATGATCTGAAACTTCCACGCCGTTGGGGACCTGCGGACGAAAGCCCCTTCGAAAAGCTTCGTGTGATGGACCCACCGACGATCTCCACTTTCAACCGAGAGGCCGTCGCCAATCTCAGTGCGGCCTGGCCGCTCTTCAAAGGTGTCGAGATAAAATCTGCCTGGGCCGGCACGATGGATATCACGCCGGATACTCATCCGGTGATCGGGCCTGTCGCCAGCATTCCGGGGCTGACCTTGGCGACAGGCTTTTCCGGCCACGGTTTCGGCACGTCGCCTGCCGCAGGTCAGCTCGCGGCCGAACTGGTGACGGGAGAGACGCCGATCGTGGATCCCGCTCCTTATCGCTTCGAGCGGTTCTGATGCCGGTGGCGCGCGAAACGGAGAGGGAGACTCGAAGGATGACGGCTCGGAGGCCTACCGGCCCGCACTGTCTGGCGCTTCGCAGAGCGTCGAGCGGATGAGGAAGCGGCGCTCGCGGCCATTGTCCAGGGAGAACATGCCGCCACGCCCGGCAACGACGTCCAGGACGAGATCGGTGTGCTTCCAGCGCTCGTATTGCGCCCCGCCGATATAGAAGGGCATGCCGTCGATCTCGCCGAGTTTCACGTCGTTGTCGCCGATTAGAAACCCGTTCACCGGGTAGCACATCGGCGAAGAGCCATCGCAACAACCGCCCGATTGATGAAAGAGGACCGGCCCGTGATCGGCGATGATCTCGCTCAGAAGGCTCCGGGCCGCTGGTGTTGCGGAGACTGTACCCACGGCTTTCGCCTCGCGGTCTTTCGAAGAATGGAGGGAAGGGAGGGGCAGGTTGACCGCCCCTCCGTGTCGTATCTCAGGCGGCGATCTCGATGACCGCCCGGCCGTCGATCTGGCCCTTGTGCATCTTCTCGAAGACGCTGTTGACGTCTTCCAGCTTCACCGGATTGACGATCGATTTGACCTTGCCGTGCCCGGCAAAATCGAGCGCCTCCTGAAGGTCGAGACGGGTCCCCACGATCGAGCCGCGCACGGTAATGCCCGCCAGGACCATGTCGAAGACCGAGATTGGGAAAGAGCCTGGCGGCAGACCGTTCATTGCGATCGTGCCGCCGCGGCGGACCATGTTCTCGGCCTGCTCGAAGGCTTTCAGATTGACGGCCGTGACGAGAACACCGTGTGCACCCCCGTCCGTCTCCTTCTTGATCTTTGCGGCGGCGTCCTCCTTGGCCGCATTCGCCGTCAGCGTGGCGCCGAGATTTCGTGCGAGATCGAGCTTGTGATCGTCGATATCGACCGCGGCGACGTTGAAGCCCATCGCCTTGGCATATTGGACGGCAAGGTGGCCAAGGCCTCCGATGCCCGAGATGACCACCCAGTTGCCGGGGCGGGCATCGGTCATCTTAAGACCCTTATAAACCGTCACGCCGGCACACAGGATTGGAGCGATTTCGGTGAACCCGATATCATCCGGAAGGTGCCCGACATAATTGGGGTCGGCCACCACGTATTCGGCAAAACCGCCATTCACCGAATAGCCGGTATTCTGCTGGGATTCACACAAGGTCTCCCAGCCGCCCACGCAATGTTCGCAATGCCCGCAGGCCGTGTAGAGCCACGGGATGCCGACCCGGTCGCCTTCTTTGACGCGGGTGACGCCCGCTCCGACACCGGAGACATAGCCGACGCCTTCATGGCCTGGAATGAAAGGCGGGTTCGGTTTGACCGGCCAGTCTCCCTCCGCGGCATGAAGGTCGGTGTGGCAGATGCCTGAGGCCTGGATCGCGACCTGGATCTGTCCTGGCCCCGGTTCGGGAACCGGCACCTCATCCACGCTCAGCGGTTTGCCGAATTCGCGCACGACTGCGGCCTTCATGGTCTTCGCCATTGTCTTCCTCCCTTGGATTTTGTCTTGGAAAAGAAGCCCGGCGGCCCCCAAGTCGCCGGGCCCTCGTCGGTGGCTCGTTCAGAAAAAGCCGAGCTTCTTGGGATTGTAGCTGACGAGCAGATTCTTCGTCTGCTGGTAGTGGTCGAGCATCATCGAATGGGTCTCTCGGCCGATCCCCGATTGCTTGTAGCCGCCGAAAGCCGCATGGGCCGGATAGGCGTGGTAGCAATTGGTCCAGACGCGCCCGGCCTGGATGTTGCGGCCGAAATGGTAGCAGCGGTTCATATCGCGGCTCCACACGCCGGAGCCCAGGCCATAGAGCGTGTCGTTGGCGATATGCAGCGCTTCTTCCTCGTCCTTGAAGGTCGTCACCGACACGACGGGACCGAAGATCTCCTCCTGGAAAATGCGCATCTTGTTGTTGCCGTGGAACACGGTCGGCTGGACGAAATAGCCGCCTTCCAGCTCGCCGCCGAGATGGTTGCGCTCACCACCCGTGAGGATTTCGGCGCCTTCCTGTTTGCCGATGTCGATATAGGAAAGGATCTTTTCCAGCTGTTCGCTCGACGCCTGCGCTCCGATCATCGTCTCCGGGTCGAGCGGATTGCCTTGCTTGATGGCTTTCACGCGCTCCAGTGCCCGCTCCATGAAGCGGTCGTAGATGGAGTGCTGGATGAGCGCCCGCGACGGACAGGTGCAGACTTCACCCTGGTTGAGGGCGAACATGACGAACCCTTCGATGGCCTTGTCGAAGAAATCGTCGTCTTCCGCGCACACGTCGTCGAAGAAAATGTTCGGCGACTTCCCGCCAAGCTCCAGCGTCACTGGGATGAGGTTCTGGCTGGCGTATTGCATGATCAGCCGGCCGGTGGTCGTCTCGCCGGTGAACGCGATCTTCGCGATGCGGTTGGAGGAGGCGAGGGGCTTGCCGGCTTCGAGCCCGAAGCCGTTGACCACGTTCAGCACGCCCTCAGGCAGCAGGTCGCCGATGACGTCCATCAACACCATGATCGAGGCGGGCGTCTGCTCGGCCGGCTTCAACACCACGCAATTGCCTGCGGCGAGCGCCGGAGCGAGTTTCCACACGGCCATGAGGAGAGGAAAATTCCACGGGATGATCTGGCCGACGACACCCAAGGGCTCGTGGAAATGGTAGGCGATCGTTTCGTGATCGATTTCGGAGAGCGTGCCTTCCTGCGCCCGCACACAGCCGGCGAAATAGCGGAAGTGGTCGATCGCAAGCGGCAGGTCTGCGGCCGTCGTTTCCCGGATCGGCTTGCCGTTGTCCCACGTCTCTGCGGTGGCGAGGAGATCGAGATTCTCCTCCATCCGGTCGGCGATGCGATTGAGGATAAAGGCCCTCTGGGCGACGTTGGTCTTGCCCCAGGCGTCTTTCGCGGCATGGGCGGCGTCCAGCGCCGCCTCGATGTCTGCCGCATCCGAGCGCGCCACTTCGCACAGCGATTGGCCGGTGATCGGCGTGACGTTGTCGAAATACCGACCCGACTTCGGCGCCACCCATTTGCCGCCGATGTAATTGTCGTAGCGTGTGGCGAAAGGCAGCCGCGTTTCGCCGAACGGCCGTTCCAGTTGATCCATTGCTGTTCTCCCTAAGCGGGCGCTCTTGGCGAGAGAAAAGCGTTTCCTCTCGGGCGCCCTGGACAACAGGATCGATGTCGCCTGGAGGTCTGTCAGCCCCCCTCCAGCGGGAGAGAGGCTGCATCTGTCGCAGGAATGCGACAGGAAGCCGCGGGATCTTGTGTCGCCGCCTCCAGCCGTTTTGCGCCGAGTTTGCGATGGAAGGTCGCGCGCGAAATGCCGAGGATGCGCGCCGCCGCGGAGACGTTGCCGCCGGTGCGGGCGAGAGCGCGGGCAAGAACGGCCCGCTCCGCATCCTCCAGGCTCTCCGCACCCGGGATGCTCAGGAGATCGGAGGCCGGCACGGGCGCTTTGGCGAGGTTGCCTTTGATCCCCAAGGCCACGCGGGCGCTGTGCGATGCGCCGACGGCGAGGTCGTCGGCATTCACCGCGACGAGAGCCGCCGGATTGTGCTCCAGCCCCGAGACGGCGAGGATCCGCACATGCGCAAACGTGCGCCGGAAGGCTTCGGCTTCGATCCGCCGTGCCGCTTCGCGGACGCTGAGAGCGATAAGCCCCGCGAAGGTCTCGGTGAGATCGGTGCGGCAGGAGGAGACGTCGAGAACGCCGGCGAGTTCGCCGTTGTGGTCATGGATGGGGGCCGCCATGCAGCCGAGCGCCCCGTTGCGCGCAAAAAAGTGCTGATCGCGGTGCACGGTGACGGGGCGGCGCTCGATGACGCAGGTGCCGATGCCGTTGGTGCCTTCCGTTGCCTCGCTCCACAGCGCGCCCGGCCATAATCCCCACTCGTCGAAGATGGCATCGTCGCCAGCCTCGCCGCGACGCTCGACCGGCACGCCGTCGCTATCGGCAAGGAGCACGCAACACCCTGCTGCGCCGACAGCGCTGAAGAGCTGATCAAGACTGGCTTCGGCGGCGCGAATCCATGGCTCCATCCGCTCGCGCACCAGGGCGAATTCGCTCGCCGTCAGCCGGTGAGGCGGGTGCCGGTTGGCTGGGTCGAGCCCATAGAGACGCGCCGAGCGGCTCCAGGAGGCGACCATCGGCGATTGCGCGGCAGCCCCGGCCGTGATCGCTGAGTGAACCACATCGACGTGGGCACAAGTCTCGGACATCCCAAGTTTCCTCCCATTGGGGTTTCGATGCGCCCGGACCGGTTTTTGTATTCGGCTTGTTTAGGCGCATCGTCCGATTCTAGGTTCTTGCGTTCTCCTTGTGTATTTAGAGATACGACTAGGGCAATCGCCTGACTGCGCCTGGTATGATTGTTGTGGCGTTTCGTATTTTGTAAGACGAGAGTATTCGATGAATGTGGCGGCAAACGCAAGAGAGTGCAAAATGCGTATGAGCAGCGTTCGCTGCCATCCAAGAACGACGTGCCGACTTGGCGCTTCGATCTGCCCCGTCTCGTCCTCGGCCCCGGCACGCTTCTGCCTGGCCTGACGCCGCATTGCAGCATGCCGCGTTTAAGAGAGCGCGCGCGTTCCGAGGTAGCTCTCTACCGCGGCAATGCCCGAAGCTGACAGGGTTTCCTCGGTCGGCCCAACGGTGACGAAACGCCCCTTGTCGAGGAAGGCGACGTTGTCGGCGAAGCCCAGGGCATCCTCGGGATGATGCGTCACCATCAGCACCGTCATCGTTCCCTTCCGACGCCGCAGATCGCGCAACAACGCCAGCATTTCACGGCGTAGGGCGGGACCGAGCGCGGCAAACGGCTCGTCCAGCAGGAGCAGAGGGCGCTGGCGGACAAAGGCGCGCGCCAGCGCGACCCGCTGGCGTTCGCCGCCGGACATCTCCCCCGGCCTGCGATCTTCGAAGCCCACAAGGCCGACGGCCTCCAGCGCTTCTGCCGCGCGCTGCCGCTCGGCCGGGCTTAGCCGCAATCTCGGAGAAATTCCGAGCCCCACATTCTGCCTGGCGCTCATGTGGGCAAAGAGATTGTTCTCCTGAAACACGAAACTGAGCGGGCGTTGCGAGGGTGGCACGCCCGTCATGTCGGCGCCGGAGATCGTCACCCGGCCGCGCTCGGGCACGAGAAAGCCGGCGATGATGTCGAGGAGGGTCGATTTGCCGGCACCGCTTGGGCCGATGATCGCCAGCCATTCGCCAGGCGTCACCGTGAGGTCGAAGCGCATCGGGGCACTTTCATAGGTGTATTCTAGGCCGTCCAAGACGAGAGCGGGCAGGGCGCTCATCGACCTTCCTCCCCGCGAAACCCACGCTCCGCGAGAGCCATCAGGGCGAGACATAAGACACCGAGCAGCAGCGCCAGTCCGGCTGCGTCGGCTGTGCGATAGCTGCCCATGCGCTGCAGCAGCAGATAGGGCAGGGTGATGAAATCCTGGCTGCCAAAAAGCGCCATCGCACCGAGATCTCCGAGGGAGAGGGCGAGCGCAAAGGCAAAGGAGAGGGCCAGCGGCGCTTTCAGAGCGGGCCATTCGACGTGGCGCAGCCGCGCCAGCCCGAAGAGTCCCAGGCTCTCGGCAAGGCGATCGTGTCGCTGTGCCGAGGTGGCAAGCGCCGGTGCGAGAATACGCACGATAAACGGCATCGCCATTACGGCATTGGTGGCGACAACGACGAAAGGTGCCGCCGCGAAAACGTCGGTCACCTGTCGCAGCAGAAGAAACCAGCCGGCGCCGATGACGATCGGCGGCACCACGAGGACGAGGCTGCCCGACAGTTCGAAGAGCCCGCGCCAGGCTGCGCGGCCCCTTGAAGAGGAAGATCGTTCCAATGCCTGCCGCGCCAAGAGGAGAGGCGCGGCGAGCAAGACGGCGAGGGTCGCCGCCGCGATCGCCACGACGCCGCTGGTCATCGCGGCCCGTTGGACGTTTGGATCGGCCAGCAGTGCGATCAGATCGGAGCGCAGACCGGCGACGATCGTGGCGATGAACGGCGAGAGGACGAAGGCGATCCCCACGGTCAGAACCGCGAGATCGAGCGCGCGAACGAAGCCCTGGTGAGGGTCGTAGCGCCGTGCCCGCCGCCCGAGTGTAAAGCCGCCGGCCGTTGTCCGGCCAAGCCGCAGCGTGATGGCGACCGCAAGGCCGGTCAGCACAATCTGTATCAACGCCAGGAAAACCGCGAGACCCGGATCAAAATCGTAGCGCAGCGCCTGGTAGATCGCGACTTCCAGGGTGGTGGCACCCGGCCCGCCGCCGAGCGTGAGGACCAGCGTGAAGCTGGTGACGCAGAGCATGAAGATGAGGCTCGTCGCGCCGGGCAGCGCGGTGCGAATTGCCGGCCATTCGAGGATGCGGAAGGTGGTCAGCGGCGTGAGAGAAAGCTGCCCGGCGAGCTTCCAGCTTTCCGCCGGCACGCCGTCGAGTGCGGCGACCATCAGTCGGGCGGCGAGCGGCAGGTTGAAGAAGGTGTGGGCGATCAGGATGCCGGACAGCCCATAGACGTTGAGGCGATCGAAACCGAGAGTGGCGACCAGATCCGAGACGACGCCGTTGCGGCCCCACACCGCGATGATCGCCAAGGCGCCGACCAGCACCGGCAGAGCTTGCGGCAGGAGGAAAAGACGCAGGACAAGGCCGCGGCCAGGAAACCGCGCCCTGTGCAAGGCGACTGCAAGCGGCAGGGCACCGGCCACGGCAAGGAGGGTGGAAAGGGCCGCCTGTTCCAGCGTGAACAGCACCACTCCCCGCAAATAGCGGTCCGATGCCAAGGCAAAAAGGTCCGGCGCCGCATCGGCTTGGGTAAGCAAGGCGAAACATGCACCGCCCAAAAACACGGCGAGCGCGGCAACGGCGGCAAGTCCTGCCGCGACACGCCAACGTCGATCTGTCGAACCTGTCATCGGACGCGCGGAGAGCCTCAGCGGCCAAGCGCCTGCAGCCATTCCTGCGTCCAGGCGCGTCGGCTGTCGGCTACCGTTTGGGGATCGAAAGACAGGGTCTTGTCCGGGGTCACCAACTGCTCAAAGGCGCCGGGCAGCGGCGAGGCGGTCTCTGCGGCCGGCAGCATCCAATTGGTGGTCGGCAGCACGTTCTGCGCCGCGGGTGAGATCAGATAAGCGAGGAAGTCGCGGGCGAGATCTGGGTGCTCGGAGCTTGCGATGCGGCCGGCGACCTCGATCTGGATGTAATGGCCCTCATCGAAGGCTGCCGCGTGGTAGCGGTCGCTCTCCTCCTCGATCAGGTGATAGGCGGGCGAGGTGGTATAGCTCAGCACCATCGGGACTTCGCCGCTCGTCAGGAGCCCATAGGCTTCGCTCCAGCCGGGCGTCACCGTCAGGATACGCTCGGAGAACTCCCGCCATTTTGCCTCGGCGCCGTCGCCATAGACTTTTTTCATCCACAGGAGCAGCCCGAGACCCGGTGTCGAGCTGCGAGGATCTTCGATGGCGATCTTCTCCTCCGGATCGCCGCTGACCAGCTCCTCCAGGCTTTGCGGAGGGGCATCGATCGCCTCGCTGTCGTAGACGACGGCGAACCAACCGTAATCGTAGGGTATGAAAACCTGATCGGAAAAGCCGCCGGGCACGTCGACCGCAGATGTGTCGGTGCCATGCGGTGCGAAGAGCCCGGTCGCCCTGGCCTCAGCGATCAGGTTGGTGTCGAGCCCGACCACCACCTCCGCCGATGTCGAAGCACCTTCGAGCTTCAAACGGTTGAGGATCGCAACGCCGTCCTCCAGCCCGACCCATTTCACCGTGCAGCCACAAACCGCCTCAAAACCGGCCTTGATCTGCGGCCCCGGCCCATAATCGGTAACGAAGCTCTCATAGGTGTAGACCGTCAGCGAGGGCTTCTCCTCCTGCGCTGCGGCGGGTGTGATTGCGCCGAAGAACATTGCGGCGACGGCTGATGCTATGAAGATGGAAGGGGATTGCAGCGAGCCCAAGGGCGCCTCCTTGTCGTTTGAAAGCGGGAAGGGGCGCATTCGCGGCAACGAAAGCTCTCCATCCCTCCGCCGGTGCGAGCCGGATCAGGTTCAGCGGGTTGGCGGATAAGCCTCTCAGCCCTTTTGGGCACCCCGTGTGAGCGTCTTCAGACGTAGTGGAAATGCGCCGGCCCGACAAGCATCGAGCGATGATCTGGGCCTTGGCGACCTCGATCTAAACGACCAAGGTCCCCCCAATGACGAGCACCCGATCCATAATCTCTCCGATGTGCTGACGCCGATGACCCATCTGACGTCCGCGAGTCGCGAAGGAGTCGATGGATACCGGGGAATTTGCCAACGGCGTGCGGGAGTTGGGGCTCGGCGCCTTCCCTTTCACGTCAGATTCGGTTCGGGGAGACGGCGGACCTGCAAACCGATTTGGGTGGCGCGATTAAAGCGTCTCAGCGGAGACGTTTCGCCATGCGGCTTGTCTTCCATTGGGGTCGGGAAGACGATAATCAGGTGCTTGCCAGCTTGCGGCTGTCGCGCTCTGCACCGAGCTGCTGCATGGCAGGAAAACTTGGCAGGTCAACGAAGAAGATCGTTCCGCCGCCTTCTGTGCTGCGGAAGTCGATCTCGCCGTTGAGGTGCTCGACGATCGCCTTGGTGATGGAAAGGCCGAGACCCGTGCCGCCGACCTTCTGATTGTCGGAGAAATCGGCCCTTTCGAACTTGTTGAAGATGCGGTCGTGGAATTCTTCCGGGATGCCCGGCCCCTCGTCGCTCACATAGATGCGGGTGCGGCCGGCCCGCAGCGCGATGTGGATCCGAACGGTTCCCTCCGGCGGCGAGAATTTGATCGCATTGGACATCAGGTTGACGAGCACCTGGCTGAGGCGATCGGGATCGGCGAGGCAGACGAGCCCGGGCGCCGTGTCGTCGATCTCGATCGACGCTTTGTGTTCGGCCGCGTAGGCGCGCAGCGATTCCACCGTTGTCTCGACGAGAGGGCGAAGCGCGAGGGGTTTTATGTCGAAGGGCATCCTTCCGGATTCGATCCGCTCGATGTCCAGGATGTCGTTGATGAGACGCACCAGCCGCGCGCTGTTGGCATAGGCGATCGATACGAGATTGTTGCCCTTGGCGCTGAGCTTTCCGGCGCCTCCGGCCGCCACCAGGCCGAGCGCGCCGTGGATCGCGGTCAGGGGCGTGCGCAATTCGTGGCTGACGGTGGAGATGAAGTCGTTCTTCATCTGCTCGGAGCGCTTCTGCTCGGTGATATCGTAGACGAAACCGTCCCAGATGATCTCGTCTTTGCCGTAGCCGCGGGGCTCTGCGGTGGCGCGCATCCAAAGGACGTGGCCCTTGGGATGCATGCACTGCGCCTCGAATGACCAGGGCTCCAGGGTTTCCGCCGAACCTTCGAGAATGAGCTGCAATTTTTCGGCGTCTTGCCGGGAAATAAGCCTTGCGAGCTTCTCCGGATGCTCGACGAAGCTTTCCGGGGCGATGTCGAGGATGCGCCGTGCGCCATCGGAGACATAGCGCACCTCCAGCTGTCCATCTTCGTCCCGGGAGATTTGAAAGAGGATGCCAGGGGCGTTGTTGGCGGTCGCCTCCAGGCGGGCCTGCGCTTCGTTATGCGCCGCCACGGCCCAGCGGCGCTGGTATTCGCGGACGACGAGCTGGCCCATCAGAAGGACGGCCGCAAAATTCACCGTGACGAACAGGGAGGCCGATTTGAGAAAGATGTGCCAGGGCACGGCGGTCATCATCGCGATGACCAGGGCGGGCACGATGGCGGCGCTGAGGGCGTGATGGAGGATGTAACGCTGCGACACGGCGCGGCCGAGATGGCGCGTCCAGACGTACCACAGAAGGCTTGAACAGATTGCGGCAGAGGCGATGCCCGCGGCGCCGGGGACGGCGCCCAGGCCGCCGAAATAAAGCCGCAGCGCCATCATCGGAATGGCCGTGATCAGCGCGCAGACCGGCCCGCCGAGAGCTGCAGAGAGGGCGACGACCGCGTTGCGCGGATCGGTGCGCACCCCCTCCATCAATTCGACCGGATGGAGCATGATGAGCATGCCCGTGCCGGCGAAGACGAGGCCGAATGCGATGCTGCGACGCCAGAACGTTCCTTCCAGGCGCTCTCCCAGAAGAGCGAGAAAGATAATGGCGAGGATGATGGCGGAGGCTGCCTCGACCATCGTGACTACCGCATTCATGTGTTCCTCTGCGCCTGGGCACCGGCCTCGTCATGACCGAGTCCGAGTTGGACCATGTTCGACCTTGATGCCTGTATCCGCCGAGCGCTCTGCGGTCGGAGGTCAGGGGGAGCCGAATGTGCGCAAAAGTTGCATGCAGGGCTTTCTTCAAGCTTTCCTGGATGCTGTTTCCAGCCGGTCGCGCTCCAATTCGCGAGCGTGAATGCCAAGGAGAAGCAAAGCCGGCCAAAGGAGATAGGCCTCGATCTCGATGTTTTCCCCGAAGCTCAGAATGATGAAAACGAGTACGATGCCGAGAGGAAGCCGTCCTCGGCGGCCTTTGACGGAATCGACGGCGACAATCCAGAACTGCCAGACCAGCGGGACGAGGAGAGCCCACACTCCGACAAGACCTTTCACGAACAGCAGTCCATACCAGGTGTGATGACTTCCGATCGGCATGTACTCGACGATATGGGGACCCGGTTGAACCGTGCCGTGGCCGAACCACACCGCCTCGTTTTGCCAGCGCTCATAGGCGATACGTTGCAGGGTCTCGCGGACGCGGGTGCTGTCGGCTCTGGCGCCCTTGAAGGCCGAAACCGCATCCTGCATGGCCTGTAGAAGATATGTGCCGAGCGCCGCCATCGATGCGGCGACGCCGGCAGCGAGTTGCCAGGCGACGCTTTTGGCCAGAAGCGGCATCATGCGCGGGCCGACAGCGCATACGAAGAGGGCGACAAGGCTCATGCGCGACTTGGAAAAGAAGACCATCGCCAGCCCGGCGAGAATGCCCATCGCCATCCAGAAGCGGCTGCGGTCTTCGAGCGCGAAGAGAACCATGACGACGCCGAGAAGGCCGGCAAAGGGCGACCACGGGGCGTAGAATTGCCAGCGCGGCGTCCAGCTCGACGGATCAAGTGTGTAGAAATATACAGAGAAATATTCCGGACCCGGGCCGCCAACGGCCTTCAGAGGCGAAACGAAGATCTTTTCGGGCAAGCCGATCGAGGGTGCGACGAGGAGGATCGGTAGGAGTGCCACCGTGCATGCGCCGACGATGCACTGGCTGCGGATGACAACGTCTCGGCGGATCTTCAAAATGGCCCCGGCGAAGGGAACGAGTGCGACCATCGCCCAGCCTTTTGCCCATCCGATCGAGGACTTGATCGTCTGACCCATGCCGAGGCCCCAGTCGAAATGGCCGACCCACAAGGCAACAAGCATGACCAGCATGCCGCCGATCCAGCCCCAAATGATCGGCGGCACCGAGCCGGTGGGCCTGAGGTCCGGCCTGAGGCCGGGACCGAGGTAAAGCGACAGGAAGCCTAGACCTGCGAGGGACCAGGAGATCACTGGTCCCACCACGTAGAGCGCGCCGAAGGCGTAGAAGAACCAGGTCAGAGAGATCGTCCAGAAGACGAGATTCTCCGGTAGGTTACGCTGTGGCGTCGGCGTTTTCATCGCCAGCTTCCTCGGTTTCCAGGAGACGGTCGATCAGAGGACGACGCATCCAGGCGAGGGCGAGCCCCATCAGGAGAAACAGGGAGCCTGCGCCCGCCGCGCCCAGTGCGATCTTCTTATTGGGCGAAGACGGCTCCCATTCGATTGACGGCTGTTCGATCACCTGCACCATCGGATACGAGGCAAAGACATCGTTGCGGGTGGTGTTCATCCGCGCCAGGGCCGATGCGAAGACGGCTTCGGCGACCTTGTAGTCGCGGTTGAGACTGTCGAGGCGCGACGCCGTCTCGACGAGATCACGCACCCGCTCCTGACCGGCCTCGTGCTCTTGCTTGAGAGCGGCGACCCGCGCGGCCAGGCCATCGCGCTTGGTGACAAGATCGACGAGCTGAGAGAGGAGGGCCGACCGCTCCCCCTGCGAAGAGGGGTCGACCTGCTCCCAGATGGCGGCGACCGGAAGGCCGGTGACGGCCCGTGCGCGATCATCCATGCGCGCCTTTGCGCCGTTGTAATTGTTGCGTGCCTCGACGACCTGGGGATGGTTCTGTCCGAAGCGTCCGGTGAGGCTGGAGAGCTTCGCCGAAGCCTCGGCGGCGTTTTCCGAAAGGGCGGCGAACTCGATGTCGCCGTGCAGACGCAGCATGGACGAGGCGTTGCCGGCATCGACGTTGAGCATCGTCGAAAGGGCCACGACGGCCTCCTCCGATTCCCGCAGCTCCGACGTCGTGGAGACGACCTGCTGGCCCATCTGCTCGATCATCGTCACGAGTTCGAGATGCTGATCTGCGCTCGCCAGCCCGGTCTTTGCCTGCAGCTCGCTGATTTTAAGACGAATGGCCTCAACGGCCTTCTGGTGCTCGCGGACAGTGTCGATCGTGGAGACTTCCCGGCTCTCCATCTCGTCGCTGCGCAGCTGGTCCAGTTCGCCGAGAAAGGCCGCGAGAATGGCTTCCGTCTTGTCAGCCGCGTCCTCGGGCGAGGAACCCGTCATCGTCAGGCGGATGAGGCTCGTCTGGTCGAGGAGCTTGATGCGCGGACGTCCGAGTTCCTGAACTTCGAGCTGAAGCGAATCCGCCGCACGCTCAAGCACGCGCCGGGATTCGATCAGGCTCTTGTAGGTCACGGTTGGGCTTATCGAGGAGCTTGAATAAGGCGAGCTCGCCGAGGTCGAGGCCTGGCCGATGTCCGACAGATTGACGGAGCTGGACGAGCCGGCGCCCGGCATGATCATTGCTGCCTCGGACTGAAAGCGCAGAGGTGCCGTCGAGATGTAGAGGATGACTGGAGCCCAGATCGCGGCAAGGCCGGCGAAAATGACCAGCGCGTAGCGGGGCAGGCGTTGGAAGTCCCCGACGCGACCGCCGCGCAGCAGGCGCACCGGCGACAGCGCGGTGATGCGCGTGCGGGTCAGGCGGGGCATGAAACGGGAAATGCCGGCTGCCGCAGCGCCAAGGCGCCCAAACAGGCGCCGGCCGCCGGTGCGTGCCTTATCGGCCGCAGCCTCCTCGTCGTGAGGGACGTATGGGGCTTCCAGTAGATTGGTATGAACATTCATCACTGCACTCCTCGTCGTGACAAATGCTTAGCGGAAGGCGTTCCTCTTCGCGTGCGTGCAATGGTGCACTTCGGGTCTATTTCGGCGCGGGACCTATCCTTTGGAATAGGCCAATCCACCCGAAGGTCTTGAGAGAGAGATCCCCTCAGAACATCCCCGCATCCTTGGCGATCATGGCAGCGTGTGTGCGGTTGCGTGCCTGAAGCTTGCGACAGAGCGTTTTGACGTGAAGTTTCACCGTGACCTCCTGCAAATCGAGCTCGCGCGCGATTTCCTTATTGGATGCGCCACGGACGAGACCGCCCAGGACTTCCGTCTCACGCTTGCTCAATTTGGCGGCCAGAGGATTTTCAGTTTCTTCGCTCGGTGCTCGCATGAAATCGAGCGGAGCATATTGCTCGCCCGCCACCATGAAGCGGACGGCGTGGATAAGCGATTTGGCGGCGATCGTCTTCGGCAGGAAGCCGGCGGCGCCGGCCGCCAGCGCTTCTTCCGCCACGCTGCGGTTGGCCGTGCCGGAAATGATGCCGACGGGGTTGCCCTTATTATGCTCCTTGGCGCGGGCGAGGCCTTCGAGGCCGTCCATGCCGGGCATGTTGTAATCAAGGATGACGAGATCGAACGGGCCCTGCGCATCGATACGGTCGATCGCTTCGGTAAAATCGCTGGCGGTGACGACGCGCACATCCGGTTCGCGCTCGAGAAACGCGCAGATCGTGTCTCGGACGAGTTCATGATCGTCAGCGATCAGAATATCCATCAACATTACCTTTCAGGCGAGACCGCACGTTCCTAACGCGTGCACTTCCGTCTTCTCGGCGTTGCGTTCTCCGCAGCTTGGCAAAGGACGCCTGGCGGCTCCACCATTTCAACCACTAGTGGACCTAGCGCATAGCACCCAATGAACGGTTAATCGAGGGCGTCGCCCGCAGGCACCCGCCCGATCGCGGCGTGGTTGGAGAGGATTCGCCTATCCTAAAGGGTAGAACTTGTCTCGATCGAGACTATACATGCACTTCCGTGTATTTTTGATATTCTACGGATGCTGTAACTGTTCCCTTGCTCGAGTTATTTTTTCGTCGAGCTGAGTATTGTTTGGCCAACGGATTTCTGGAGGCCACAATGACTTCTCTCAATAAGATCTCTCTCTTCTCGCTCGACATCGTCAACGCAAAGACGGAAGAGGCTCTTGGAGCGCTTCTGAAGGGCCGTGCCCGTCGCACCGCCGCGTTCCTCAATGCCCATTGCATGAATGTTGCCGCCAAGACGCCGATCTACCAGTGGGCGTTGAAGAAGGCGGATTACCTGCTGCCCGACGGCTCGGGTTTGCAGCTTGCTGCGAAACTGCAAGGCAAGCGCTTCGTCGAGAACCTGAATGGTACCGACCTGTTCGTTCCGCTGTGCCGCAAGGCTGCCGCTCTCGGCCTCTCCATCTATTTTCTCGGAAGTGCGCAGGGCGTTGCGCGTAAGGCTTCAGAGGCTGCCCGCAGGATCGCCCCGGCCCTCAAGGTCGCCGGCACCCGCCATGGTTACTTCTATGCGGAAGAAGAAGATCGCATCATCGACGAGATCAATGCTTCTGGCGCTGATATCGTGCTGGTCGCGCTGGGTGTGCCGCGTCAGGATGTGTGGATCGCCCGTAATCGCCATCGCCTCAACGCACGGCTGGTGATGGGTGTCGGCGCGCAGTTCGATTTCTGGGCCGGCCGCGTGTCGCGGGCTCCTCGCATGCTGCGCAGCGCCGGGCTGGAATGGATTTGGCGATTTGCGATCGAGCCCCGCCGTATGTTCCGCCGCTACATCATCGGCAACCCGGAGTTCATGATGCGGGCATGGCAGGATGCCCGCGCCAAGAAGGCGGTGCCGACGGCTGACGAGCGGGCCAAGCGTGCCCTCGATCTTTTCGGATCCGGCATGGGCCTCCTTTTCTTCGCTCCGCTGATGCTGATGATCGCAACGGCCATCAAGCTTGAGTCCCGCGGCCCGGTCTTCTTCCGGCAGACGCGCATCGGGCAGGGCGGTCAGGCTTTCACCGTGTTGAAGTTCCGCTCCATGTATCGCGACGCCGAAGCCCGTCGGGCGGCGCTCCTTGAGCAAAGCGATCGTGCCGGCATCTGCTTCAAGTCGAAGAACGATCCGCGCGTCACCAAGATCGGCCGTCTTCTGCGGCGCTTCTCGCTCGACGAACTGCCCCAGCTCTTCAACATCTGGAAGGGCGATATGAGCATCGTCGGCCCGCGTCCGGCTCTGCCGCAGGAAGTCGAAGCCTATCCGCCTCAGGCTCTCGAGCGGCTGATGGGCAAGCCCGGCCTGACGGGGCTCTGGCAGGTTTCGGGTCGTGCGGAGATCGGCTTCAACAAGATGATCCACATGGACAGTGCCTATGTCCGCTCCCGCTCGGTTTTCCTCGATATTGCTCTCATCGCACTGACTTTCCGCGCCGTCTTCACCGGACGGGGCGCCTACTGAGACCACAACGAAGGGAGGGTTATAACAAAGCGAACACTTCTAAGACTGCGATTCCCCATCACAGTTCCGACCGGCCGCGGTTGCTTAGGCACCGCGGCCATTTTTTCGTTTCAGGTCGCCCGCCCCATCTGCACGAGCTGCCGATCACGTACCTTCGAATGGCCAGCCCCTTTGGGGTGAACCCGACCCTCTTCCGGATGGATCAGCGCGCGCATCCGCCGAGACCGCCTGCCTTTGCTTCCGTATACGTAAAGCTGGCGAGATCCGTGAAGCGTTGGTTTGCCACTTATCCGATCGTCCCTTCGCGATGTTTGCCTGGTTTGGTGCTGGGGCGATCTGGCTCTCGCGACGTCGTCGTTCGGCCTTTTCGGAAAGGCCGGATCGAAAGCCGGAGCCGCAGATTTCTCGCTTCGATCGCAACCTCGTGCGAGCCGATACTACCCCCGGTTTAAAGGATGCAAGCGTCCCGCAAGCTTTGTGAGGCTTCCTTATGCCGAATTGACTTGCGCGGAAGATCGATCGCGAGGCTGCTGCGAAAGTCGAGAAGAGTTTAACAGGAGATTGGGCGCGCTTCGGAACTCCGAAAAGGACAATGAAGTCCATCCGCGCATGTTCTCTTGAGTTTTCTCGGTTCACCGAGATAGAGGCAACCCGAAAGGCCGAGGCGTAATGGAAACGCGGGCTCAGAACATGCAGGATCTCATGAGATTGCCAGTCTTCCTTCTGATTCTCGGCGCGGATGCGTGGGCCTTGATGCTGGCCGTCATTCCGGGCGTGAATCTTGGCCATCATGGCGATATTGTGCTGCATGCCGTCGGGACGTTCGTCAACGCGGCGGGCTTCGCCTTCGTCTTCGGCAATCCGTTCGGGGCGGCCATCGCGACACTCGCCTTTTCCGGCTGGATCGAGCTTTTGCAGATGTGCATTCCGTGGCGGACCGCCTCGATGACGGATTTCTATGCGAACGTCATCGGCGCGCTCGGCGGCGCGACCGTCGCCGCGCTCTTCCAGTTCGGCAAGATGCGGGTGCGCTCGCTGTAGGCGTAACTCCCGAAGAATACTTTCCGGCAGAAAAGTTCGCTCAGAAAGACATTCGCCGATCGAGCCGGAGGACTGGGACGTGAGCGATCGCCTTCTGGCGCCGGCCGGCTCTGACAAGAGGTTCGAGAGGAACGACAAGACCCGCGCAAGCTGAAGCTTCCGCGGGTCTTTTTGTCGGGTGCGGTGGGTGCTGGCCTGGTCAGGCCGCGCCGGCTTCCTTTTCCTCTTTGCTCAAAACCCGTTCGACGAGGCCGCCCCAGGCCTTTGCGAAACGTTCACCTGCCTCGGCCGCGTGAGTGCGGGTCTTTGCATTCGGCTCGCGCAGTTCCTCGACGTCGAGCCGTTCGATCGCGGCCGCCCAGCCGGTCACGGAATTCTCGCCAATATCGCGAGCCCCGGCCGCAATGTGGCCGACGAGGCCGTCATGACGCGGGCAGAGCACGGGCCGGTCGGCCGCCATCGCCTCGATAGCGACGAGACCATAAGGCTCCCAGCGCGAGGGGAGGGCGATGGCATCGCACGCCGCCATGGCTTCAGGAACGTCGGACGTGTAGCCCTTGAAGACGATCTTCGGGTTGTTCTTGGCGCGTGCCTTCAAGTCGTTGAGGTCCGGCCCGTCGCCGTAGAGATGCAGCTCCACGTCGGTGCGCTCGAGCACCTGGAAGGCGTCGATGAGAATGTCGAAGCCTTTTTGCAGGTCGAAGCGGCCGATCGCGCCGATGACGATATCCGGTCCTTCGCGATGTCCTTCGACCGCGAGGAAGGGCGCAAGCTCGACGCAGGGCTCAATGACCTTGAGGCCGCCTTCCGGGCAGAAGCCGCGGCGCAGCATCCAGGCGCCTTGCGTCTCGCTGACGGCGACAACTTCGTCGAAAAGCGCATAGGCAGTGCGCAGGAGCGCCGTGAAGCGGTCGCGCTTTTCGACATGCAGCGCCACGAAACGCTCCGAGTAGCTGTGTTCGACATGGATGATCGGCGTCGTCGGATAGGCGGCCCGTAGCGCCGTCAGCATGGGCAGGTTCGCCCAGTTGATCGACAGATGGGAGACGATCAGGTCGGCTCCGAGCGGCGGTGCGGTAAGCTGACCGCGGCGCACCCGCACGATCCGATGATCTGCGATTTTCGCAAGATCCGGCGACGCTTCCATGTATTCGAGCATCCGGTTGATGCCGCCGAAAGAGGCATCGTCGATGAGATGGGCGATGGCGTGGATCATGGACTTGCTCCCCCCGATTGTAAAATCAGCCTGCCTTGGACGAAAGAAGGCGCGCCTCGACGCGGTTGTAGATGCCGCGCCCGAAAAGGCTCAGAAGCTCTGCGGCGCTCCACGTCACCATCGTTTTGATCGGCTCTTCCCGCAGAGGGCGGCGAGACGCCCAGATCGAGCGGCGCATGAACCTGGCAGCACGCTTTCCGTCTCGGGAGGAGACAGCGCGACGGGCGAGGTAGCGCAGCTGGTAGGCGGTCGCCGCAGCGCCATGGCGGCGCACAAGCATCGGCGAGATGGCGGCGATTTTGTCCTTCATCCGGCACCAGGTGTCGTATTGCGCTTCGACATTGGCGGAGAGGGCGCCGGTGTGGATGCGGTAGAGTGTGAGGTCGCCCGGAATGCCTTCGATCAGCCAGTCGGAGGAGAGGATGAAGCGCAGCCACCCCTCGATGTCGTCCGACTGACGGAAATTCTCGTCGAACCACCAGTCGCGCTCTTCTTCACCGGCGGGACGGAAGGCGATCGCATCGAGAGCCGTGCGGCGCATGACCGGCGTGCTGCCATTGCCGATCGGGTTGCGCTTGAAGACGTCGGCGGCGGTGATGCCGCGAAGCTTCGGCTTTTGGCTGATACCAAGGCGGCGGCCATGCTGGTCGATCATGGCGGAGGCGGAGAAGCTGATGCCGACGTCTGGATTCGTTTCCAGATGGGCGACGTGCAGCTCCAGCTTTTCCGGCAGCCACAGGTCGTCGGCATCGCAGAAGCCAATGTAGCGGCCGCGTGCATGGTAGATGCCGGTATTGTGGGCGCCGGCAAGGCCCCGGTTCTTCTGACTGATGAGCCGGATGCGTTCGTCGGTAAAGCCATTGACGATTTCGACCGTAGAGTCGGTCGAACCGTCGTCCACGACGATCAGCTCAAGATCGGAGAAGGTCTGGTTGAGGATCGAGCGCAGGGTCTCGGCGATCGTCGCCTCGCAATTATACGCGGGCACGACGACGCTGGCGATGGGGGGCGGGGTCATGTTCATGGTCGTTGCTCCTCGGAAGCCGGTGTCGTGATCTACTGAAAGCAGGCCGGCCGTCCGGCCGATTGCGGGAAGAAGGGAAGGGCGCAGGCAGCCGCGAGTGTCAGGAGGCCGCGCCGGGGATTGTTGAAGAAGGAAACCGGGCTCGTCCAAACGCCGCGCAGCGCGAAGCGCATGGGGGTGAAACGCGATCCTTCTGAGCGCAGGGCCCGGCGGGCAAGGTAGCGCAGATGCTGCGCCTCGGCGGCGCGGAGGTCCTTTTCGGCAAGCCCGATCTGCATCTTGCGAAGCGTTGCAAGACGTGACTGCCAGGCGGTGGCCATGGCCTCGATGTTGGAAGACAGGCTCCCCGGCGTGTTGCGGTAATAGACGAGCGTCTGGTCGACGCCTTCGATGACGCCGGACATGGCGACGAAGCGCACCAGCCATTCCAGGTCCTCGCCATAAACGATGGTTTCGTCGAAGCCGCCGGTCGCCGCAAAGGCCTTGCGCTCCACTACCAGGTTGGAGGTCGTGCAGAAGGGGTTTTCGGCGAGCACATCCCTCAGGAAGAGCTGATCCCGCCGCACATTTGTGCGGGACTGGGCGTCTTCCGGCACGTTCGTGAAGAAGGCGACGTCGGCATAGAGCGCCTGCACCGCGATATCTTCCGCGAACCGCGCTGCCATGATTTCGAGCTTGTCGGCAGCCCAGAGATCGTCGGCGTCGAGGAAAGCAATGTAACGGCCCTTGGCGAGCTCGATGGCACCGAGATTGCGGGCGCGGCTCGGGCCGCCGTTCTCAACCGTGCGGTAGGTTATGCGCCGATCTCGGGCGGCAAATTCGGCCAGGATCTCGGCCGACCCGTCGGTGGAGCCGTCGTCGATGACGATCACTTCCCAGTCGGCAAGCGTCTGATCAAGGACCGAGCGGAGCGTCGCGGCGATGGTCTTTTCAGCGTTCCAGCAGGGGATGATCACGGAAAACAACGGAGCGGTCATGTCAGCACCTCTGAGCAGAAAGGGTTGGGACGAAGCCGATGCTGGCGCGCAGGGCCGCCAGGATTGCCGGGGCGGATGCGACGACCTGTGAGGCCGTCATCGCCGCGAGCACGGTCCAGGCGACCGCGGTGAGGCCGTAAGAAGCGGCGACGGCGGTGGAGACGAGGACGGTTGCGCCAATCGCCAGCGAGTAGGTGAACTCGGTGCCGGCACGGCCGCCGGTCCGCAGCCATTGGGCCGAGGCCGACCACAGAACGGTCGGGATCGCCGCCAGGCAGAGGATTGCAACGAGTGGCGCCATATCTGCCCATTCGGCGCCGAAGAGGACCGGGACGTAATAGGGGGCGAGGAGTGACTGGGCGATTGCAACCGGAACGATGATGGCCATGGACAGTGCGAAGGCGTGGCCGAGGGCGCGGTCGCGGTTCTCGCTGCGGCAGATATAGGGGAAGAGGACGGTCGACAGCGCCGTGCTGAACGAGGTGGTGATGCCGAGGCCGGCATTGACGGCGAAGAAGTAGATGCCAAGCGCATCGGCGCCGAGAAGGCCGCCGACGATCAGCTTGTCGCCCTGCATGCGCACGGCCTTGAGGAACTCGATGCCGATGACGGCGCTGCCGAAGCGAACGAACGGCCGCAGCGGAGCCGCCGCCACATCGGCAGGACGCCAGGGGCGCAGGCGGCGCATGGCGATCAGCCAGATCGGTGCGGTCAACAGGCGCGGCAGCACGATCGCCAGCGGATGCGGCCAGACAAGGACGAGAAGAACGGTGAGGATGTTGCCGGCGACGACCTGGCCGCCGGCTATGGCGGCCGTCTGTTTAAACTTGCCTTCGCGCATGGCGAGGGCGCACTGGGTCAGCCCGCCCGGCATGAACAGGTATTCACCGGCGATGACCGCGATGAGCGCGAAGCCGAGCCAGTTGCCGGACACCCCGCTGACGGCACCAGCGAGTGCGAGCTGCAGACCGAAGAGCCCGAGGCACCAGACCCAGAAGATCCTGTGGGCCGTGCGGCAGGTCGATTCCAGCTCGTCTTGACGGGCGGCGATGATGCGCTGGCCGACGCCGTTCTCCGTCAGGCTCTTGAGAATATCGGAGGTGGCGAACGCACCCGCCGCCAGACCAATGCTGAGCGGGTCCATGTAGCGGGCGAGAACAACGACCACACCGAGGCGGGAGAGCTTCGACACCACTTCGGACGCACCATAGGCCGCTAGGCCACCCGTCAGTGACGAGCCTTTGATCCGTCCCATCAATGCTTTGATCGCAAGTGCCATGATGCTTGAGTGCCTTTGTTCCGCTCGCCAAGAACGGCTGTTGTCCTGGCGCTGCTTGTACGCGAGGCGCAGCGTTTCGTATCGCGTGCGCTAGCGTAGGAGCGCGCTCAGACGATGAGGCGACCTATCCTTTTGAGTAGCTCGCGGAGCCACTGAATGGGTTCAAAAGATTCACCAAAAATGGAAGATTGACCACCATTATGCAGCCAGTCGTTGAATTATGGGATAACCGTTGATGAACTGTCCGGCAAAGATAAAGCGCCTGCATACCTTGGTTCAGGCGCTTGCCGCCTTGGGCTGGGCGTTTGTTATTGCCGGCTGCGATCAGATGCATTCCATCAGCAACCGCGAAGCGGTTGCGGAGGGGCTGAGCTATCAAGCGCAGTATCGCGCTGCTCCCACTTCTCAGCAGTTGCCACGCTCGGCTTCCGCATATCTCAACCAGAAGAAATGTACTCTTGGGAGCGTGTCTCCTGTCAGCCATCAGGTGTCGACCGTCCTGCGCGATGACGAGAGGCTTTCTCCCGGGGATCTCGTCAACGTGCATGTCGCCGAAGATGAGACCTTCACCGGTTCATATGAGGTGTCGCAGGACGGGACCCTAAAGCTTCCTTATCTAAAACCGATACCGGCGATCGGCCGAAGCGTGGAGAGCGTCGAGGCAAGCCTTGCGCGCGCCCTTGTGACGGAAGATTTCTACAAGGAAGCGCCGCGGGTTTCGGTGCGGCTGGCGGACGTGGCCTCGGCGCGCGTCTATGTGGCCGGTGCCGTTTTCGACCCGATGGCCGTGACCATCGGTGGCGTGAGTGGCGATGACGTGGATACTGCCCGCCAGGCGGCGCTCGGAGCGGTGGCACGGGGCCGCCGTCTGTCCACCGCTTTGCAGGCGGCGGGAGGCGTGCGGCCGGATGCCGATCTTTCCAACGTCAAGATCCAACGAGCAGGCAAGACCATTTCGGCGGATGTGCGCGGCGCGGTCTTGGGGTTCGCGTATTCCGACGTGCTGCTGCTTGAAGGCGACCAGATCTATGTGCCGAGCCGAGGCTGTTTCCAGGAAGAGCTCATGGTGCCGTCCTCCATCACCGCGCCCGGTGTGACGGTCTTCATGTCGAATCTCTCGCAGCCGGCGAACGCGAATGCACTCTCGGCAATTGGCAAGGATGCGCGGGAATTGCGCTACGGGACGCGCTTCATTCAGGCGGTTGCCGGCATGAACTGCATCGGCGGCGCGAGATGGACGAACGCCCACCGCACGGCGATCCTGTTCACCCGCAATCCGATGACGGGCGAATCGATCGTCATCGAGCGCAGCCTGGAGGATATGCTGCAGCGTGCCGATCGCGACGAATACGATCCCTACATCATGCCGGGCGACGCGCTTGCGTGCTATGACAGCAATCTGACCAACGTGATCGAGCTCGCGAAAGGCTTCGGCACCGTCTCGACCTCTGCAGCGCTTTTGCTCAATTGATTCCGATACGAGCGACGGTGGTGATTGGCGGTGTGCCCGCTGAAGCGCCCTTGCCAGATCAGGCAGCAGTGCGGTGCGGTTTGAGCGCCGCTGCTGTCTGCCGACCAAGGGCTTCAGCTTCGTCAATGAGGTCTGATAGAGGCTCCGCGTTCTTCTGGAAGCCCACTTCTTCGATTTCGAGCAGCACCTCGCGCAGCTTGAGGGCACCAAAGAGCGCCGCTGAGCCCGCTAGCTGGTGAGCGACCTGGCGAATTTGCATGAAGGTTTCGTCCTGGCGCGCGCCCTCCAGGCTCGATCTGATAACGGCAAGCTCGTGGCAGAACTTGTCCATGTGATGTGCCAGCTTCTGCTGAGGCAGGACATCTTTCAGATCCTGCACGACGGTTTCGTCGAGCAGTTCCGGTTCCTCCGAAATCCCGTCAGAATCCGTATTTAGGATCGCCTTCGCCCGTTCTCGGCTCGACAGCTCCCTCGCGACCGGCCGTTCCTTCAGGAGGGGGGCGAGGGCGGCGTTGAGCTGTTGCAGGCGAAGCGGTTTGATGAGCGTGTCCTGCATCCCGGCCTTGCGGAGTTTCCCCTGTTCTTCGGGAAAGACATGCGCGGTCAGGCCGATGATCGGCGTGTCGCTGGATGGCCCGTCACCCGAGCGAATGCGGCGCGTCGCACCAAGGCCGTCGAGCACCGGCATGCTGATATCCATCAATATGACGTCGAAGGCTTCTTCGTTGGCCACGGCGACACCGACTTCGCCGTTCTCCGCTTCCCGGACCCGGCAGCCGGCCTTGACGAGCATCTCGCGCGCCACGAAGCGGTTGGTGGGATTGTCTTCCACCACGAGGACATTGAGACCAGCTTTGCCGTCGAAGTCATACTCCCTCACGTCTTCCACCGGGCTCGCCTCGAGCTCTTCGCTGCTTGCCGGCAACATCGGAAGGTGAACCCAGAAACGGCTGCCCTGGCCGAGTGTGCTTTCAACGCCGATCTCGCCACCCATTGCTCCGGCCATGCGTCGGCAGATCGCCAGGCCGAGGCCGGTTCCGCCGGTCGTTCGCTTGAACGAGGGGTCGAGAGTTACGAAGTCTTCGAAGATCCGATCGATGTTGGCGGGGGCTATGCCGCTGCCGGTGTCGGACACTGTCAGTTCGACAAGAACCTGTCCGTCGGCCTGGGAGATTTCGCGGGCTTCGAGCGTGATGATGCCGTTCTTGGTGAATTTGACGGCATTTGATACGAGGTTGATGAGGATCTGGCGGATGCGGCGGCGATCGGCCTTAACGCCGAGCGTTTCGAAGGCGAGGCTGACTACGAGATGATTGCCGCGCGTTTCCGCGGCCAGTGCATGCAGATCGACGATCTCGTGCAAGAGGTGGCCAAGCTCGAAGGCAACCGGTCTCAGCTCGAAGCCGCCGGCTTCCAGGCTCGAAAGGTCGAGGACGTCGTCGATCTGGTCGCGTAAAAGCTCACCCGATGCGATCGCCGTTTCCACGTACTGGCTCTGCTTGTCGGTAAGGTCGGTGCCGTGGATGAGATCGAGTACACCGAGGATGCCGTTGAGCGGCGTGCGCATTTCATGGCTCATCACGGCAAGAAATTGCGATTTTGCTTCAGCTGCCGCCAGAGCGCGGTCTCGGGCGTACAAAAGCTCCTGGCGGGTGCGGTGCCGATCGGAGATGTCGCGCATATAGGCGATAAAGGTCGGGTTTTCGCTCTCGCTCGCGATGCCCAGAGACAGCTCGGCCGGAAACTTGTCGCCATTGGCGCGGATCGCCTGGAGCTCGATGCGGTCCTGTCCGAGTGGTTTCTTGGCGGACGAGCGCAAATGGCGTTTGATGAAGGTGTCACCGGTGCCATAAGGCTCGCCCGGTGCGATCAGGCTCGAAATGTTGCGGCCAAGTGCGGCGTGTCGTGAATAGCCGAACGCACGCTCCGCCGCAGGATTGAAGTCGAGAATGGTCCCCGAGGCGTCGGCGACGATGATGGCGTCGAGAGAGGCGTTGATGGTGTTGGCGTAACGCTGGCTGCTACGCGCGAGCTCGCCTGCTCGCGACATCGAGATACCGTATTGCCGCCAGAGCACCAGGAGCGTTCCCGCAAGGGCAATGATGAGAAGCCCTGCGACGACGGCCGTCTGAATGAGGAGGAGCGTAAAGGCCTGGCGGCGCTCGTCAGACAGGCGGGCGAATAGATCGACACTCTTAAGGGAGAGCGTGCGTACGGTGGAACGCAGTTGCGCCAGGGGGGCGACCAGTTCGGCGCGACGTTCGCGGAGAATTTCATCCGGCCCGTCTATGACGGGAACGAGGTCGTCCAGCGTCGTTTGTATACGGAGAAGAGCGGCATCGGCGTTTTCCGCCGTGCGCAGCTCGGAGAACATGTTGCTGGTCTCGATCGTCGAGACGCGGCTGTAGAAAACGTCGAAACGCTTTCGGAGTTCATCAATGTCGCCGGCCCCGCTGCCACCCTCGATGGACCGCAGGAGCCTTAGCAGTTCGACTTCGAGCTGCGCGACCGTCCATTGCACGTTATCGCGCGGAGCGTTGCGTAACTCTTTTAGTTCCTGCGATACCTGCAAACCCAGAAAGACGAGAAGCGCAGCGGCCGCAATTAGGACGGTCGCTGCGAGTCCGTTTCGAAGTGCTCCGCCATGCCCGGCGGGTTTTCCATTTCTTTTATTCATGGGTCACATTGGGCAACTCAGTTGATCACCTCAATGCGGTCAAGCTGCCATATGCTGCGTGAATATATTGTTTCGGATTGAAATTGCGAATTCTGATCAAATGGATAGATGATCCACAAGGGGCCTTTGCCACGGCGCGACATCGGCTTGCCGTTCATTTCATAGGCGACCATGGGGCCAGACGACGTGGCATCCGACACCGGCAGCTGAACCGCGTAATCGTTGATAGCCGTTGCGCGAAGTGTTCCACCCTGCGCCTCGACCGCGTCTAGAAGGTCTTCAAGGCTCACGCCGGTGAAGCTGTTCACGCCTTCTGTCCAGATCGTGCTGGTTTTGAATGTCGTCGCAGGCATCTCTTTCAGCATGTCGAGGTCGAAGTGCGCCTCATCGCCGACATTGGTCGCGTTGATTTTGCCATAGATCCGCAGAATGACGTCCCCTGTGGGCGTAGCCCCCAGCCGGGCAGCCCTGGCGGGGTCCGGCTCCAGCCCAACCGACCATACGGTCGCCAATCCGGCGAGGATCGCAAGGCCGGCCATGAACAGTTTCAGCTTCGTCATAATGGTGCCGATCGACATGTCCTGTCCCTCGTCGAGTTTGCTTGGTTGTCTTTTTTTATCGAAGCCTCGCTTATTTCACCACAAAGCAAGAGATCAGGTCCGCCTATGCGGAAGGATAGGTGACCGGATGTGACGCTTCTGATCAAACAGAAATACGCCAACTGAATATGTTCCGTTGAAGCACTGCGATAGCTTGCAGAGGCGTCGCTCAGGAAGTCTGGAGACTTCGGCCAATTTCAAAGGGGACCTTCGTGCAAGACGATCCGTTGCTGCCTCTCAAGAAGCGTTTCGCCGAGCGTTGTGGGAGTGATCTCGCGCGCCTCAGGCAGCTCAGTCCGCATGCCATCGAGGATATTCCGCAGATTATTTCGCTCGCCCATGGTTTAGCCGGGGCCGGCGGTACCTTTGGTTTTCCTGCCGTCAGCGATCGGGCATCAGCGCTCGAAGACCTGCTTGGCCTGGAAGCCGCCGAGCGAGAAGTCGTCTCCGGCGCCTATGACGACCTGTGTGAAGAACTTGCAAAAACGAGGCATCCTGCCGATTGATGCAGACCCAGTCTGTTGGGCGGCGTCAACTCGGCTTCCAGTGAGCGTCTCAAGGGGAGCGTGACTGAAAGCCGATGCGGGTCATTTCACCCCAGCTGTTGTCGGATCGTAGATACTGCCACAATCCCTTCAGCCGCCAGTAATTATTGATCTGACGATAGCCGAAATTCTCAATTATCGCTGCCATCGCTAGGATGAAGAGGCTCCGGGGTGTCGGAAAGCGTTTCAGCTCGATTTCTTCCAACACCAGCGATCCGACGCTGATGAAAACCCCGAAGACGAAAACGAGGGCCGTATAGGCGAGGAGGTATTCGAGCGACAAACCTCCGAGGAAATAGAAGGTCGGCATAAGAATATAGCCGAGAACTTCGACCACAGGGCCCAAAACGTCGACGATAAACATCTGGCCGAAACCCAGAAATCCGATCCGACCATAGCGCGGATTGAAGGCCATGTGGCGATAGCGGAAGAAGCACTCCAGAGCACCGCGTTGCCAGCGCGCACGTTGCCGCCCGAGCACCGACAAGGTTTCGGGAGCTTCTGTCCAGCATACGGGCTCGGGAACGAAAGTGATGCGGTACTTCCGTTTCTTCTCGATCATGCTGCGGTGCAGCTTGATGACGAGATCGAGATCTTCCCCCATCGAGCCCGGCGTATAGCCGCCGACGTCGATCACCTCGCGGCGTCGAAAGACTCCAAAGGCGCCGGAGACCAGCATCAGCGTGTTGATACGGCTCCAGGCCACGCGTGCCATCAGGAAGGCGCGGATATACTCTACCACCTGGAAGAGCGGCAGAAGACGTTTGGGCAGACGCACGTCAGTGATCCGCCCGGCATCGACGAGGGAGTTGTTGGCGATGCGGATCGTCCCGCCGACGCCGATCGTGCGGTTCGGGTCGTCGATGAAGGGTTGTGCCACCCGCATCAGCGCATCAGGTTCGACGATGGAATCGCCATCAACGACACAAAACAGCGGCGCACGGCAGAGATTGATGCCGGCATTCTGGGCATCTGCCTTCCCGCCATTCTCCTTGTCGATGACGAAAAGCCTGTCGCTGTTGCGTGAGCTGTAAATGTTGCGGATGGGTGCGTGGGGGAGGGCGTCGTCGTGTGGGCGCTCGAACTCCCTCATGTCGAAGGTCTCACGCAGACGTGACAGGGTTTCGTCCTTGGAGCCATCGTTGACGACGATGACCTCGTAGCTTGGATATTCGATCGAGAGCAGTGAATAGACGGTCGAGACGATGTTGAGCTGCTCGTTGTAGGCGGGCACGATGAGGGCGATCGGCGGGGCCACATCACTGTATCGATGCCAGAGGAGCGAAGAGCGCGCGACGGGTGGCCGCTGGTAAAAGGTCGCGCCGGCGACGACGAGCTGGAACAGATAGACGGCGGACTGGGCGAGCCCCGATGCGATGACGAACCAGGCGATGACGCGCGTCGCCTGGAGGAGGACATCGGCGAGGACGAAGTCGCTCATGCCCGGCTTCCCTCTTGGAGCACCATGGAGGCGGTGCGCTGGCCACGGGAGGCCGTTCCCGTGGCGAAGGCGAGAAGCCTGTCGCGCCCAGCCGCGCCGAGATTCTTCAGCCCCTTCGCTGCGGCATAGCGAACGGACCATTCCGCATCGCTGAGCAGCGCAGCCAGAGGCTCGATCATCTCCTGCGACGGGAAGGCAGCCGCCACTTCGGCCGCTTCGTAGCGCACCTGCCAGTCACCATTCTTTGTCGCTGCGAGCACTGTGGGCAGGACCGAAGGGTGGCCGAAGCGGCCAAGTCCGCGGACCGCCGCGGCGGCGACTTCCGGTTTCGCGTCGGCGGCGAGGCGCGAGAAGAAGGGCATGAATTGCGGATCGCCGATATGGGAGAGCGCCTCGATCGCCGCGGCGCGGGAGAAGGAGGAGGCGTCCTCGCGTGCCGCGAATTCGACGAGCTCTGGGGCTTTTTCCAGTGGGAAGGTGCGCAGCAATTCAACGAGACGGCGGGAGCGCTGGCCACGTTCGCCGATTGTGGCCATCAGCTCGGCAAGCGACGGTGTTCTGCCCAGGCGATTGAGAGAGATCGCCGCGGCGAGCCGCACCTCTCGTGCCCGATCTCCGAGCGACCGGTTGAGCGCTGCGATCGTCGCCTCGCTTGGAAAGGCTGCCAGAGTTTCGGCGGCAAAGATACGCTCTGCCTCGTTGGCACGCCGCAGGCGGCGGCGAATGTAATCCGGCACGCCTGCCTCGGCGAAGACCTCTTCGATGCGGGCGCGCTCGTCGCCGCGGAGCATTGCGAGGAACTCGAAGCCCGCATCGACTAAGATGCGCTTCGGAGTTTCCGCTATGACCTGCCTTAGCGAGGCTTCGTCTTCGTCCGCGGAAAAGCGGATCAAGGCGCCGACGAAGCGCTTGCGTTGTGCGGCACGACGCGCGGCAAGACGCATATCGGCGATACGCAGAACGATCAGGCCCAGCAAGATTAAAATCGATGCGAGTGCAAGCGCGATGGAGAGGTTCCAGATTCCGTAAAGCATCGCCTAGAACCGGGTCGAGAAGTTAAGGGCGAGGCTGTTGCGCTCGAATGCGTCACGCCGCTCGTGTGCGATGGCGGCGTTGATCGTTACCCAATCCACCGGATCGAAGGAGACGCCGCCGAACAATGTGCGGGTGTCAAACAAACTGCCTTCCGAAATTTCAGGGGCGTCGGCATAGCCGGCGAAGAGCCGAAACCTGTCTGTGGCAGCAAGATCGGTGCGCAGGATGTAGCCGTTCGAGACGGTGCTGTCGTCGTCGCGGGCATGCACCCACGTGACCTTGAAGGTGAGACGTTCGTCGACGATAGCTGCCTTGATCGCGGGGAAGAGGGAGGTGACTTCGCTGTCCGCGAAAAATTCATGACGCGTCTGCATTTCCAGAAAGAGCGGGCCGCCGTTCGGGCCATTTTCGGCGATGCGCCAGGCCATGCCGGCGCCCAGCGAGACGCGCGCCAGAAAATCGGCGCGCGGCGTTGCAGCGACCGAGGCATTGGCGGCAAAGGCGTCGGAAAAGGCGTAATCGATGCGCGCGCCGATCTGTAGGTCGGTCGAATTGTTGCGGGTGGCGAGCCGGGTCTCTCCTGTCACCGTCGCGGCGGGAGAGAGGCGGTAGGAGAGCACCGCGACGCTGTCGGTCCAGTGCGGCCGGTTCTCGGTGAGGGCGCTGTATTCACTTCCCGCTGTGAAGCGCCAGCGCTTCGGTGGCTCGCGCTCAAGTCGGCCCGCCGTTACAGGATCGCCGGGTGCGATCTCATGCGCCCGCCTATAGGCGGCCCGTGCCTCGTCGAAGCGCCATTGCCGAAATCGTGTATCGCCGAGGCCGACCATAACCTCGGCGTTGTCGTTGGTGCGCCGGGCGAGCGCCTCGTAGCGCGCATCCGCCGACGTGAGATCGCCCTCCGCGATGTCGATGCGGGCGAGGAGAAGCTCCGTCTCGATGCTCTCCGGCTCGCGCACTTTTGCCTCCTCGGCAAGGCGCCGTGCTTCGGCGGTGTCGTCGGCGCGCAGGGCAAGCCGAGCGAGACCGAGCCTGGCATCTGTATAGGAGGGCGCGAGTCTGAGCGCGCGTCCGAAGAACTTGCGCGCCTCCGCCAGCTTGTCCTGGTTCGCGGTCACGAGCCCGAGCGCCACCAGGATGTCGGCATCCTCGGGCGCGAGCGACAGGGCCTTGCGATAGCGTGTTTCGGCGGCAGCGAACCGGCCATCGAGCCGAAGCCGTGTGCCTTCGGCGATGAGACCGGCGAGGCGTTCGCGCTTTGCCTGTGCGATCTCTTCGGGGGTCGGTTTTGCGGGAGCGGGTTCGGGAGGCGCGGGTACTGTAGGCACAGCCTCTGGGGGCGATGTGGCGCTGGTCTTTTGCGCCTCGCGGGCGCGTGCGACGTTGTCGGCGAGCGCCTGCGCGTCGGCATTTTCCGGCTGCGCCGCCAGAACCTGGTTTGTGAGGTTTTCCGCGTCGTCGAGGTTGCCGTTTCGGAAGGCGAGCTGGGCGAGACCGTAGCGTGCGTCCTCGTAATTCGGCGACAGAACGAGCACGCGTTCGAACGTCCCCCGCGCATCCTCGTTCTTTCCCTGGGCGAGTTGAACGAATCCGAGCTGCACCAGCGCGTCGACATTTTCGGGCTGTTCGCTCAAGGCCTCCTGGAGCAGGCGTTCCGCGTCGTCGAAGCGGCCTTCGAGCCGGTAGCGGACGCCTTCCTCGTAAAGCGTTTCAGGGGCTTGCGCCCTGGCCGGTGCCACGCTGCAAAAGGCCAGCAGGAGGCCAAGCAGCACGGCATGGGGCGGGGCGACGACCGGCATCAGGCCCTCGGGGGCTGCCTGGCGATCAGCTTCGACAAACGCGCCATCAATTCATCGGGAATGAAGGGCTTCACGAGATAGTCTTCGGCGCCACGCTCCAGCGCCGAGACGATGTCGCGCTCGTTTTTGCGCGCAGTGAGCATCACGACGGGGATGTCCTTCAGCTCGGGATCCTGCTTGATGCGGTTGAGGACATCGAAGCCATCGAGCTTGGGCATCATAGCGTCGAGGACGACGATCGATGGCCGTTCGGAGGACACTTTCGCGAAGGCTTCTTCGCCATCGGTGGCGGTTGTGACGGCATAACCCTTGGCGCGAAGACGGAACTCCATGAGCTCGATGAGGAGCGGGTCGTCGTCGCAGATGAGGATGAGTGGCGGGGAGCTCATTGCTCGGGAATCCTTGCCTGTTCCGGTCCCTCGCGTTGCGCTTGTTGCAAGTCGTGGATCGCGAGGCCGGCAAAGGCCGGCCAGGCAGGAAAAAGATGCTTCAGATGCGCACGTGCGGACGTAAGTTTGTTTGTGTCGTTGAGGAAGCTGATGCGCGCCATGTCCACCCGTACCTCGTGGCTGAAACGGTAGACGGGGGCATCGGACCTCTCCGGTACGGGTGCAGTAAGCAGCTCTGCCGAAGCGTGGTTCCCGTCAGACGCGAGTCGCAGCGTCCCCTCTTTCGCCCTCAGGTAGACCTTGTGGATCTCCTGCTCAAGGGGGCCGTTTTCCACGGCAATTCGGATCGGCACGCCGGAGCGGCCACCCCAGGCCAGCCAAGGCTCGCTGATCGCGACGATTTCATTGATGTCGGTGCGGTAGGCCATGACCGTGACAGCGGCGAGGGAAGCCGCGGCATGATCGAGAGCCTTCAGCCCGTCTTTCGACTCCAGCATCCAGAACGGCAGAACCACGCCCACGGGGCCATCCCAGGCCCGCGACAGGGCGCGTATCGTCTCCGTCCACGCGGCCCAGGCCGCAGGGAGATCGCGCGCCAAAGCGGGCAGGAGGTAGGGCTCGATGTCATATTGCAGGGCGGTCAGCGGGATCTTCTGCTCGATCTCGCGGAGCGCCCGAAGGCGCGAGAGCGCATTCTGTCTGCCGGAAGGAAGGACCATCTCCGGATCGCCTTCCACGGCGATGACCGCGATGCCTTCCGCGGTCAGGGTGTCGTGCAGCCGCTCCAATGCCGCCATCTGCGACTGAGATTCGATGGGAAGCGGCAGCTGAAGATAGAGCTCGCTCAGTTGCTCGTTGCGCGCGAAAGCAAGCAGCGCATCCGGATCCTGGAGAAAGGGGTCGATGTCCCAGATCCATGTGCCGACGTGACCTGCGGCAACCGAAGTGGCCGTCTCGGCTTGTGGCACAAGGGCGAATTCCTGAAGCGTCGCGGTCGCTGCGCTTTCAGGGCAGGTGATCACGACATCGGGCTGATTGGGCTCCGCTGCGGATTGCTGCAAGGGAATGGGCAGCCGAGTCTTGCCGGTTTGCAACTTCGCCTGCGGTATTGCCGGCGCATCCTCTCCCTTGGGCACAAGCGACAATCCGAAGCCCTTCCCGTCGGAAATCTTGGCGACGGCGGCAAGGCGGAGGCCGCGCGGCAGGCGGGAATTTGGCGCAGACAGGACGAAGCCCGCTGGGCTTTGTCCTGCCTTGCAGTGCAGCTCTAGCTGAACTCCGCTCTTCCGCGACGCGGCGCGTTCCTCCTCGCCGAAAGGGCGAATATTCATTTGTCGAAGGAGGTTTCTATCAAGTGCGAGCATGCGCGGCGGGGCCGACGATGCGGGCTTCGGAGTTTCGATGAGACGCGCCAACCGCGGCTCGAAGCCGTTTTCCTCTTCGACCCCTTCGATGACGACGCGGGCAGGCGCTTCGGCGAACGGCGTGACGTTTTCGCGCCAGAGGATCGATGCGTCCGGCCCGTCTCCGGGCCGTCCTTCATCGGCCATGGCGATGCCCGCTGTCATGCATGCGAAGGAAAATCCGCAAACTGCCGCCCTCAGCCCTAGCGCCCTCTCAGCTTTCCAGAGCCTAGGCATCCACATTCTGCAGGTATTGTTGGACAACGCCCGCAAGACTCATCGGGTCGAAGGGTTTGGCGATGACGCCTATGGCCCCGAGACTAATGAAGTGCTCGACCTCGGATGTCTGCGTACGGGCGGTGATGAACACGACCGAGATGCCGCTCGTGTCGGCTTTTTCCTTTAGGGCTGCCAACGTCTGCGGCCCGTCCATTCCCGGCATCATCGCATCAAGCAAAATGAGATCGGGCTGCCACGCGCGTGCAGCCTCGAGCGCTTCCTGGCCACAGGAACACGTGCGCACGTCCAACTGGGGGTCGAGTTCCAGGGACATGCTCGCGATTTCCCGGATGTCGGGCTCGTCGTCAACGTAGAGTATCCGCGCCGTTTTCAGCATATGCCTCTATCTGTTCAGCTCGCTCACGCTTCACAGCTAAGTCTCAATAGCCACGGTCCTCTTTAGGGCGCAGCAGATGTCCAGGATCTCCACGAATTCAAAAGGAAAGTCATCCGCACGCTCTCTTCGGATTCAATTTAATATCACGTAAAAACGTCCAATCCGAATCGAGCAGTGTTACTCTATCTCATTTTGGATTTCAGTCATGTATTTTCAAGGAGGGTTCGAGCGGTGGCCATGGAAGGTGTCTTGCCGACGCGGCCCGGAAGCTCTTCTTTTCTTCTGGGCAATAGGGCCGGTGCGTTCCGTCCGATCGATCAACAGTACGGAGCCCAGGCGACCGGAATTGTGATCTCGTGCTTTCGGCGATCGGGAACCAAAAGGGGGATGCCAGCCCATCGTTAGGGATGATGAAGTCCCGTCTTACCGATGCATTCCCTATTATCGCCTTTGAGTTGTATGGTCTGCGGCGCGCAAGCTGCGCATGCTAAATCTGCGACTTATGTCTCGAACCGACTTTTATCGCGCGGCTGCTACGGCCGTCCTTTATGGGCTTTTTGGCTGGCTCGGCCTGCGTCTGGCCGTACCGCCAGGCTATGCGACGTTGATCTGGCCGGCATCGGGAATCGCGGTTTCTGCTCTTTTATTTTATGGTCACCGGCTATGGCCCGGCGTGTTTCTGGGGGCATTTGCGGTTAATGCCGTCATCGGAAACGCTTTCGGTGCACAGGGGCCCGACTGGTCAGCTCTGGGGGTTGCTGCTTGCATCGCCACGGGGTCGACGGTGCAGTCGCTTCTCGCTGTCCAACTTCTTCGGCGGCGCTTCGGGATGCCGCTCGCCTTGGATGGGATGCGAGATTTCATTCCGTTTATCCTGCGCGCGGCACTTTTGCCGTGTCTCATTGGTGCGAGCGTCGGCGTAGCGAGCCTTATGGGGGCCGGTATCACCGAGGGATCGGCGGCCCTTTCCAATTGGATCACATGGTGGATCGGGGATGTTGCGGGCATCCTGCTTGTCCTACCCCTGGCTATGATCAGCCCTTTGCGCCCGTGGAGTGCCCGATACCGCGGACGCCCGCTCGCCCGGGTCAGCAGGCTGGGCCTTGTGGCGCTGCTGGTTCCCCTCGGATTGACGTTCTACGCATGGAAGTTCACCAACGAAGCGGCGTTCGAACAAGGGCTGACCTCGTTCAAGGCACTGGCGGGAGACAGCGAACAAGCACTTCTGCACCGGCTGGACGCTTACAAGCAGGCGCTGGACGCTGGAGCGGGGCTTTTCAGCGGCTCCAGCTACGTTTCGCAGACGGAATGGAGGGCTTTCGTCAGCGAATTCGGTCTCGAGGCGAATCTACCCGGGATCAACGGCGTTGGGTTCATCGAGCCGGTCATGCCTGGCGAGCTGCAGACGTTTTTGATCGAGCACACAACGCCCGGCGAAACCAGTCTGACGATCAAGCCCGAGCCTTCCACGGATCGCGAGATGTTCGTGATCACCTTTATCGAGCCTCTTGCGACGAACGCGAAGGCGTTCGGGCTCGATATCGCGTTTGAGCAGAACCGTCGTACCGCGGCCGTCCATGCGCGCGACACCGGGCGTGCGACGATCACGGGTCGGATCTTCCTTGTGCAAGACGAAACGAAAAGCGCCGGTTTCTTGTTGCTTCGCCCCCTTTATGAGGCCTCCGCACCTCTTGAGACCATGGCGCAGAGGCGGGATGCGTTCCGTGGCTGGGTTTATGCGCCTTTTATCGCGCCGCGTTTCATGGACAGTCTGACGGCCAGCCAGGGCACGCGCTTGAACCTCAGTGTCTATGATGGCGGAACGGCCGATCCTGAGCAGTTGATCTATTCAAGCTCTGAAGGCAACGCACACAATCCTGCGTTCCAGGTCAGCAAAGTGCTGTCTGTGATGGAGAAGACATGGACCGTCGTCTGGAAGAGCACGCCCGCCTTTGAAGCGACGGCGGCGTCGAAAGAGCCAGGGATTGTCCTGGCGGCGGGACTTTCCTTGTCCCTCCTCTTCGGCGTGCTCTTGTTGTCTTATGCGCGCCGCGAAGAGGCGATCCAGCAGACGGTCGAATTGAAGACGCGGGAGATCGCCGCGCGCGAGCAGCAGAACCGTTCGATCGTCGATACGGCTCTTGCCGGTGTGATCGTGCTCGACGAAGGCGGCATCATTCGTTCCGTCAATCCGGCAACGGAGCTGATCTTCGGCTATGGGGCGGACGAATTGGACGGGCAGACGATCGCCACGCTGTTTCCCGGGTCGAAAGAGGACGCGGCAAGTGCGCAGAAGCAGGGAGAAGTCAGCCGGCTTGTCGAGACGCGGAACCGCAATGGCGAGGAGCTTTTCCTGACGCTGCAAAAGAACGAGTGGCGCACAGAGGCAGGCGACCTGCGCCACACGCTGATCATCAGCGATGTGACACTGCAGCAAAAGGTGGCGCGCGAACTGGCAATCAGCGAGCAGCGCCTGCAGCAGGCGATTGAGGCGGCGGCCATCGGTGTCTTTGATATCGATCTCAAAACCGGCCGCTCCGTCGTCTCGGGCAGATGGCGGGCGATGCTTGGCTTCGGCGAGGACGAAGATATCGACCCGCAGGAGGAATGGAGACGGCGGGTGCATCCCGACGATCGCGCCGCGGTGGAGAAGGCCGACGCGGCATGTATCGAGGGCCGAGCTGCCCGCTCCCTGACGGAATATCGCATTCGTCACAGAGACGGCCGTTGGATCTGGTTGCGCTCGGAGGCGATCGGCATCGAACGCGACAAGACCGGTCGAGCGATGCGCATGATCGGCACGCAAACGGACATTACGCACCTCAAAGAGACGGAGCTCGCGCTGCGCGAGAGCGAGGAACGATTCCGCCTGGCACTTGAGAACGCACCTGTCGGCATGGCGCTGATCAGTGACGACGGGCGATGGATGCAGGTCAACGAAACGCTGTGCACGCTTCTGCAATACGAGCCGGAGGAGTTCGAGCATCTCGATTTCGCCAGCGTGATCCATCCCGACGACAGACCGGCGTCCGGACAGCTGCGCAAGATGCTCGACGGTGTCGCTGCCACCCAGCAGGCCGAGCGTCGCTTCGTCGCCAAGAACGGGCGCTCGATCTGGTGTCTCTTCGGTCTGTCGCGCGTGGAGGACCACCAGACCCGGCATGGCTACTTCGTCGCCCAGTTCCAGGATATCGATGCCCGAAAGGAGGCGGAGCGAGCGAAGAGCGAATTCATCGCGACCGTCAGTCACGAACTTCGCACGCCGCTGACCTCCATTCGCGGCTCTCTCGGGCTGGTTCTTGGCTCGGCAGAGGCGCAGCTCGGTCCAAAGATCTCGCATCTTCTCACAATCGCACTGAAGAACTGCGAACGGCTGGTTGAACTCGTCAACGACATCCTCGACCTGGAGAAGATCGCCTCAGGCGCGATGCAGTTCGATCGACGCGTGGAAGATCTGAACGAACTCGTCAGGCAGTCGGTCGAAGCGAACCAGGCGTATTTCGAGAAATTTGATGTGACGCCCGTCGTGCACGCGGACGGCCTTTATGCCGTCGAGGTCGATGCGAGGAGGCTGCAGCAGGTTTTCTCTAATCTCCTGTCGAATGCCGCAAAGTTCTCCCCTTCCGGGGGAACCGTGGAGGTTTCCATCGCCAAGAGCGGCGAGACGGTGCGCATTTCCGTCGCCGATGAAGGAGCGGGTGTGCCTCCGGAATTCGCGGGCAAGATCTTCAACCGTTTCAGCCAGGCTGATTCCTCCGCCACCAGGCAGCAGGGCGGCACCGGCCTCGGCCTGCACATCTCGCGACAGATCATCGAGCAGATGAACGGCTCGATCTCCTATCGCAATCGGCCGGATTCCGGTGCCGAATTTACAGTTGCTTTGCCGCTATCGACGGGTGCAGCAGAAAAGGCGACGGACCGGACGACGGTTGACGCGAACGACGAGGCTGGAGCTGAGGCACCGCAGAGCGGCTCGAACCTGCCGCGTGCGCTGCATGTTGAGGAAGATGCCGACTTTTTCGCGATCCTCTCCGCTCTTTTGAAAGAGAGCCTGGAGCTCTCGCGCGCGTCCACCGTTGCAGAGGCGCGCCAGCAACTGGCTGAACAGCACTTTGACCTTCTTATCGTAGAGGAAACCCTGCCGGATGGATCTGGGTTGGACTTGCTTGATGAGGTCTCGAGACGCTGCCCCGACCTTCCGGTCGTGATGGTTGGTTCTCGCGACATGCCGGAGGTAGATGAACGCTCTGTACGCGTCATCGTTAAATCGCGGCTCAAGGAAGAGGAACTTGCACAGATCGTCAGTGAAGCTGCAAATCGTCGTCGAACTAGACACGCGGCTCTATAATGAAAGCGTGCAAGCTAGCCCGGCTTGATGATCTTAGACGGGGCCGCTGATGATCTGTTCTTCCGGGAAATGACAGCGTTCATGAACTGATCCGTACCGATCGGTCGGGACGACCTCCAACTTGGATCGAGCCGCGGGGGCAACGTTGCGGTGTATTCTTCTCAGGCCCGGGCCACGAAGCGTTCGCGCACCAAAGAGATGAAAGTCACTTGTCTGCAGCGAGGTCCTCGAGAGTGCCTTACCGAGGAGTGGCGCTGTGCATTTCGCCGCACGTACCTGGAGGTAGTACCGACCGCCTCGGCGTAGCAAGTCGGAGGTGCGCGCCAGAGGTTACATCTCTGCGGACATGACCGGGGATGGTTCCCAGTCGCCACGTTAAGATCGGCGTATAACTACTGGATTTTTCATGAGAAAAGGGCTGGTAGCGGAGGAGGGACTCGAACCCCCGACACGCGGATTATGATTCCGCTGCTCTAACCGACTGAGCTACTCCGCCGCCCGCAGGCCGCCTCGCGATGCAAGGCTAACGGACCGCGTGCGATATACGGTGGGGTTTTTTCACCGTCAAGCCGCGGTGCGCCGTTATCTCTCGGTCGCGCACAGCTTATGTAATGCCGTCGGCGTTCCCGCCGCCGTTGCCGTTGCGGGCTTTGCGACTTTGCGCGAGTGCCCGCTCTCGGGCGCGTGCCTCAAAAGCTTCCACGGAGCGGGCATAGAGCTGGCGCACCACAGCTTCCTTGAATCCGCCAAGTCCCGCGCCGACGAGGGCGAAGTCGACGCGCATCGTCACTTTGGTGCGGGCCGTTTCGATCGCCTCAAACCGCCATTCATGGCGCAGCGAACGAAACGGTTTGTCGTGGGAGGTGATCAGAAGATGGTCCGGCCGCGTCAGTTCGGCGCGGCTGCGAAATGAAATTGTGAGGCCCGGCAGCCCGACGCGCTGCATCACGAGGAGAGCATCACCGTCTCGCTTCAGGATGCGCGCCTCCAGGAAGCCTGGAAGGAATTCGGGATAGCTCTCAACGTCGGCCACGAGGTCGAAGACCTCTTCCTGGGGCAGCGCGACGAAACGCGTCGTCTCAAGGTGTCGTGACATCTGGCCTCAAAAGCTGCGTGGCCGACGCCATCAGAGACGCCGGCCACGTCGCATCATTTCCCAGAACCAAGCACGTCGGTGAGCTCGCCCGCAAGATCTGCCATCTCTTTGGCCGGCCGATGCGCGGCTGCGGCTGCCTCGTCGCCGACGGGGCCGTGGCCGATCCCCTTGTGGCAGGAGATGCAGGTGAGGTTGGCGGCTTGCGCCTGCGGATGAGCGAATTGTGCCGCCGGGCTCTGTTTTTCAAGCGCCATGGCGGCTTCGTCATGACAGGAGCGACAGGTCTCCGAATCCGTGCGTTCCAGATAGGCCCAGACCTGTTCCGACATCTCTTCGCGCTTGGCGTCATACTCCTCGCGCGTCGACAGTTTGCCGGTGAAGTGTCCCCACACGTCCTTGGCGCCGGCCGTCGCCTTGCCCCACAGGTAATCGGTCCATGGGTGGCTATCGACATGACACGTGATGCAGGGCGCACGCACGCCGGATGCGTTCTTGTAGTGCGCCTGCTGGGTGTAGGTCTCCTGCGGCCACGACATTTCGTGACACGCCAGGCAAAATTCGTTGGTGCCGGTCTTCTCGACCACAGTAGTGGTCGCGCCTGCGACGGCCAGGCCGATGACGCCGCCAACCGCCACGAGGCCGAGTGCTGCCCACTTCATGAAAATCCCCCATTGACCGATCGGCACGCCCGCTTGGACACGCCTTCATTGTCGGACAAAAGAGACTTAGGCGGCGGTGGGAGGAGGAAGAAGTGCGGCGCGCGGTCGCCTGCGGCCAGCCTGTCGCCTATTTCTCCTGCACGTAGCTGTGCATCGCCTCGATCTGGGGCTCGGTCAGCCCTTCCACGACCCCGCCGAGCTTGGGATGGGTGGCGATCTTTTCCTGAAATTGTTCGAGGTCGAGCTCTGCCATCGCGGCTTTATTGGGCGCCAGCGTGCCATGGCAGGTGGCGCATTTGGTCGTGAAGACGGAGGCGGCGTCAAAATCCTGGCTGTGTGCGGAACCTGTGACCGCCCCGAAAGCCACGGCAGCCAGGCTGAACAACATCGCTCTTCTCATCATCATCTCCAACGAGGTCCACATCAAAAAGGCGGCGGCCGTGAAAGACCGCCGCCTCATCGTTGATGATATGGAAGACTGCGCCCCGCCCATCAAGCGAGGCGATGGTGCGACCGATCTACGCCGTCTCAGACATATCCCAGCAAAAGCATGATGATGAGGATGACCAGGATGAGGCCGACGATCCCGGAGGGTCCGTAGCCCCAGCCGCGACTATAGGGCCAGGCCGGCACTGCACCGAGGAGGATCAAGATCAAGATGATAAGAAGAATTGTTCCGACCGACATGGAGAACCTTTGTTTTGTCCGGCGCCCCCGTTGGGCCGGCTCTTTTGCAGCAAGAAACGCCGTCGGGATCGTTGCGGTTCCCGGCATCTTCGGCGTGAGAACTGCGTGAAGGTCTGGCCTGGCTTTGCGCGGGCGAAGACTTGGATGCGCTCAGTCGTCTGTTTTCTTGGTTTTGTGCAAGACGACCTTGGTGCGGTGTGGTGGCGACAACGCCTCGTGCGGCCCCTTCAAATAGTCACGCTGCCATTTCTTGCGCGCGGCATCAGAATCGGGCGAGGCGAGCTCTTCGTTGAAGCTTCGCCGTCCTTCCGCCCATTCATGATAGGCGGCCGCAAGCTCCGGATCGTCACCGAGCGTTCGGCGGCGTGTTTGAAAGGTTTCGATCTCGCCGCGGCGGATTGGAAAGAAGGCGCAGAACGGCTCGTCTTTCTCGAAGGTGACGCGCGCGCCAGGACGGGTGAAGCGCCAGTTCATGGTGAAGGTGGCGGTCGCCCAATCCGTCTCAACCACGCCGTTGAGGGCCTGGATGTCGGCCTTGATGAGGTTGGGTGGGCCCATGACCCAAAGATCATATCCCGGCGGTGTGCGGATCAGCGCCGGCACCGTGAACGTGAGAATGCCATGGCCGAAATGGCTCATCGCAGCATGCCGGTGCGCTTCTCGGTAGCTGATATCGATCGCCTCCAACGCATCGGTGCCGTCCCAGCTGGCGGTGAATGTCACAGGGTTCAGGATTTCCCAGCAATGCGCGTTGGCGATGGCGAGAGGCAGACAGCGATAGGCGAAGCGATGGCTTGTCTGATCCATCCATCGGCGCTCGCGCGGGGCAGGACGGATCACGATATCGCTGCCGTCGATCATGTAGAAATCGAGATATTTCTTGCTCATCGAACCCCGCATGCGGACCGACCATAGGTTCACAACAGGTGGATTGTCATCGCCGCAGGGCAAGAGTGAGCTGCCCGGGGTTGTTTTTCTCGTCCTCTGCGGCGATCACTCGCTGAAGGCTCCGGAATGTCTGCAGCAGGATCGAAGGAGCGCGACAAGGAGAACTGAATGCGCGAAATCGGACATTTCATCGGCGGTCGCAATGTGGCGGGCAAGAGCGGGCGCACGGCCGACGTGTTCTTGCCGATGACCGGCGAGGTGCAGGCGAAAGTGGCGCTCGCATCGCGCGCGGAAATGCGCGAGGCGGTGGAGAATGCCAAGGCGGCGCAGCCGGGCTGGGCGGCGCAGAACCCGCAGAAGCGCGCACGCGTTTTGATGAAGTTTCTTGAACTCGTACATCAGGAATACGACAGCCTCGCCGAGCTTCTGGCGCGCGAGCATGGCAAGACCGTTCCGGATGCGCGCGGCGATATTCAGCGCGGCCTCGAAGTGGCGGAGTTCGCCTGCGGCATCCCCCATTTGATGAAGGGCGAATTCTCCGAGAACGCCGGGCCGGGCATCGACATGTATTCCATGCGCCAGCCTCTCGGCGTCGTCGCCGGCATCACGCCGTTCAATTTCCCGGCCATGATCCCGATGTGGAAATTCGCCCCGGCGATCGCCTGCGGCAACGCCTTCATCCTGAAGCCGTCCGAGCGCGATCCCGGCGTGCCCATGCGCCTCGCCGAGCTCATGATCGAGGCGGGACTGCCGGCTGGAATTCTCAACGTCGTCAACGGTGACAAGGAGGCCGTTGATTCAATTCTTGAGGATCCCGACATCAAGGCGATCGGCTTCGTCGGCTCGTCTGCGATCGCCGAGTACATCTATGGGAAGGGCTGCGCGGCCGGAAAGCGCGTGCAGTGCTTCGGCGGCGCCAAGAACCACATGATCGTCATGCCGGACGCCGATATGGACCGTGCGGTCGATGCCCTGATCGGTGCCGGCTACGGCTCTGCCGGTGAGCGCTGCATGGCGATTTCCGTCGCCGTCCCGGTGGGCGAGGAGACTGCTGACAGGCTCATGGAGAAGCTCATTCCGCGCGTGGAGAGCTTGAAGATCGGTTTGTCGACCGACCCCGACGCCGATTTTGGTCCGCTCGTCACGGCCGAGGCGGTGAAGAAGGTACGCGGCTATGTCGATCTCGGTGTCGAAGAGGGCGCCGACCTCGTCGTCGACGGCCGCGGCTTCACCATGCAGGGCTACGAGAACGGCTTCTACATGGGCGGTTGCCTGTTCGATCGCGTCACGGCGGACATGCGCATCTACAAAGAGGAAATCTTCGGGCCTGTCCTCTCCGTGGTCCGCGCCAAGGATTATCAGGAAGCGCTCGATCTGCCGACGAAGCACGAATACGGCAACGGCGTGGCGATCTTTACGCGCGACGGCGATGCCGCTCGCGACTTCGCCTCGAAGGTGGAAGTCGGCATGGTCGGCATCAACGTGCCGATTCCGGTGCCGTTGGCCTATCACACCTTCGGCGGCTGGAAGCGGTCAGGCTATGGCGATCTCAATCAGCATGGCCCCGATTCCATTCGTTTTTATACGAAGACGAAGACGGTGACCTCGCGCTGGCCCTCCGGCATCAAGGACGGAGCCGAATTCATCATGCCGACCATGCGGTAGGAAACGGATCACCGTATGATACCGCTGCCGCTTCGGCGGCGCTTGCCGATATCGCTGATGAAATCGAACGCCTGCGGGCCGCGAAAGGGGGGCGGGGCGGTGTCTTGCGGCTCAACACTCCGCGGCTCGCCTTGCCGCTGACGCTCACCCGTATCCTGTAGGAGATGGTCGACCGGCACCCGGATGTGACGGTCGACATCACCGTCGATGAGGGGCTTGCCGATATCGTCGGCGAGGGTTTCGAGGCGGGGGTTCGTCTCGGCGAGATGATCGCGCGATATGGTGGCCGTCCGTCTCACCCCGGCCTTCAAGGTGATCCTCGTGGCTTCGCCGCATTATCTCGCAAGCCGCGGCCGGCCGGAGATGATTGCCGATCTCGCCGCGCATCACTGCATCGGATTTCGCGGAAGCCGCTCGCGGGCTCTCTATCGCTCGGAGCTTTCGGAGAACGGCAAGGATGTCGCAGTGGAGACACGCGGCCCGCTCGTCGTGAGCGATGCGATGAGCGCGCTCGATCTGGCAGGGGAGGGGCTTGGCATCGCCTACCTCTTTGAGCCGCTCGTGCGCGTCGACATTGCGGAAGGGCGGCTCGTGCAGCTTCTCTCGCAATCCGCGATCGAGGAGCCCGGTCTTTTTCTCTATTTTCCGAAACGCGCTTCGCTTTCACCCAAGCTGCGAGCTTTCATCGACACGGCCCGACGCGTCCAGCGTCAGGCGCCAGATAATGTGTCGTCGGTTTCTGCATCGACGCCGTAGCGCGCGAGCAGCGCCTCGACGATCGCGGTGGTGGCGCGGTCGGCGTCTTCGTTGTTGAGCGCGCAGGCGTCTTTGAGGGCAACGCCGGCCTCGATCCCCGACACGGCCGAAAGGGCGTTGACGAGCGTTCTGAAGCTCGCCTTACCAAGTCTCGTGCGCGCCGGTTCCAGGGCGACCTCCAACATCGCGACGCGACGGCCGCCGCGGAGAGCTCTCGCCTTGGCCGCGCCTTCGCTGACCGAAGCATCGAGAGTCCGCGCGAGAAAAAGCCGGAATTGCGGCTCGGCCGTCCGGGTCAGATCGATGAGATGTCGGTGTACGCGCATGACCCTTTCTCTCACTGTCGACGCGCCCGCTATGACCTCTTCAGCGGGAAGCACCTGAAGATCGAGAACGCTTTCGAGCGTGAGGATGTCGGCGCTTGAAAAGTACCGATAGGCGGTCGCTCGCGAGATCCCGGCTTCGTCCGCGGCCGTGGGGACCGTCACCGTCTCTCCGCGATCCACCAGCCGGCGCGCCGCTTCCAACAAATCGCGCCGTGTGCGCGCCTTTTGCTTCAGCCTTCCACCTGCAGTCTGCATGACACCTAAATTTCTTGAGAATGTTGTCTCATTAGGATAATGGTATCTCATTTGTGGAGCAAGGGCAGGGGGCGACAAGCCGCGGAAAGGACATGCTATGTCGACAGCGACGGATACGTATCACCTCTTCGGCAACCTCGTACGTTTCCTGGCGCGAAGTCCTGAGACGGGCGGAGCCTATTGTCTGGTGGAGACTTTGAGCGCACCTGGCGCCGGAGCCCCGCCGAACCGTCATCCCGGCGACGATGAGGCCTTTTATGTGGTCGAGGGAACGTTCGAGTTCATGCTGGACGGCAAGACCTTCACAGCCGGCCCCGGCGATTTCGTAAAGGTCCCGACGGGGGCGGCCCACGCTTTCAAGAATGTTGGAAAGGAGCCGGCCCGCCTTCTGGTGATCAACACGCCGGGCCTCGTTCATGAGGGATTCTACACTCAAGCGGGTGACGCCGTGCCGTCACGTACGCGTGAGTTTCCGCCCTTTCAGGCTCCCGATATTCCGGCTCTCAAGGCCATTGCCGAGCGCAACGGGATGGAGATTCTCCTGCCCGACGGCCCGCAAGGCGAGGCCGCCTAAGCTTCTTCCTTGGCGGCCGGCTTCGATGGCACGAGGCTGATCGGGGGCGGGCCGCCGGCATCGAGCGCCTCGTACTCGTCGATGCGGGCAAATGCGTCGCGCAGCGCCTCAGACCAGGCATGCGAGAGTTTGCGGAAATACGGATCTTCCGCCTCGATGCGCCGCTGCTCGCCGATCGTCAGCGTGTCCTTGCGGTAGATGAGGAGGTCGATCGGCAGCCCGACGGACAGGTTCGAGCGCAAGGTGGAATCGAAGGAGATGAGCACGAGCTTCGCCGCTTCGCCCATGCGCATCGGTGCCACCGTGACGCGGTCGAGGATCGGCTTGCCATATTTGTGCTCGCCGATCTGGAAGTACGGCGTGTCCTTGGTTGCCTCGATGAAGTTGCCTTCCTGGTAGATCAGAAAGAGGCGGTGAATGTCTCCCTCGATCTGGCCCCCGAAGATGAAGGACGCGGAGAAGAGGCCCGGATTCTCCTTGGCGGCTTCGTCCTGGTCGGCGAGAGCCTCGCGCACCGTCTGCCCCACGAGGCGCGCCGCCTGAAACATCGTCTCCACCGTCATGAGCGAGGGCTCGCTGCCATCGGCAGCGAGATGCAGCCTTTCATTGAGGAGCGAGACGACGGATTGCGTGACCGAGAGATTGCCGGCGGACAAAAGCACGAGCAACCGCTCGCCTTTCCGCTCCCAGATATGCATCTTCTTGAAGATGGAAACGTTGTCGACGCCCGCATTGGTGCGCGTGTCGGAGGCGAAGACGATCCCTCGGTCGAGGCGCAGGCCCACGCAATACGTCATTTCCGCTTCTCCGGGGCAGCCCGCGCTCGCTATTGCTGCTGCTGTTCGACGACGACGTCTACGGACAGAATTTCTTCGCCCGCCTGTCGATGTAAGCCGACTATAGGCGCGGCGGCACGTGCGTCGAGGCCGCAGGCGAGGCGAACATAATTTTCCGTTGGGCAGATGCCGTTGGCAACGTCGAAGCCGACCCAGCCGAGTTCCGGCATGAAAGCCTCCGCCCAGGCATGGTGTGCGACCGCGGGAGCCTCGTCGTCGAGCCTGAGATAGCCGGTCACATAGCGAGCCGGCACCTCCAGAGAGCGCGCGGCAGCGCAGAAGATGTGGGTATAATCCTGGCAGACGCCGAAGCCGGCCGCGAAAGCATCCGCTGCGCTGGTCCCCGAATGGCTCGCATCGGTATCGAAACTCATATGATCGCCGATTACCGACATCAGACTGTGCAACAGGGAGAGTCGGTCCTCTCCTCTCGCATTGCGCGCAATCTTGCGGATGCCTGGGGAGGTTTCCGTACTGGCTGTGCTGCGCAGGAAGGACGCTGGGTTGGCGGCTTCGGGCGGTCGCCCCGTCACCCCGCCGGTGTCCTTCGTGACCACCACGCCTTCGGCAATGATGGACAATGTTTCAAGCGGCTGGTCCTGGGTGACGAGATGCGTGACGTTGCCGAAGCCATCCGTATAGCTGGCGGCTTCGTCGATGCCGGGCGCTTCGATGCGCCATTCTTCGACCGTCTGCGAGGCATTCGCGCGGGCCGTGAGGCGCAGCCGTTGGATGGCGTAGCGACCGGCGGCTGCATACTGGTAGTTGGTGACGTGCCGGATCTTGAGCCGCATGATCAGGCCGCCTGCGCGAAGCAGTAATCGACCGCGAGGTTTCCGGTGACGCGGTTGTTGCGGTCGATGAAGTCGGTGAGAAATTCGTGTAGGCCCGCCTGAAAAATATCGTCCATCTGGCTGCTTTTCAGAAGCTGATGGGTGCTGCGAATGAGCTCCGCGGCGCTGAGTTCTGGGTGTCGGCGTTCAATCAGTCCGTCGATCGTGACGTTGAGCCAGTCGTAGCAGAAACGCAGGGAGCGCGGCATTTCCGGCCGCAGGATCAGAAACTCTGCGACCCGCCAGGGGCGGTAATCTTCATGAAAGATGTGCCGGTAGGAGCGCTGCGCGGAAACGGCTCTGAGGATCGTTTCCCATTGATAGGTGTCGATCGCCCCGCCAACCGCCTGGTGATCCGGTAGTAGGAGGTAGTATTTCACGTCGACGATCCGCGCCGTGTTGTCGGCTCGCTCCGTGAAGGCGCCGAGCTGGCTGAAATAGTAGCCCTCGTCGCGCAGGACCGTGCCGAGGAGAGCGCCGCGGAACTGCGCCGTGCGGTGGCGCACCCAATCCAGAAAATCCGGTAGCCGGGCATTGGTCATGGATTGGGGAGACACCGCCTGCAGGGCGATCCAGGTGTCGTTCAACGATTCCCACATGTCGCGGGTGAGCTTGGTGCGCACGATGCGGGCGTTGTTGCGCGCGGATGTGAGGCACGATTTGACCGAAGACGCATTGCGCTCGTCGAACAGCAGGAAGTTGATCGCGGTCTCGCCTGTGATTTCGTCGTGAATGGAGAGATAGCTTTCGAGAACGCCCGCGCTTTTCAGCGTCGAGAGCCATTCTTCCTTGTGACCGCCGCCGACTTTTGGCGTGAGAGAGATGCGAAACCCTGCCTCGCAGAGGCGCGAGATATTCTCAGCCCGCTCGATATAGCGAGACATCCAGAAGAGGCTCGAAGCGACGCGGCTCAGCATGACGACAGATTCCTGGGGCGCTGGCATCCGGTGCTATGCAGGCGGGGGGTCCTCTCATTCATCGGTCAGCACCCAAGTGTCCTTGGTGCCGCCGCCCTGGGAGGAATTGACGACGAGCGAACCCTTCTTGAGCGCCACGCGCGTAAGCCCCCCCGCGACGATGCGCACACGGTCGCTGACGAGACTGAAAGGCCTCAGGTCGACGTGACGGGGCGCGACGCCTGATTTTGTGAAGGCCGGGCAGGCGGACAGAGCGAGCGTCGGCTGGGCGATGTAGTTCGAGGGCCGTGCCTTCAAAATCCGGCGGAACTTCTCGATCTGCTTCTTCGAAGACGTCGGTCCAACGAGCATGCCGTAGCCGCCTGACCCATGAACCTCTTTCACGACGAGTTCCGGGAGATGGTCGAGGACGTAGGACAGGGCTTCCGGCTCGGCGCAGCGCCAGGTCGGGACGTTCTGCAGAATGGGCTTCTGACCCGTATAGAACTCGACGATCTCTGGCACCCAGGAATAGATTGCTTTGTCGTCGGCGATGCCGGTGCCTGGCGCATTGACGATGGTGACGACGCCGGCCCGGTAGAGATCCATGAGCCCCGGCACGCCCAGAATGGAATCCGGCCGGAAGGTGAGGGGGTCAAGGAATTCGTCGTCGATCCGCCGGTAGACGACATGCACCTGCATCGGCCCCCGCGTCGTGCGCATGTAGAGCGCCCCGCCGGAGACGAAGAGATCCTGTCCCTCGACGAGTTCGACGCCCATCTGGTCGGCGAGGAAGGAATGCTCGAAATAGGCCGAGTTGTGAATGCCGGGCGTCAGCACCACGATCGTCGTCTCTTCGGGCGCGACCGGCGACACGGCTTCGAGCGTCTGGCGCAGAAGCTCAGGATAATGCTGCACGGGCGCGACGCAATGGCGGGCAAAAAGCTCCGGGAAGAGGTGCAGCATCGCCTCCCGGTTCTCCAACATGTAGGAGACGCCGGAAGGTGTGCGCAGATTGTCTTCTAGAACGAAGAAATCCTGCGGCCCCGTGCGCACGATATCGGTGCCGACGATGTGGCTGAAGACGCCGAGCGGCGGTCGATGCCCGATCATTTCCGGCAGAAACGCGTCGTTGCGCAGAATGATATCGGCCGGAATGCGACCGGCGCGGATAATCTCCTGACGGTTGTAGATGTCGAGGAGGAAGGCGTTGAGCGCTCGCACCCGTTGCTCGATGCCGCGTTCGAGAAGGCGCCATTCGGCCGCCGATATGATGCGGGGAATGAGGTCGAACGGGATCAGGCGTTCCAGCGTGTCGGTGGAACCATAGACAGCGAAGGTGATGCCTAGACGTCGGAAGATCGATTCCGCCTCGGTCCGCTTGCGCCTCAACTCGCGAGATGGCTGTTGTTCAAGCCATTCGGAGAGAGTCACGTAATGGCTCCGCGGCGCCCCTTCGGGCCCGATCATTTCGTTGAAGATGATCTCACGCGCTATGCCGCGCTGGCCGACTGTCTGTTCCATGTTGTGGAACGACGCTAGCCAATGCGTCGCGACTCGTCACGCATAAAAAGCGCGCACACTTTGCCGAAAAGTGAGTTGTGCGACCTCAGCGTGTCTCGCTCTGGCCCGCCAGGTCCTTCTTTGTACTCGCTTAACGGTAGCGGGATTTGCCTGCTCTCAGCGCTTTGTAGGGGTTAGAAATTGTGTCTAGACTGAGGCAAAGTGCGGCAAAGTTGTGGTGGCCGCCGTCTTGGAGGGCGTGATGCGCTTTGCCGCTCTGATGATCGTGTGTCTTCTGGCCCTTCCCGTTACGGCGGGGGCAGCGGCAGCGGGAGTAACCGCTCGCATCGATCTCTCTGCACAAAAGATGCGCGTCTATAGCAACGGTCGGCTCGCCTATACCTGGGCCGTTTCGACCGCACGGAAGGGCTATCGCACACCCACGGGGACATACCGGCCGCAGCGGATGCACAGGATGTGGTATTCGCGAAAATACGATATGTCGCCGATGCCGTATTCGATCTTCTTTCGCGGCGGCTACGCGATCCACGGAACCAATTCCGTGCGCAGCCTCGGGCGCCCCGCCTCGCATGGCTGCGTGCGCCTGCATCCGGCGAATGCCCGCAAGCTCTACAATCTCGTCAAGCACAGCGGCGCAAAGAACACCCGCATCATCATCGATTGGTGAGGCTCTTCCTCGCAACGCGCCTACCGGGCTTTGCTGAAAAGCGGTAAGCCGTTTGCAAGAAAAAGGGGAGGGGCAGGAGAGATGTCGTCCTTGTTCGTGCGCCGGGTGGGAAAGAACGATGGGATTCCCGTCGTTCTCTTGCATGGTTTTGGTGGCTCGCACCGGACGTGGGACGATGTCTGCGCCGAATTGGGACGTGAGAGAGCGATCCTTCTTTACGATCTTCCCGGCCATGCGGCTTCGCTTGGCTATCCTGAACTCGGCCATGCCGTGACTGCGGCCCGTGCCGTGCGGGCGGACCTGGCCGAACGCGCGCCGGACGGCTTCCATCTCGTCGGCCATTCGATGGGGGGCGCGGCGGCTGCGCTCATCGCGCTGAAGGAGCCGGAGAAGGCACGTTCCTTGACGCTTCTCGCCCCGGGTGGATTTGGTCCGGCGGTGAACCACCGCGCTTTGACACATTACGCGGCGGCCCGCGGCTCTGAGGAGATGCGCCGGGTGCTCGAGGAATTTGTCGGCTTTTGTGCCGAGCTGTCTGAAGACCTGATCCTCCGGCTTGCCGCCGAGCGTGAGGCTCCGGGCGCGGGCGAGGCGCTTGTGGCGATTTCCGAGACGTTGCACAGCGGTGGAGCCCAGAAGATGCTGCCTCTTGAGGCGATCGCGGCTCTCCCTTGCCCTTTGAAGCTCTTGTGGGGAGAACAAGATCGCATCCTGCCTGCGGCACAGGCGCGCGGGCTGCCGGGGGTGATCGGCGTGCATGTCTTCGCGGACGCCGGCCACATGCTGCCGTGGGAAATTCCGTCAGCGGCGGCGAGACTTATCTCAGAGAACAGCCGCTAGCGCGGGGCGGACGAGCTGCTTAGTTGGCCAAGCGTTCGAGCCTATGAGGCTGAGCCCCCGCGTCGCAATTGTGCCTTTTGGCGGCTAAAAAGTGGCAAAAACCCCGGAACGTGGCGGGACAGAGCGCGTTTGAGCTCTAGTTTAAACGCTATCGCTAACCTCCGGGTGCTGCCCTTCCCACCATGAATAAGTTCTTTCCTGACCGACTGTCCTTATGGATTGGTCCGCTTGGCACGGCCGTCGTCGCGGTCGCCGTTGTTGCCGTCGTCGTGCTCGTTTCGGGCATTATCAATCTTGCCGCATCGATCCCTCATCCGGAGGGATGGGCGAATCTTCTGCATTTCGGCATGAAGCGGGCGGTGGCCTTTCATGCGGGTGATCTGAAGGAGCCCGACGATTTCGATGCCGACTGGCGGGTCGCGCAAGGCGCCGCACATTACGGCCATGTCTGCGTGTCGTGCCACGGCGCTCCCGAACTCGGTCAGAACGCGGTCGTGCTGAAGATGCGTCCGCGTCCGCAGTACCTGGTCGAGTCTGTCGATCAGCTGAGCAACAAGGAACTCGCCTGGATCGTTCTGCATGGTGTCAAGTACACGGCGATGCCCGCCTGGACCGACGCCGATCGCGAGGATGAAGCGTGGTCGATGGCGGCCTTCCTCCGTAAGTTGCCGGAAATGGACTACGCCACCTACAGCGATCTCGCTTACGGGCAGGGGCGGTCGATCACCAAGAAGCTCGACGTCAAGTTCGGCGATCATTTCCCGGATACACGCTCGCCGGCTGCGAAGCGGGCCGAGTATCGCTCCAGCACGCCGGCCAGCGGATTCTTAGAATTCGCCATGCAGGACACGCTGCTTCCGATGTGCGGTCGCTGTCATGGTGAGGATGGGACAGGACGTGGCATCGGCGCATTTCCGAACCTTGCCATGCAGAACGAGCAATATCTGAAGAAGTCCCTGGAAGCCTATGCCAGCGGTGAGCGCCACAGCGGCTTCATGCGCCCGGTCGCCACCCAACTGTCGCAGCCGCAGATCGAGGCTCTCGCAAAGTACTATGCCTCGCAGCCAGATGTTCGCGCTCCCGGGGCGGACAAGCTCGATCCGGCGCTCGTCGAAAAGGGACGCCAGATCGCCCAGGACGGCGTGCCGTCCCGAAATGTCTCCGCCTGCCTCTCCTGCCATGAACAGACGCAGTTCACGTCTCGCGTCTTCCCCAATCTGAGCGGCCAATATGCGACCTATACGGAGAACCAATTGAAGCTCTTCGCGAAGAACGATCGCGGCAATGTCGGGGATTACAATCCGATGGACGAGCTCTCCCATGCTTTGACGGATGAGGAGATGAAGGCTGTATCGGCGTATTTTCAGTCGGTCGAGCCGGGTTCTCTCGTCAACGACACCACTCAGCCAGAAGCTGGTGGCACCGGACAGGCTGGCTGACGCCGATCAAGCGGTGAGGGGACCGGTACGCCGGTCCCCTCAATCCATACGGATCACCCTGGCGCCAGTCGCCTCTTTGAGCTTGTGCGGCGCGACTTCGAAGACGGCGTTCGGCGTGCCCGCTGCCGCCCAGACGGAATCGAAGGCGAGAAGATCTTCATCGATATAGGTGGCGAGCGGAGAAATCGAGCCGAGCGGCGCCACGCCTCCGATCGCAAAACCCGTCAGCTCGCGCACGGCGCGCGCATCGACGCGCTTGAGCGCTTCGCCAAGCCGTTCCGCCATTTTCTTCTCATTGACGCGATTCTCGCCGGAGACGAGGAGAAGCACCGGCTCGCCGCTTTCGGCTTTCTTAAAGATCAAGGATTTCACGATCTGCGCAACGCTCGTGCCGCACGCTTTTGCGGCGTCTTCGGCGGTGCGCGTCGTGTCCGGCATCCGCTGGATGGAGATATTGATCCCGGCCGCGCGTGCTGCCGCTTCGACACGATCACTGCTTCTCGTTGCTGACGCCATTCCATTTGCCTTTCTTTAACCATAGATAGCAGTGGAGACTGCGTGTCGGCGCCTGCCGCCAGGGAGGCTTTCTGGTAGCCTCCACTCACAGTCCGCGAAAGGGAAACGAGGATGAACACGGTGCCAGCGACCGGGGCGACCGTTCGGAAGCTGCAGGAACGCATTCGTGAGGCGCGGATTCGCGAATCGGACCGGATGGACGGGATCGTCGATCTGAGAGAGACGGAACGCGCACGCCTGGAGCTTCTCGCGGAAGAAATGGCGGGTGTCGCCGAGGAACTCCCCGAGCGCGACCGCGATCGCTTCTTGCTCTCGATTCTGCCCGGTGATCCGCCGCGCTACTGGGTCGATGCGACGAGCTTCGTGATGATGGGGCGCGACAAGCGCACCTTTCGTTTTCTCCAAGACACGCTGAACGGGCGCATTGTTCTGGCCGAGGCGAATGATGCGGGGAAGATGGCGGACCGTGTCACCACGCATCTGGCGGAGCGCATCGTCGAGCGCGAACGCGCGCTTGCTGCCGATGATGTGGAGATGGCGCGTCATCGCAGGCTTGCGGATGCGCGGCAGATCCAGAATCACGCGAGCTCCCGTCTGTCTGGATTTTGGGTTTTTCTCGCCTTCATCATCGGCATCATTTTCGGCGCGTCAGCGCTTCTCGTATATGCCTGGGTTACGGTCGCTTGATGTCGAACTGAACCCGCATGGCCTCCTTCACGCCACCGCTTTGATCGAGACAGCGGTGAATGACCGTGAGGTGCCAGCAATCGGGGCTCTCCTCGACTTCATGTAAGGCGTAGCCGCCCGATTTCGGTCCGTCGGAGGGGCCGCTGCTGCCGGCCGGCACGCCGATGACGGGAACCGTGCCATGCGGCCCGCGAATGGCGGTCACAGCGCGGATATGATCATGCCCGTGGAGGACGAGTTCGGCACCGAAGCGCTCGACTGCGCGGCGCAACCTGTATCCATCCGTCAGTCGCCGAAGTGCCCGGCCTGGATCGATCAGCTTGGGTGGATGGTGCACCAGGATGACGCGGAAAAGCCTTTCGTCCCGGGCTTCCTGCAGCAGGGTTTCCAGGCGCGCCGTCTGTCTGCGGCCAAGGCGCCCAGTCGCCATGAACGGCGCCGAGGCGACCGCCGAGGACAGGCCGATGATGGCGACATTGCCCTTGCGCCGCATGAACGGGAAGATCGCCCGGTCGATATGTTCTGCGTCCTCCGTTTCATCGATGTCGCCGCGCATCCACGGCGCCCACAGCGCGCGGTAGCGATGGTGCGCGCGCGGCACATAGGCATCATGATTGCCCGGAATGGCCGTCACCTTCGCGGGCGGCCCAAGCGCCTGGAGCCACAGCCGCGCGTTCTCGAATTCCTGCCGAAGTGCGAGGTTGGTGAGATCGCCCGTGACCACGATATGGTCGGGATCGGCATCGACGATGTCGGTCGTGAGAAGGTCGAGACTGCCTTCCGTCATCGCCTGCTTGCGGTTCTGCCGCCAGTTGACGTAGCCGATGATGCGCTTGGAGGCGAGTTCGCGAAGACGAGGCTGCGGCAGGGCCGGCAGATGCACGTCGGAGATGTGCGCGAGGCGGAACATGATTTCGCCTATCGCGCTATGAGTGTCTGTGCAATGGCCTGGAACTTTGCCGCCGCCGGAAGCGGGTGCGACAGTCCTGAGAGGAGCTGACGATGACGAAGCGACGCCTCCCACAGCTCAACGTAATCCAGCAGCTGGCCCAAAAAGTGTTGCTCACATATGGGCGCGTGTCGCGCGGTATGACGCTCGGCGTGCGTGCCGCTATGATTGCCGATGGACATATCTTTCTCGTCCGGCACACCTACATGCCGGGCTGGTATCTGCCGGGCGGCGGCGTCGAATCGGGCGAAACGCTCCTTCAGGCCTTGACCCGGGAAGTGCGCGAGGAGGCGGGAGCGGAGCTCGACGGGCCCGCGGAGCTTTTCGGGATGTACCGCAATGCTCGAGCGCACCCGAACGATCATGTGGCGCTTTACGTCTGCCGCAGCTGGAAAGATCTCGGTGTCGATCCAAGGGGTGCTGAGATCGCAGACATCGGCACGTTTCCGTTGGACGATCTGCCGGACAACACGACGCCCGCCACCCGTGCACGCATTGCCGAAATGACAGGCGCCGTAGCGCCTGCGCAGGATTGGTGAGCCGATAACGCGTCTTTGGGAAATGCGTCAGTCTTTCGGGATTCCTTCGCCGGGAAACCGGTCCCGATTATGCGGAGAATCGAGCACCAGAAGCGGTCCGAGCGGCACGATGCGCGTCGGATTGATGTTGGCGTGGCTGTAATAATAGTGCCGCTTGATATGCGTGAAGTTGACCGTCTCTTTCACGCCGTGGATCTGATAAAGATCCCGCAGATATCCCGACAGATTTGAATAGTCGGAAATGCGGCGCTTGTTGCACTTGAAGTGGCCGTAATAAACGGCGTCGAAGCGCACCAGCGTTGTAAAAAGCCGCCAATCGGCTTCCGTCAAGCGATCGCCAACAAGAAAGCGCTGGTCGTCAAGGCGCTGGTCGATCTCGTCGAGCGTGTTGAAGAGGGCCTTGTAGTTCTCTTCGTAAACCGACTGTTTGGTCGCAAAGCCCGCTTTGTAGACGCCGTTGTTGACGGTCTCGTAGACCTTCGCATTGATCTCATCGATCGCTGCGCGCTCGTTCTTCGGATAAAAATCGAGCTCGGCGCGGGCCCCGACACCGTCGAAGGCCGAATTGAACATGCGGATGATCTCAGCGGATTCGTTGGAGACGATGGTCTCCTGTTCCTTGTCCCACAGGACTGGAACGGTGACGCGACCGCTGTAATCCGATTTCGCCTTCAGATAGACCTCATAGAGCCGCCTGAGGTCATAGAGGTGATCAGGATGCTCGTCGTCGAAGATCCAGCCTTCGGAGAGCATGAGCGGACTGACGATCGACACGCCGATCATGTCCGTCAGCCCCTTGAGGCGGCGGAAAATCAGCGTGCGGTGCGCCCACGGACAGGCGAGCGACACATAGAGATGATAGCGGCCGGGTTCGGCCTTGAAGCCGCCTTTGCCTGAGGGACCGGCTTCGCCATCGGGTGTCACCCAATTGCGGAAGATCGAAGCTTCACGCTCGAACTTTCCGCCGGTCTTCTCGGTGTCGTACCACTGGTCCTGCCAGACGCCGTCGACCAACAAACCCATGAATTTCTCCCGTTCCCCGCTATGGGGCATCTCTGCGTCTTAAAGAAGCTCGGCCGGATCGACCAGACGTGTTTGGCCATCGGCGCTGCCCAAACATGTGGTGCGGGGTCGGAAAGAAAAAGAGCTTAGTTGTCCTGACTGGCTGCCTGCGGCGGTTGTGCTTGCATGAGAAGTCGGAGGTCCGCTTCGGCTTTGCCGGCTCAGCCCGGACAGTGCGGCCGAAGGTTCGTTGTCTTTGAGGCTCGAAAACGCGGCGTTGCCCGCAGCAGCCCATTGCGAGAACTCGTTGAAAGGGTGCGAGGCGTGTGATAGAGGGCGCGCCCATGTATCGGACCATGTATCGGACATCGAAGATTCTGCGCCTCCGATGAGGCTCGTTCCGCCGCTCAGGGAGCGGCGGTTTCACGCTGCGCGATGAGCCGCGGCCATCTTCCTTCGAAAGCCAGCTGAGCCCATGTCCGATATTTTGATCCGGCCCGAAGCGCCGGACGACGATCCTGCCATCTCAACCCTTGTTGCAAACGCCTTCGGGCCGGGCGCCTATGCGCGGGCTGCGTTTCGCGTGCGCGAGCAGGCGCCGCACGATCCAGCCTTGTCATTCGTCGTCGATCTCGATGGAGAGCTCGCCGCTTCTGTCCGGTTGACCCCCATCGTCATCGGCTCGTGCGAAGGCAGGCTTCTTGGCCCCCTTGTGGTCGATCCGCCTTTGAAGAGCCGCGGTTATGGCAAGGCCCTCGTGCGCCACGCCTTGGCGGAGGCACGGGCCCGCGGTATCCGCTATGTGCTCCTGGTCGGTGATCCGCCCTATTACGGTCCGCTCGGTTTTGCGCCGCTGCCTCTGGGGCGGGTGAAGATGCCGGGACCGTGCGATCCTCGGCGGCTCCTGGTCGCGGAGCTGGAGGAAGGGATCGCGGCCTCTTTGGCGGGCATCGTCGTCGGACGGCCCTAACACGCAGCACGCCTCAGCAAGCAAAAGCCCGCCCGCAATCTTGCGGACGGGCGATCGTTGAAAACTCTCAAAAATGACCGAGAGAGATCAGTCGTCTTCTTCTTCCGCGGCGACCGAGGAGATCTGACGCGCGAGGTAAAGCTGCGTGCCCAGCATCTCCATCAGATCCTGCTGCTCTTCGACGAAGCCGACATGCTCCTCTTCGTCGCCGAGAATTGTCATGAACAGGTTGAAGCTGCCGATATCGCCAGCTTCCTGACATTCCTGCGCAGCCTTGCTGTAATAGTCGATCGCCTCTTGCTCCATCGCCGCTTGGGTCTTGAAGATATGGGCGATGTCCTTCGGCTGATCGATCTTGTCGAGCGTATGGACGTCCGGCTTGCCCTCTAGGAAGAGGAGGCGGGTAAGGAAGAGATTGGCGTGCTCGCGCTCTTCGTCGATCTCTTCACGCATACGCTTTGCAAGGCGATCGACGCCCCAATCGTCCAGCTTGCGCTCCTGCAGGATGTAGGTGTTGACGGTGGTCAACTCCATCGTGAGTGCGCGCTGGAGATGCTTCAGGGAAACGTCTGACCCTTTCATCGCAATATTCCTTTCATGTGCAAATTCTGGATGGCCGTAGGGGGTGAGGCAAGACCGAACTTAGGACGCTTCGCCGATCGGCCAACGTCGAACCGGCGGACCGCGACGATCTGAGCCAGTTTTTTCTTTAGCGTCCCTCGCGCCACCACAATGAGGCAAAGACCCCGAGGAGAAGGGCAAGGCCCATCAAGCCGCTGAAGAGGGGCAGGCGGTCGACGCTCTTCAGGATCGTTGCGTCACTGCGCTTGAGGCCGATCCAACCGGAACCTGCGGCACTGGCCCGCCGAGAGACCGCGGCAATGCGGGGAATGTTGCCATTGTTGGAGGCGAGACGTACGACACCCCCGCCCGTCGCTTCGGCGATCGGGGCGAGCTTGTCCGGTGTGCTGACGACCTCCCGGAATTCCACGGGGTCTGCCACACCGATATGGGCAAGCGCACTCATCTTGCCGTCGCTGACCTTGTAGAGGCCAAGAGAGGCATTATCGATGCGCCCTCGCCAAAGACCGGGTTCCGCCTCACTCATGGGGACCGGATTGGTTTTGTCGTCCGGTCCCGTCGCCTTGATTTCGGGCTTCTCGGAACCGAGCGTCTGTCGCTCCACGACCAGGCTGTTGCCGTCCGCGCGCGCTGTCAGCGCTTCTTCTTCAAGCTCCGGTTCGCCCATCAGCCAGTGCACGATCCGTCTGAGGAGCGCGCCGTGCGGGCCTCCGCCCTCGAAGCCTCGCGCCCAGAGCCAGGCCTGATCGGAGAGAAGCATGGCGATACGCCCTTCGTTCTCATGTGCGAGAACCAGAAGCGGCTTGCCGTCCTGGCCTTTGAGGGCGACGTCGCCGGCCGTGACGTCCGTATCGATGAGGCGGAACCAGCGGCTCCAGCTTGGCGGGGAGGTATCCCCGCCGGGCAGGTCGCGGGTCACGGGATGCTTGCGCCCGAGGTCGGTGATCTCCGCCCGATAAGGCGCCTCTGTCACGTTGCCGGTCGGGGCCGCCGGCAAAATGCCGCCGAGGGGCGTGGAATAAAGGCTCGCCGTCGAGGCGTAATCGGGCCCTGCCGCAATCAGCACCGCCCCGCCATCTCGCACATACCGAGCGATGTTGTCGAAGTAGAGGATCGGCAGGACACCGCGCCGCTGATAGCGGTCGAAGATGATGAGATCGAATTCGTCGATCTTTTCCGCAAAGAGCTCGCGTGTCGGGAACGCGATCAACGACAATTCGTGGATAGGCGTCCCGTCCTGCTTTTCCGGTGGACGCAGGATGGTGAAGTGGACGAGGTCGACGGCCGCGTCGGATTTCAGGACGTTGCGCCAAGTGCGCTCGCCGGCATGGGGCTCGCCGGAGACGAGAAGCACTCGCAAATGCTCGCGCACCACGTCGATATCAGCGACGGCGACATTGTTGTCCGTGGTGAGTTCGCCCTCTGCCGGTTCGACCTCGAGTTCCACGATCGTGCGTCCCGCATGCTCGATCGGAAGGTCGATGACCTGATCTTCACCGACCACCGCCATGTCGGTCGCGACCTCGCGCCCATCGATGCGGAGCGTCACGCGCACAAGACTTCCCGGAGAAAGCCGTGGATCGATGACACGGTAGGTGATGGTCTGGTCTTCGCCCAAAATTGCAAAACGCGGCGCCCGTTCAAGCACGATGCGCCGGTCGTATTCGTCTTCCTCGCCGGTGATGAGCGCATGGACAGGAGCGTTGAAGCCGAGGCTTTCGGGAGACGAGGGGGTATCGTGGACGATGCCGTCCGTCACCATGATCGCGCCGCCGAGGCGATCGGGCGGCACGTCGTCGACCGCCTTGGAGAGAGCGCCGAAAAGCGCCGTGCCGCTGTCGTCCGGGGCGTCGCCGACATGGACTTCGCGCACTTCGAAGCCCGAGAGCGCGCCGATGCGCTCTTTGAGCTGCGCGACGGCCTGCTCGGTCTGCGCACGCCGCTCGCCGATCCCCTGGCTGCCGCTGTCGTCGACCACGACGGCCACGACAGACGGCAGGGGCTCGCGTTCCTCTCTCTCAAGGACTGGGTTTGTGAGAGCGAAGACGAGAAGTGCGCCGGCAAGAAGCCGCAAAAAGGCGCCCGACAGACGGCGAAACAAGACGTAGAGAGCGACGACGAGAAGAAGGCCGCCAAGCCCGCCAATGAGCCACCAGGGCAGAAGGGGCTCGAGGTGAAAGACGAAATTGTTCATTGGCCGAGGCGCTCCAAGAGCGCCGGGATGTGGACCTGATCGGCTTTGTAATTCCCGGTCAGCGTGTACATGACGATGTTGACGCCGGCGCGGAACGCCATTTCACGCTGGCGCTGGTCGCCGGGAATGGTCGGATAGAGAAAACTGTTGTCGGCTGAGATCGCCCAGGCTGCGGCAAAGTCGTTGCCCGTGATCAGGATCGGCGAGACACCGTCACCGCCGCGGGCCGGCCGTCCCGTATCGTCCGGCTGATCGGCGATCGCCTCCACCCAGAGCTGCGACTGGTCCCAGCGGCCTGGAAACGTGCTGAGAAGATAAAAAGCCTTGGTCAGAACGTGGTCGGGCGGCACCGGCTGCAAGGCCGGCACGTCGATCTCGGACAGGATCTGCCGCAGGGCCTGCGTTTCCGGCGTGGCGCTGAGGGCCGAGTTTGGCATCGGATTGCCGGCGTCTCGCGTATCGAAGAGGATCGTGCCGCCGTTCTGCATATAGGCATCGACCTTCGCCATCACCTCCGCCGAAGGCGGTGTCTGGCCCGCACTCATCGGCCAGTAGATGAGCGCGTAGAAGGAGAGCTCGTCGGTCGCGAGGTCGAGCCCAACCGGCTGCCCGGGTTCAAGCGCCGTCCGTCCAGCGAGGTATTCGGTCAGGCCTCTGAGCCCCGCCCGGCTGGTTTCGTCCACGAGCGTGTCGCCGGTGATGACGTAGGCGAGCCTGGTTTCGAGCGTGCCGGCAAGTGCATCTTCGGCCGAGACTTCCTGCGCGGAGACTTTGTTCGGTGCAGCGATCGCGACCAGGGCGGCAAGCGCGAGACCAGCGGTCACCGCGCGCCGGGGGACGAGGCGACCGGACAGCGCCAGGACCGCGAGACCGTCGAGCGCGGCAAGAAGGGCGGCAATGGCAAGTATCCACGGCCACAGGGGCTTCGCCCGTTCGGGTGTGAGCGAGCCGACACGCCCCGACCAGCCGATGGCGTTGGGATCGAGCGGGGTCAGATCCGTTTCGTCCGTCACCGTGTTCAGGGCGCGAATATCGCCACCGCGTTCGTAGAGGCCAGGGGGCGTGATGGCGCTGGCCGCTGCCGCGTCGATGTCCGCGACGAGAGCGGCTTTTGATCCCGGCGGGCGCAGGCGCCCGTAGCCATCCAGGACGGAGGCGGGCTTCCAGGGCGAACTGCGCGAAGGCGCGCGTGCGGGTGTCGGCGCGACCTCGCCGGAGGCCATATTCTCCGGCGGCAGGCGAACGGCAGGCTCGGCCGTATCGACGATCGCACGCAGCATGTCCACGAAGGCGCCGGAGATCGGCAGATTCGACCAGCGGGGATCTGCCGTTACATGGAAGAGGATGATGCGGCCCTGACCGCGTGTGACGGCCGTGATGAGGGGTGTTCCATCGGAAAGCTCCGCCCAGGTCTCTGCCTGCGGCAGCGAGCGCGGTTCGGCCAGGATCTGGCGACGGATGCGCACATCGGCCGGGATTTCGATGGCACGAAAGGGGCTCTCCGGTGAAAGCCGACCGATTGCCTGAGGTTCCTCCCAGGACAGCGAACCGCCGAGCGCGCGCTCGCCTTCGCGAAGTTCAACGGGCAGAAGCTCAGGATCGCTTGCGCCGATATTCGGGCTCGCGAAGCGCAGCAGCGTGCCACCGGCCGCAATCCATCGGCGCAGCTTGTCGACGGTCTCCGGCGGCAGATTGCCTGTCTGGGTGAGGACGAGCACGGAGACGCCTGTGGTCAGAAGCTTGTCGATCGCCTGTGGCGAGGTTTCTCCGCTTTGCTCTTTGATGTCCGTATAAGGCGACAGAGCCCGCTCCACATAGGTGAGGGGGGCAAGAAGCGGTTGTGCCGCATCGCCCGCTTCTCCGGCGATCAGGCCGACGGCTTTGCGGCGCCAGCGTCCGTCGAGGAGTTGCACGGCACCCGCGCTCTCCGTGCCGATGATTTCAAACCGCGCGATTTCGTTGCGCATCTCCGTCGGAAGCTGAATTTCCACGTCCGTATCGGTGTTGGCTGCAAGGTTCGTCTCAGTGTCGACGAGACGGCGGCCTTCGCTGTCGAAGCCGGCGAGTGTGATGCCGGCGGCCGGCCCGATGCGGCTCACGCGCACGTCGGCGCGGTCTGCGGCGTTGCGGGGCGGACGCAGGACGGAGAGTGCGGCGGGCGCCGTAATGAGGAGCGGATCTGCATCGATGGTCTTAAGGGCCGCCGCGAAACTGCCGCCATCGCCGCCGTCGAGAACCGAGCCGATCCACACGACTTCCGCGGAGTTGGCCGGGAAGAGCTCGGCGAGTCTGTCCGCAAGTGCCTGACGGTTGGCGGGGAAGGGCTCGGGTTCGATCGCGGCAAGTCGTCTTGCCGCCTCGCTTGGGGAGGTCGGCGCGAGATTGGCGTTGGCCTCGCCGGCGCTTGCCGCGATGGCAACGGGGCGATCGCCACGTCCGGCCTCGTCGATCAGTCTGGCGGCGACGTCGCGGCGCGTCGCAAAGTCCTGAGCGCTGTCCCAGCCGTTGTCGAGGACGATGAGGAGCGGGCCTTCCCGGGTCTCTGCGAGATTGGCGGAGGGCTGCAGGGCAGGCCTCGCGAGAGCCAGGATGATGAGGGCAGCAAGCAAAAGCCGAAGCGCGGTCAACCACCACGGTGTGCGCCGCGGTGTCCGTTGCTCTTCCTGGATGCCGAAGAGAATGCGCGTCGGAGGAAAGATCTCCCGCGTCGGCCGCGGCGGCGTGAGGCGCAGGATGAACCACAAGAGCGGCAGCGCGGCGAACGCCGCAAGCATCCAGGGTGAGAGAAACGCGAAATTGGCGATCATGCGCTCAAGCGTCGTTCGCTCGGGCCGGCCAGGCTCGACTGCAGAACGAGAAGCCCTTCCGAGGCGGGACGGTCCGTATGGTGCACGCTGAAGGAAAAGCCGGCTCGTTGTGCGAGGCGGGCGATCTCGTCGCGATGCGCGAGAAGCCGAGCGCGGTAGCCCTCCTTGAGAAGGTCGGCGCGCTCCGCGAGCCAGGTGCCGCCGGTCTCCGGATCTTCGAATTCGAGGCGCCCGCCATAAGGAAAGGTCTCTTCGGCCGGGTCGAGAATTTGCAGAAGGTGCAGACGGGCTGTCTTTTCGGCCGCATGACGGAAACGATCGTGGATCGTCTCAGGATCGGTGAGAAAATCGCTGACGATGACGACGTCGGAAAGCGGTTTGATCGGCGCAGTCGTCGGCCAGTCGTCGGCAAGCTCGCCACGAAGCAGCGCTTCGGCAAAGCGCTCCGGCAGATCGCGTCCGGGACGGGCCGGGACAAGGCCAGGTATGCCGACGCGTTCACCGCCGCGCCCCAAAAGCTCCGCGAGCGCCAGAATGAGAATAAGAGCGCGCTCCGCCTTTTCCTGTGCCGCAAGCCGCGAGCGAAAGCGCATGGAAGGCGAAAGGTCGGGCCACAGCCAGACCGTCTGCACCGCCTCCCATTCGCGTTCGCGGACAAACAGGTGATGGTCGCGCGCGGACCGTCGCCAATCGATGCGCTTCGCCGGTTCGCCGGGCTGATAGGAGCGGTATTGCCAGAAGGTTTCGCCGGTGCCCGGCCTGCGCCTGCCATGCGATCCGAACATCGCATTGGCGGCCACGCGATGGGCGGCGACCAGGAGGTCGGGCAGGCGTGCGGCAAGGCTTCGCGCGTCGGCGACCGATCCTGTGTGATGAGGGGGAGCGCCGGCTGCCATCAGCGTCAGAGGGCCTGCTCGATGGCCCGACGAATGATGTCCTGGACGCTCATGCCGTCGGCACGTGCGGCGAAGGTGACGGCCATCCGGTGCTGCAGGATCGGCAGAGCGAGTGCTTCGACATCGTCGAGCGAGGGGGCAAGGCGACCGTCGAGAAGGGCGCGAGCACGAACCGTCACCATCAGCGCCTGACTGGCGCGCGGGCCCGGCCCCCAGGCGATGCGGTCGGCCATTTCGGGCTGGGCTTCGTCCGGCCGTACGGAACGCACGAGTTTCAGGATCGCATCGATGATGCCGTCGCCGACCGGCATGCGCCGCACCAGCGATTGGATCGCCATCAATTGCTCGGCGTCGAGGACGGTCTCCGTCACCGCGTTGTGGGCGCCGGTCGTCTCAAGCAGCATCCGCCTTTCCGACTGAAGATCGGGATAGAGGATGTCGATCTGCATCAAGAAGCGGTCGAGCTGAGCTTCGGGAAGCGGATAGGTGCCTTCCTGCTCCAGCGGGTTCTGCGTCGCGAGCACATGGAAAGGCTGCGGCAGATCGTGGCGTTGCCCCGCGATCGTCACATGCTGCTCCTGCATGGCCTGGAGAAGCGCCGATTGCGTCCGCGGGCTGGCGCGGTTGATTTCATCGGCCATGAGGAGCTGAGCGAAGATCGGGCCGCGGATGAAACGAAAGGCGCGCCGTCCGTCACCACTTTCTTCCAGGACTTCGGCGCCCAGAATATCGGAGGGCATCAGATCTGGCGTGAACTGAATGCGCCGGGCATGGAGCCCAAGCACGGTGCCGAGCGTTTCCACGAGCTTGGTCTTGGCGAGGCCCGGCACGCCGACGAGAACGCCATGCCCGCCCGACAGAAGCGTGATGAGGGCCCGCTCGACCACGACGTCCTGACCATAAATCACCCGGCCGATCGCCTCGCGCACCTGACCGAGCAGGTCGACGGTCTTTTCCGCCTCGCGGACGATCTCGTCCGGATTGGTTTCTGGCTGCGTCATTGCACTCATTAGGCCTGATCCGTGGTTGCCGGTTGCCGCATCTGCCCCACACCTTCGTTTTCATGGCCGATTGTGTCATGCCGGGGGCGAAGAGATCTCAGCCTTTACAGATTAAGAGATGGACCGGAACGGGGCGATGGAAAGAGGAACAAAGAAAGGTGAACTGCCGCCGGGCCTCGCCGAGCTCATGCGCCGCGCCGGCGAAGGAGCTCCTGCGCGTCCGGTGGAAAAGTGGGATCCGCCCCATTGCGGTGTCATCGACATGCGCATCGCCGCGGATGGAACCTGGTTCTATATGGGCACACCCATTACGCGGCCAGCGCTCGTCCGTCTTTTCGCCTCGGTGCTGAGACGTGAGCCGGACGGCGAATACGTGCTCGTGACACCCGTGGAGAAGGTCGGCATCCATGTCGATGATGCGCCCTTTCTGGCTGTCGAAATGGCTGTGGACGGAGAGGCGGATGAGCGAAGGCTCACCTTCCGAACCAATGTCGACGATGTCGTCACGGCCGATGCCGCGCATCCCATCCGATTCGCCATCGAGCCGCAGACGCTCGGTGTGAAGCCGTATGTCACCGTTCGGGCGGGGCTGGAGGCGCTTCTCACGCGCGCGCTCACGCACGACCTCGTCGATCTGGCGCAGGAGCGAGAAGGCGCTCTTGGCCTTATATCCGCCGGGACGTTCTTCTCACTGCCGGAACACTCCGAAGACGGCGCAGGATGACTTATGTGAAAGAAACGATTCCCTATACGGCGGACGAATTTCGTCGCCGCGCCGAGAACGCCTTCGCGACGGAGGCCCATGCCCCGCGCGAATATGGCGACCACAGCATCAATCCTGAACTTTCGGCCATGTTCGCAGCGATGAAGCGGCGCGATGCGGCGGTCCTCGTCCCCGTCGTCGATTACCCGGGCGAAGCGCGTGTGATCCTGACCCAACGCACGGAACGCTTGAGCAGCCATGCCGGGCAGGTCGCCTTTCCCGGCGGCAAGATCGATCCCGGCGAGACGGCCGAGGAAGCGGCGCTCCGCGAGGCGGAAGAGGAGATCGGCCTTCGGCCTTCGGCCGTCGAAGTGGTCCTGCGCGCGCCGGATTATCTGACAGCCTCCGGCTTTCGCATTGCTCCGGTTTTGGCGGTCGTGAAACCCGGCCAGCCGCTCAGTCTCAACCCGCATGAGGTGGCGGCGGCCTTCGAGACGCCGCTCGCCTTTCTGATGGATTCAAGCAACCACCGTAAGAAGAGCCGCATCTGGCAAGGCCGTGCGCGCTACTTTTTCGAAATGCCCTGGCACGACCGATACATCTGGGGCGTTACGGCCGGCATCATCAGGATGCTCGCCGACGAGCTTTATGGAGAGAAGATTTGAAACTGCCGAGCCTTGCCGGCCATCCCTTTCTCGACGCGCCGACGCTGAAGCGGGTTATGTATGCTTTGAAGAGCGAGGAGGGGGCGACGCGCATCGTCGGGGGGGCCGTGCGCAACGCGCTTCTGGGTGAGCCCGTCGGCGACATCGACATGGCGACGGTTCTGCTGCCCGAAGATGTCGTGACGGCGGCAGAAGACGCGGGACTGAAAAGCGTGCCGACCGGCATCGAGCACGGCACGGTGACGGTGATCGCCGAAGGCCACCCTTTCGAAGTGACGACGCTGCGGGCCGATGTGGAGACCGACGGACGCCATGCGGTCGTGCGCTTCACGGATGACTGGGCTGAAGACGCAGGCCGACGCGATTTCACGCTGAACGCGCTTTACTGCGATGCGAGCGGCCACGTCTTCGACCCGCTTGGCGGCTATCCCGACCTTGCCGCGCGCAATATCCGCTTCGTCGGCGACCCCGAAGAGCGCATCCGCGAGGATTATCTGCGCATTCTTCGGTTCTTTCGCTTTTTTGCCTGGTATGGAGATGGGCGGCCCGATGCCGAAGGGCTGAAAGCCTCTTCGAGATTGAAGGCCGGCATTGCCGTGCTGTCGGCCGAGCGGGTCTGGTCGGAACTGAAAAGGCTGCTCGCCGCGCCCGACCCTTCGCGCGCCCTGCGCTGGATGCGCATCACCGGAACGCTCGACAAGGCGCTTCCGGAAAATTGGGGCATCGATGCGATCGAGCGGGTGGTTGCCGCCGAACGGGCCGAGGAGATCCCGCCCGATCCACTCCTGAGGCTTATGGCGATCATCCCGCCGCACCGCTCGCGCATTGATCAGCTGGCAAACCGTCTGCGTCTGGCGCGAAAGGAAACGGAGCGTCTGGTCTCTTGGGCGGAGACGCCGGAGCCGGAGAGCGAGCTTTCTGAAGCGCTGCTGGCGCGCCGAGCGTATTCTGCGGGCCGCCGCGCGCTCACGGATCGGCTGTTTTTGGCGCTCGCCCGTGACCGGGAGAAGGGGGACGAGAGGGCAGTCGCGGCGCGCAAGCGGCAGCTCGCCTTCGTGCGCGATTATGAGCGGCCGACATTCCCACTGAGCGGCAAGGATCTGCTGGCCGCAGGCCATCAACCGGGCCCGGAGCTCGGCAAACTTCTCAACGAGTTGGAAGAGCGCTGGCTAGAGGTCGATTTCGCGATCACGCGCGAGGAGCTTTTGGCGCTGGCTCGCCGGCAATAATGCCCACAGCGGCACCGCATTCGGCCATGCGGTGCCGGGCCTCTCTAAGGTTTTGCTCGGGAAGTGTCGTCGTGTAGGGACGATTATTCGTCGTGCACCTTGGCTTTGACCTTTTCCACCATCTTCGGCGTCATCTCCATGCCCGGATGGGCACTGCGCACATGCTCGGAGACCTTCTGCAGAAGCTCCGCTTCCGTTTCAGCGCGGGCCTTGTAGGTGCAGCCGGGAACGAGTTCCCCACAGGTGATCGTCTTCATGGCTTCCTCCTTGCCTTGATGACATCGGACTTGCTGCCGACGCATTCTTCAATGTGAGCGATCGTTCGGCGGATTCAATGCCGCAAGACGTGCCTATGGTCGCATCTCGTCATCAAATGGCAGATCGCTGGAGGCAGAAGACATCGCCTGAAAGCAGCGTGAGGGGTCCTTACGGCCACCGGACCTCGGGTGGCATCGACGACAGGATGGAGGCGACGTTGCCTCCCGTCTTGAGCCCGAAAATCGTGCCCCGGTCGTAGAGCAGATTGAATTCGACATAACGTCCCCGGCGAACGAGCTGCTCCTCGCGCTCGGTCTCGCTCCAGGGGGTCGCAAAGTTGCGTTCCACGAGCTTGGGATAAATGTCGGCGAAGGCCTGACCCACTTTTTGCACAAAGTGGAAGTCGGCTTTCCAGCCTTCATCACTGCCGCTGCCGGAATTCAGGTAATCGAAGAAAATGCCGCCGATGCCGCGCGCCTCGTCGCGGTGGGGAAGGTAGAAGTAATCGTCGCACCACGTCTTGAGGCGCGGATAATCGACTTCTGTGTGGCTCCGGCAGGCGACTTCCATTGCAGCGTGAAAATCGCGGCTGTCCGGATCGTCCTGGCTGCGCCGTGTGGCGAGGACCGGCGTCAGATCGGCGCCGCCGCCAAACCATTGGCGGCTCGTCACCACCATGCGCGTGTTCATATGTGCGGCCGGCACATGCGGGTTGCGCGGATGCACGATCAAAGAAATGCCGGAAGCCCAGAATCGCGGATCTTCATCGGCGCCGGGGATCTGCCCGCGAAACTCTGGCGCGAATTCGCCGAAGACGGTCGAGCAATGGACGCCGGCCTTTTCGAAGACGCGTCCGTGCATCACCGACATGACACCGCCACCTCCGGCCGCACCCGAATGGTCGCTCCGATCCCACGGCGTGCGCTCGAAGCGGCCGGCGGGTGCCTCGTCCGCGGTGTCGGCCGGCACGGCATCCTCCAGGGCTTCGAGCCGACTGCAAATCGTGTCGCGAAGAGCCTCGAACCAGGTGCGGGCTTCTACCTTTTTGGCATCGATGTCGTCCGGCACGCTGAGAGCGTCGAGATCCGGCCGGTAAAGGTGCATGTTGCGGCTCATTGTCTCGCGCTTAAAGCATGGCTTTGATCGCGGCAACCGAACTGCGTGGCTTGAGTTCCTTCTGACAACGAGAAGATATGGAGATTGCCATGTACGAAAGCGATTTTGGCGGGCTCGGCCCGAGAGACCGAGAAATGCAGGAAACGCTGGCGGAGCGCTGGGGCTGGCTCGTGGCCTTCGGCGCGATCGCTTTGATTGGTGGCCTATTGGGCTTCATCGCGATCGTGACGGCGACGGTCGCCAGCGTCTATCTCATCGGCATCATGATGCTTCTCTCCGGCTTTGCCGAGGTGGCCCATGGCATCCAGTCGCGCCGTTGGTCGCGCTTCTTCCTGTGGATCCTGATCGGTGCGCTCTATGTCGTTGCCGCTGCGATGATTTTCGTGGCGCCGCTGTTTGCGGCGGTGATCCTGACCTGGCTTCTCGGCGTGGTGCTGATCTTCGCGGGCGGTGTGCGCACCTTCCTCGCCTTCTCGATGCGCCCGCAGCGGCGATGGGGATACGTTCTCGCCTCCGGGCTTCTCACCATCTTGATCGGCGTCGTCATTCTGATCGGCTGGCCGGCCTCGAGCCTTTGGGCCCTCGGCATCTTCCTCGCCGTCGATCTGATCGTGATCGGCTCGGCCTGGATCGCCATGGGGCTTGCTCTGCGAGATGTCGCGCATCCCCGTTCTGGCAGCATGTGAACGCCGCCTGCGATTCGTCTGATTCGCAGAAGACTGCGCGCTGCGCTATATTGAGATCGGGCGTGGCAGGAGATCGGCGCCCCGGAGGTTGGCGCGATGAACGGCGACTTCTCGCATAGACGCAGCGCAAGGCAATCAGCACCCGAAGGTCTCGATATCTGGCGGCGCGAGACCTTCGTTCTGCCTCGGCCGCGGGCGCGAGAACGCGCCCGCGAATTCCTGCAGCGCTTTCCGCGCGAAGCCTATCAGAGCGAGGTCGAAAGCTGGCGCGAACTGGACAATGGCGACATCGAGTTCACCATGCGCCGGCTGCCGACCGCCGATTGACCTGATCCTCCACGTGAGACTGGCGCGACGGAAACCTAATTGGAAGCGGGAAAGCCGCCGGTCTGCCTCAGCGCTTCAAACAGCGCGATCGAGGCCGCATTGGCGACGTTGAGCGAGCGCGTCGTAGGCCGGATCGGCAGGCGCAGGAGGCGATCGACCCGGTCGCGGACATCGCTCGGCAGTCCCGCCGATTCCCGTCCGAGAAGCAGGATGTCGTCGGCAGTGAACGCGAAATCCGGCAGGCTCTCGCGCCCATGTGTCGTCAGCGCGACGAGCCGCCGGCCGGCTTCTCGCCTCCATATCTCGAAAGCCGCAAAATCGTCGTGCTCGCGAAGGGCTGCGAGCTCCACGTAATCCATCCCCGCGCGCTTCAGGTTTCTGTCGGAGAGGACGAAGCCCGCAGGATGGATGATGTGGACGGTCGCGCCGAAACACGCGCCGAGCCGAAGGATTGCCCCGGCATTTTGCGGAATGTCGGGTTGGAAGAGCGCGATATCGATCATGGCTGTGCGGCTAGGGGTTTGCGGATGGGCTCTGCAGACGGAAGGCGAAGCGTGGCAAGAAGAAGCACGTCTTCTCGCCATCGCAAAGCCGCGCCATATAGGCACCCATGTTTCGCTTCTTCGAGCGCCTGATCGATCCTCTCAGGCCTGAATCCGCCCAGCCTCCGGCAACGACGATGGCCTTCATCTGGCATTACGCCCGCCAGATGGGTTGGCCGCTGGCCGCATTGCTGGCGACGGGGCTCGGCTCCGCCGTGACCGATGCCGTGGTTTTTTCCTTTATCGGCAGGCTCGTCGATATGATCGGCAGCGCGAACCGGGAGACGTTCTGGTCCGACCATGGTCTGACCTTGCTGGGGATGGCGTTCGTGGTGCTCGTCCTGCGACCCGCCTTCGTCACCGCAAACAGTCTTTTGAGCGAGCAGAGCGTGGCGCCGAATTTCGCCAATCTCGTGCGGTGGCAGAGCTACCGACATGTTCTGCGCCAGAGCGTTTCCTTCTTCGCCAACGATTTCGCCGGGCGCATCGCCAACAAGGTCATGCAGACGGGGATCTCGCTTGCGGATTTCGTCACCGGGCTGGCGGAGACGCTTTGGACCGTATTGGTCTTCGCCATCACCGCTCTCGTTCTCCTGGGGCAGGCCGATCTGCGTCTGATGCTGCCCGTCATCGTGTGGCTCGGCGGGTACGTCGTTCTCGCTTACGTGATGATCCCGCGGCTGCGTGGGGCCGCAAAGCGCGTTTCCAACCAGCGCTCCATCGTCAATGGCCGCATCGTCGACAGCTATACGAATATCCAGACCGTCAAGCTCTTCGCCGAAGCGGAGACGGAGGAAAGCTTCGTTCGCCAGGCGATCGGCACCTTCGTGGAGCGCTTGCGGATCCTGACACGTCAGGTGACGACGATCCGCGCGGTCCTCACCATCCTAAATGCGGGTCTTGTCGTTTCGATTGCCGTGACCTCGCTCTGGCTCTGGCAGGCAAACGCCATCACCGTCGGTGCCATCGCCACCGGCCTTGCGCTCGCCACGAGGCTGTCCACGATGGCCGGCTGGGTGATGTTCCAGCTTTCCGCATTGTTCCGGCATATCGGCATCGTCCAGGATGGGCTGGAGACGATCTCCCGACCCCACGAGGTGCTCGACAAGCCGGACGCCAAAGATCTCGCCGTCAGCGGGGGAGGCATCAGCTTCGAGCACATTCGCTTTCACTACGGTCGCGGCGGTGGCGTGATTGAGGATCTGTCGTTGCATGTGCGTCCGGGCGAGCGCTTGGGCCTCGTGGGTGTGTCGGGGGCCGGCAAATCGACTTTGGTGAGCCTTCTCCTGCGCTTTTACGACCTCGAAGGCGGGCGCATCCTCATCGACGGGCAGGACATCTCGGAGGTGACCCAGGCCTCGCTGCGGGCCGCGATAGGTGTCGTCACGCAGGATACGGCTCTTCTGCATCGTTCGGTGCGCGACAACATCGTCTACGGACGCCCGGATGCAGACGAAGATCAGTACGAAGAGGCGGCGCGCGCCGCCGAAGCGGCCGAATTCATCGACAATCTTTCCGATCATCGCGGCCGCTCCGGTTACGACGCTCTCGTCGGCGAGCGCGGCGTGAAACTGTCGGGCGGTCAGCGCCAGCGTATCGCGATCGCGCGTGTCCTGCTCAAGGATGCTCCGATCCTGGTTCTCGACGAGGCGACCTCGGCGCTCGATTCGGAAGCCGAGGCCGCGATTCAGGAAAATCTTGAGCGGTTGATGCAAGGCAAGACCGTAATCGCCATCGCCCACCGTTTGTCGACGATTGCTGCTATGGATCGTCTTGTCGTCCTTGATCGCGGGGAGATTGTCGAAGCCGGCACGCACCAGACATTGCTCGAAAAAAACGGTGTCTATGCAAAGCTATGGGAACGCCAGTCCGGTGGTTTCTTGGCGCCGCGTGAGATCAGCCTCGACGTTGCTTGACGCAAAAGTGGAGGATGAGGCGCGACATTGTGGCGTGTTCGTCTAAGCGTCACTGGACAAGCCTTGGGCAAGGGTGACAAATGAAACCAGGGGCGCTAAGAGGCCGCGCGCTTGGTCTTCGCTGGGAGCTGCGTGGAGCAAGCGGAGTCGGCTGGCTATCGCGTCTTCGCGCTCTTCCAGTCGCAAATGGCCGTCCGACCTGCGAGGGTAGAATTCGTGTCCGCTAATACATATCCGACTACCGTTCCTGATTCCGCCGCTGCGCCAGATCCGCACAGCAGTGAACCGTCGAGGCGAGACTTTTTCGTCATCGCCACGGGCGCTGCCGCGGTCGTGGCCGTAGCTGGGTTGGCATGGCCGTTCATCGACCAGATGAACCCGGATGCCTCCGCCTTGGCGCTTGCTTCGATCGATGTCGACATCTCCGCCATGGAGGCGGGGCAGTCGATCACGGTGATGTGGCGCGGCAAGCCCGTGTTCATCCGTTACCGCACTCCTGAAGAGGTGGAAGCGGCGAAGAATACGCCTCTCTCCGACCTCAAGGATCCGATCGCACGCAACGACAACCTCGACGGCAACGCGCCGGCGACCGATGAAAATCGCGCCGCACCGGGCCGCGAAGAGTTTCTCGTGATGGTCGGCATCTGCACCCATCTCGGCTGCGTCCCGATGGGCGAGGCGGGTGATTACAACGGCTGGTTCTGCCCCTGCCACGGCTCGGTCTACGACACGGCCGGGCGCATTCGTCATGGGCCGGCGCCGGAGAACATGTTGATCCCCACCACGGCCTTCAGCGACGACAACACAATCACGATCGGCTGAGCGGCGGAGAACGAGAATGCAGGGTACATCCGAATACCAACCGCGCACCGGCGTTGAACGCTGGATCGATTCGCGCATGCCGCTGCCGCGGCTCATGTACGATTCCTTTATCGCTTATCCGATCCCGCGGAACCTCAACTATTCCTACGCCTTCGGCGCGATCCTGAGCCTCGTGCTCGTGGTTCAGATCCTCACCGGCGTGGTGCTGGCGATGCACTACGCCGCCAATTCCGCGATCGCCTTCAATTCCGTCGAGCACATCATGCGCGACGTGAACTACGGTTGGCTGTTGCGCTACATGCACGCCAACGGATCGTCGATGTTCTTCATCGCGGTCTACATCCACATGTTCCGCGGCCTTTATTACGGTTCCTACAAGGCGCCGCGCGAAATCCAGTGGATCCTGGGCGTCATCCTCTTCCTCCTGATGATGGCGACGGCCTTCATGGGCTACGTGCTTCCTTGGGGCCAGATGAGCTTCTGGGGCGCCACCGTCATCACCAACCTGTTCTCGGCGATCCCGCTGGTCGGCGAAGGCATCACCCACTGGCTGTGGGGCGGCTTCGCGGTCGGCGATCCGACGCTGAACCGGTTCTTCTCGCTGCATTATCTGCTGCCGTTCATGATCGTCGGCGTGGTCATTCTCCACGTCTGGGCGTTCCATGTGACCGGCCAGACGAACCCGACAGGCATCGAGCCGAAGTCGCGCAGCGATGTGGTGCCGTTCACGCCGCATGCGACCATGAAGGACGCGGTGGCGATGGTCGCCTTCGCGCTGTTCTTCGCGTGGTTCTTGTTCTACCTGCCGAACTATCTCGGCCACCCGGACAATTACACGGTCGCCAACCCGCTGGTGACGCCGCCGCACATCGTGCCGGAATGGTACTTCCTGCCGTTCTATGCGATTCTGCGGGCCATCCCGTCAAAGCTCGGCGGCGTGATCGCGATGTTCGCCTCGATCATCGTGCTCTTCTTCCTGCCTTGGCTGGACAAGTCGAAGGTGATGTCGGCGGCCTATCGTCCGCTCTATCGCATCTTCTTCTGGATCTTCGTGGCCGACGTCATCTGCCTTGGTTATTTCGGTGCCAAGCCGCCGGAAGGCTGGTACGTGCTCGCCACGCAGCTGCTGACGGCATACTATTTCGTCCACTTCCTCATCATCTTCCCGCTGCTGGGGTACATCGAGAAGCCGAGGCCTCGCCCGACTTCCATCACCGAGGCTGTGCTTTCCAAGCATAAGAGCGGGGGTGGCGGAACGCCGGCCGAAGCGGCGGCCTCCCCGGAACGACGCGGCTGATGCGAGACGGAACTGCGACAAACACCATGACGACAATGCTTAAATCCATAACGCGTCTTTCGGCAGCTGGCGTTCTCGTTCTGGCCGGACTGTCCGTGGCGGCAGCCCAGCAAGACGCTCCGGCGGCTCCGGAATCTCCGGAGGCGAAACCCGAAGAATCGGCACTCCCTCATTTCCCGCTCGAAGAGCCGGAAGAGATGGAGTGGAGCTTCGCCGGGCCCTTCGGCAAATTCGATCAGCAGCAGCTGCAGCGTGGCTTCCAGGTCTATCGGGAAGTGTGCTCGGCCTGCCACTCGATGAAGCGCGTGCCGTTCCGTGCTCTCGGCTGGGAGGGCGGTCCCCACTTCTCCGAAGAGGAGGTGGAAGCGCTCGCGGCCGAATACCAGATCCAGGACGGTCCGGACGACACGGGTGAGATGTTCGAGCGGCCGGGCCGGCCGTCGGACTATTTCCCGTCTCCGTTCCCGAACGACGAGGCGGCCCGCTACGCCAATGGCGGCGCTGTCCCGCCGGATATGTCCGTGCTGGCCAAGGCACGCGGCGTGGAACGCGGCTTTCCGCAATTCCTGATCGATATTTTCACCACGTATCAGGAGGGCGGGCCTGACTACATCCACGCACTTCTGACGGGCTATGAGGACGAAGCGCCTGAGGGCGTGACGGTTCTCCCGGGGCAGTACTACAATCCGCATTACATGTACGCTGCCGCCCTGGCGATGCCGCCCCCCTTGTTCGACGATCTGATCGAGTATGCGCAGAACCAGGACGACGATCCGAACAACGACGTTCCGCAGACGGTGGACCAGTATTCTCGCGACGTCGCTGCGTTCCTGATGTGGGCGGCGGAGCCGCACATGGAGGCGCGCAAGTCGATGGGCTTCACCGTGATCGCCTTCCTGCTCGTCTTCTTGGGACTCGTCTACTATGTGAAGCGCAAGGTCTGGTCGAACGTGGAGCACTGATCTCCGCTCACTCCGACCCGACGTTTTCGATGGCCGCGGCTCGTCCGCGGCCATTCCTTTTTGAGCGCATGCGAGACCCGTGCTTGGGTCTATGGTGTCAATTGCCGGCGCCGCGCGGCAGCCTTTGTCCGGCGGCAAGATGCCCATCTGGCCGTCGCGGCTATCCGGTGCTAAGCCACTGGCCGTTCGCGCAAAAGCGGACGAAAGCTGAGGCAGCTGGGGCGAGGGATGAACAGCCTGATCGACAAGCTCGAGAGCACCATTCGGACAATTCCGGATTATCCGAAGCCGGGAATCGCGTTTCGCGACATCACCACATTGTTGGGGGATGCGCGCGCCTTCCGGCGTGCGGTCGATGAACTGGTTCAGCCCTGGGCCGGCTCCAAGATCGACAAGGTCGCCGGCATCGAGGCCCGCGGCTTCATCCTGGGTGGCGCCGTCGCGCACCAGCTGTCCGCCGGCTTCGTGCCGATCCGCAAAAAGGGCAAGCTGCCTTACGACACGGTGCGCATCGCCTACAGCCTCGAATACGGGCTGGACGAAATGGAGATACACAAGGACGCGATTCGTCCGCAGGAAAAGGTGATCCTCGTCGACGATCTCATCGCGACGGGCGGCTCGGCGGACGCGGCCATCCGACTGATGCAGCAGATCGGAGCCGATGTGGTCGCCGCAGTCTTCGTCATCGATCTGCCGGATCTCGGCGGGGCGGCCAAGTTGGAAAAGCTTGGTGTGCCCGTGCGCACGCTTGTGAGCTTCGCTGGCGACTGACGGTGAGTATCGGAGGGATTGATGGCGCCTGAGGTCTATCGCGCGTCTGAGGGCCTCTCACGCCGTACGAAGACCTTGCCGATGAAGGTATAGGCAAGCGCTCCGTCTTGCTTGTGGGCCTCATTGCGCATGACGACGAGCCCCCATTCCGGACGCGACGCGCTTTCCTTCTTGTCGATGACCTCGGTCGTGTAGGTGAGGGTGTCTCCGGCGAACACCGGCTGCACCCATTTGAGGGCTTCAAATCCCGGGGAAGGACCGGCATTGCGCGGATCGAAGTCATCCCCGCGCTCGGCCTCTTCCTTGGAATAGGCGATCCACAGTTTCATGAAGATCGCGGCCGTGTGCCATCCGGAGGCGGCGAGGCGGCCGAAGGGCCCGTTTTGTGCAGCTTCTTCGCTGAGATGGAAATCCTGCGGATCGAAGGCTTCTGCGAAACGGACGATTTCCTCGCTCGTGAAATGATACGAGCCGAGCACGATGCGCTCGCCGATCTGGATCGCTTCGAACGTCTTCATGCCGCCGTCTCGCGGAGCCGGAAGGCGATGGGGTTGGTCATCGTCAGGACGAGCTGATCGTTCTGGTTGGCGACCCGATGTTCGAATCGCACCACGCCGAGATGCGGACGGCTGGCGGAGGGTCGCTTTTCGAGGACGAGCGAGACGCCGGTGAGGTGATCGCCGGGGCGCACTGGCTTCAGCCAGCGCGCCTCCTCGATGCCGGACGAGCCCATCGAGGCAGCGTCTTTCAGCCAGCCATCATACATCATGCGCATGAACATCGCCGAGCTGTGCCAGCCCGACGCGGCGAGACCCCCGAGCATGCTTGATGCCGCGGCGGCTTCGTCGAGATGGAATGGCTGGGGATCGAACTCCGCCGCAAAGGCGATGATCGCCTCGCGGCTCACGGCATAGGGCGCAAGGGGCAGCTCAAGGCCGGGATGAAAATCCTCGAAATGCAACATGCCCCATTCTTAGGGTCGACAAAATTTCCTGTCGAGGCGTTCGTGCCCAGACGTTCAGGCCCAGACGTTCAGGCCCAAAGGTTGAGGCCCAAAGGTTCAGGCGTTGAACTTGAACAGAAGCACGTCGCCGTCTTCGACGACGTATTCCTTGCCTTCGTCGCGCGCCCGACCCGCCTCCTTGGCGGCCGTCTCTCCGCCGAGCTCGATGAAGTCATCGTATTTGATGGTCTGCGCGCGAATGAAGCCGCGTTCGAAATCGGAGTGGATCGTGCCTGCGGCCTGTGGGGCTCGCGAGCCGCGCCGGATCGTCCAGGCGCGCGCTTCCTTCGGCCCGGCCGTGAAGAAGGTGATCAGATCCAGAAGCTCGTAGCCGGCACGGATAAGCCGATCGAGGCCCGGCTCCTCAAGGCCGAGGTCGGCAAGATAATCGGCCTGTTCTTCAGCGTCGAGCTGGGCGATTTCCGCTTCGATCGAGGCGGAGATGACGACGCAGGCGGCCCCTTCGGCGGCGGCACGTTCTGCGACGCGAGCGGAATGTGCGTTGCCTGTGGCGGCTTCGTCTTCCGCCACGTTGCAGACGTAGAGGACGGGCTTGGACGTCAAAAGCCCGAGCGTGCGCAGGATCGCCCGATCCTCGTCGGCAAGTTCGGCGCGGATCGTACGCACCATGCGGCCTTCCTGCAGGGCCTCGAGCGCCTTTTCCATCACGGGCAGAAAGGCGAGCGCTTCCTTGTCTTTGGCGGTCGCCTTTTTGCGCATCGCCACGACACGGCGTTCAAGGCTTTCGAGATCGGCAAGCATCAGTTCGGTTTCGACCGTCTCCGCGTCGGCTACGGGATCGATGCGGCCCTCCACATGGGTGACATCGCCGTCTTCGAAGCAACGCAAGACATGCGCGATGGCATCGACTTCGCGGATGTTGGCGAGAAACTGGTTGCCGAGGCCCTCGCCCTTGGAGGCTCCGCGCACGAGGCCGGCAATGTCGACGAAGGTGAGGCGGGTCGGTACCGTTTGGGCGGATTTCGAGATCTCCGCAATGCGCTTGAGGCGCGGATCGGGGACCGCGACTTCACCGGTGTTCGGTTCGATCGTGCAGAAGGGATAATTCGCAGCCTGCGCCGCGGCCGTCTTGGTGAGCGCGTTGAACAAGGTGGACTTGCCGACGTTGGGCAGCCCGACGATGCCGCATTTGAAACCCATGGCGATGCCTGTTCGAAAGTTGGTGTGAGGGGGAGGGTGCGATTAGGAATCGCGCCGGAAGAGCCTTTTGAGCCCATCGGCAAGCGGTCCAGACCGGTTTTCTCCCGAGGCGCGCGAACTGGCTGGGGCCGGAGGCGGAGGCGTCCCCTCGGCGGGACGTTGCGCCGAGCCGTTGCTCGCCAGATGCACGCGGTTCATGAAATTGGCTTCATCGCCCTCTGCCAGAAGACCGACATTTTCCGCAATCGCGCGCAAGAGCGGCTCGCGCCAGGCTTCGTCTTCCTTTGCGAAGTCGTGGAGGACATGGGCGTTGACCAGTTCCTTGGCGCCCGGATGGCCGATCCCGATGCGCATGCGGCGGTAGGATTTTCCGATATGCGCGTCGAGCGATTTGAGACCGTTGTGACCGCCATGGCCGCCGCCCGTCTTGAGACGAAGCTTGCCCGGCGCCAGATCCAAATCATCGTGGATGACGAGCACGTCTTCTGGCTTCAGCTTGTAGAAGCGCATGGCGTCTCCGGCCGAGCGGCCGGATTCGTTCATAAAGGTCGCCGGTTTGACGATAACGACCTTCTCGTCGCCGATCTGACCCTCGGCGGCTTCCCCCTGGAAACGCGCGCGCCAGTTCGAAAAACGATGATGGCGGTGGATTTCGTCCACCGCCATGAAGCCGATATTGTGCCGATGATGAGCGTACCGGCGACCAGGATTGCCGAGACCGACGATCAACAGCATCGTCCGACCTCCCTTGGTCGAGAGGGGGAGGATTACTCCTCCGTCTCCTCTTCCTCGTCACCTTCGCCTTCGACCTCGGGCTCTTCAGCCTCGGCCTCTTCTTCACTCTCTTCGCTGACGAGCGACGCCGGAGCGGCGATCGTGGCGACGGTGAAGTCGCGGTCGGTGATGGTCGGCGTCACGCCCTCGGGCAGGGCGATGTTGGAGATGTGGACGCTGTCGCCGATTTCGAGGCCGGCGAGATCAGCCACCAGATTTTCCGGAATCTGATCGGCCGGCACATGCACCTCGACGGTGTGGCGCACGACATTGAGGACGCCGCCGCGGGTGAGGCCCGGAGCTTCTTCCTCGTTGATGAAGTGCACCGGCAGTTCCAGGGTCAGCGTCGTGCCGCGCGAAACGCGCAGAAAGTCCACATGCATCAGGAAGCCGCGAACGGGATCGAGCTGATAATCCTTCGGGATCACGCGCACCTTGTCGCCATCAACGTTGATGGTTGCGACGGTGGTGAGAAAGCCGCCGGCATGCAGCTTCAAATTCAGTTCTTTGTAGTTCAGCGCGATCGGTGTGGCGGGCTTCTTGTCGCCGTAAATGACGGCTGGGACTTTACCCTCGCGGCGCACGGCACGTGCGGCCCCCTTGCCGCTCCGTTCGCGCACCTCAGCTGTGAGCTCGTAAGTGTGGCTCATTGGTGCACTCCTAGGTTTAAGAAGAGAAAGAGCCGCATGGCGCGGCTCCTCGTACGCCCGGCCTCCAAGGGTGCCGGCACGTGGGCGCGCTTATAGGCGAGGCCTGTGGAAAAGGCAATGCAGGCGGGAGGGTGCAGAGAGGTCAGAGAATGACGGCCCCCACGCCGGCTGCCGCGATCACAACGGCCCATGCTGGCACACGCGGCACAAGAAGGGCCAGAAAGGCGCTCGTGGCGACCGCAAAGCTGTCGAGCGAGTTCACCCCCGCCGTGAAGACCGGATCGTAAAGCGCGGCGGCGAGGATGCCGACCACGGCTGCGTTCACGCCGGCCAGAGCGCGACGGGCGCCCGGCGCGTGTTGAAGTTCGCGCCAGAAGGGGAGTGCTGCGACCACGAGAAGCGCGCCCGGCAGGAAAATCGCCAACAGGGCGACGAGGCCACCGACGGCTCCGGCGAGAGGCGTTTGCGCGAGCGATCCAAGATAGGCCGAGAAGGCAAAGAGCGGTCCAGGCAGCGCCTGCGCGGCGCCATACCCGGCGAGGAACGCGTCGCGAGAGACGAGGCCCGGATCGACGACCTCGGTCTCCAGAAGAGGCAGGACGACGTGGCCGCCGCCGAAGACGAGGGCGCCCGCGTGATAAAAATGGGCCGCAAGGCCGATCCCGGTCGGGCTTCCACGCAGCATGAACGCCACGAAAAGCAGCAGGACGAAGATGCCGAAAGCCGCAACGCCGAGACGCCGCCCGACTTTTGTGTCGATGGCGGCTTCGGCTTCGCGTGTCTCCACCGCTTTGTTCGGAATGACGAAGAGGCCGAGAAGTGCGCCAATAAGAATGGCGCCAAGCTGTGTCCACGGCGTATGCATGCCAAGAACGAGCGCTGCGCACCCGGCCGCCATGGTGAGGCGGCGGAGATCCGGCGTCAGCTTCCTCGCCATGCCGAGGAGCGCAAGAGCCACAACGGCAACGGCCGCAGCTTTGAGGCCGGCGATCCAGCCCGATCCGATGAGTGGCGATAGAAAGCCGAAAGCTTCGGCGAAGCCGTACATGAGGAGGGCTGAGGGCAGCGTGAAGCCGACAAAGGCGGCCAGCATACCGAGATAGCCCGCGCGCATCAGACCGATCGCCATCCCGACCTGGCTGGAGGCCGGGCCAGGGAGAAACTGGCAAAGCGCAATCAAATCGGCATAAGCCGCGTCGCTCAACCAGCCGCGCTTCTTGACGAAGGCCTCGTGATAATAGCCGAGATGCGCGACAGGTCCGCCGAACGAGGTGAGGCCGCGCACCAGAAAGACCTTGAAGACCTCAAAAGCAGAGCCTTCGGTTATTTGCTCCCCGGCGTCTAGCGCGCGCATGTCTTTCCCCCTCAAGGCCATTGAGGGGCGTATCTCGCACGCCTTATGACGGCTTCAAGACATGAGAGCCCTTTGCGGCCGAAGAACCGCGCTCGAAAATCTGATCCCTATTGGGAGGACAGGCTCTTAGTCGAAGAGACTGGAGACAGATTTTTCCAGGGCTGTGCGCGAGATCGCCTCGCCGAGAAGGGCCGCGATCGAAACCACCCGCACATTATGAGCGCTGGTGACGGCCGCCGTCGGCTCAATGGAATCGGTGATGACGAGCTCTTTCAGGCGCGAGGCCGTGATGCGGGCGACGGCTCCGCCCGAAAGCACGCCGTGTGTGATATAGGCGGTGACGGACGTGGCGCCCTTGGCGAGCAACGCGTCGGCGGCGTTGCACAGCGTGCCGCCGGAATCGACGATGTCGTCGACGAGAAGGCAGTCGCGGCCGGCCACTTCGCCGATGATGTTCATCACTTCCGATTCGCCCGGACGCTCACGGCGTTTGTCGACGATGGCGAGTGGCGCATCGATACGTTTGGCGATGGCGCGTGCGCGCACCACACCCCCGACGTCGGGCGACACAACCATGACATTGCCGAGTTCGTAATGCTCTTTCACGTCGCGCGTGAACACAGGCGCCGCATAGAGATTGTCCGTCGGGATGTCGAAGAAGCCCTGGATCTGGCCGGCGTGCAGGTCGAGCGTGAGGACGCGATCGGCGCCGGCTTCAGTAATGAGATTGGCGACGAGTTTGGCGGAGATCGGCGTGCGGGCCGCCGGCTTTCGGTCCTGGCGGGCATAGCCGTAATAGGGAATCACCGCCGTAATGCGCCGCGCCGAAGCCCGTCGGAGCGCGTCGATGATGATCAACAGCTCCATCAGATTGTCGTTGGCGGGAAAGCTCGTCGACTGGATCGCGAAGACGTCTTCGCCGCGCACGTTTTCCTGGATCTCTACGAAGATCTCTTGGTCGGCGAACCGTCTTACGGCACATTTCGCCAGTTCCACATCGAGATAGGAACTGATCTGCTGCGCAAGACTCCGGTTGGAATTGCCGGCGACGATTTTCATCGGCTGGAAGCCCTCTCAAGCATTCAGGCGGCTCTCCGGAGTGGCGAGCTGCAAAGGAAGCGCCTTTTGGCGCGGTCGCCCTGCACGGCGGCAAGGCTGGCGTATAGCGAACTGTGTGCGCTGATCAACCGGACGCAAGCCAGGATGTCAGTTTGTCGAGTGTTTCCTGCGAGACGAGCGCCAGCGTCTTGTCGTCGACGGCCGACCACGGATCGCTCGCCTTGCGCTCAATCATGATCTTTCCGGCAATCCGATGCACGCGCTTCAAATCGGGCGACAGCACATCCCAGACATACACGACGAGTGTTCCGTCATCTTCAGCGACAGCCGAAAGATAACCCTTCATCGTGTAATTGGCGGTCGCGTCCTGAAAGTTGGTCAGCGCGATCCCGCGACTCGTCGCGCCGCGTGCCACTTCGACGGCAAGTGCGTCTGCGATTTTCTGGGGTGGTCCGGTCAATGGTGCGAAGGCAACACGTGCGTCTGTCGTCACCTTGCCTGAACTGGACACAGCAGCACCCGGCCCGCCCGTGTTGAGGGCGGGGTTGCACGCGGCCAGAGGGATGAGCGCGAAAAACGCCAGAAGCGGAGACAGTCGCATAATCGAGCCTTTTCAGAAGGGCCTCATACCGGCTGACCGTGCCGACGTCCACCAGCTAACGCCGCCCGTCCCCTGCGTCTATGCATGGCAGACAGACGCACCTCGTGCTTTTTGCCTATGCCAGGACAATTGCTGAGAGCAGGCGTCCATAATCCGTTTCGCCGCGATGGGTCGCACGACGATAGGAAAAGAAGCGGTCTTCATCCGCATAGGTGCAAAGATCGAGGTTTTGAGCCTCGATGCCCGCCTCCTGCAGGCGCTTCAAAATATAAGCGGGAAGATCGAACATCGAATGGCCGGCCCGCTCGGATGCCGAGAAGAATCTCTCGTTCTCGCCGTCCGCGGAGAGAAAGCGGTCCACAAAATCCTCGCCGACCTCGTAGTTCTTGCCAGAGATGGTGGGCCCCAAAACGGCGACGATCGAGGATTGCTCGGCGCCGAGTTGCGCCATTGCGTCGATGGTGGCTTCGAGAACGCCGGAAAACGCACCCTTCCATCCGGCGTGCGCCGCGCCGATCACGCCGGCCTTCGCGTCGGCGAAAAGAACGGGTCCGCAATCGGCGGTGCCGATGCCGAGAAGGATCCCGCGCCGGTCCGTCACCAGCGCATCGCAACGCGGTCCTTCACCGGGTGCCCAGACCTCGTGGACCACGGTCGCATCGCTGCTGTGGATCTGATGGGGCGTGGCGAGGAGCTCCGGCGCGACCGCCAGATGGCGGCAGGCCCGCGCGCGATTTTCCAGGATATGCAGACGATCATCTGAGGAGCCGAGCCCGGTGTTGAGGCTCGCATAGATGCCCTCCGAGACGCCGCCCTCCCGCGTGAAGAAGGCGTGACGGATATTTGGGAAGGCGAGGGCATCAGACTGGATCGGTGTCGGAGACATTCTTCTCTCAAAATCGTGGAATGGATGGGCAAGATCGGATCATGCGGGAGCATCGCCCACAACGAAATAATGAGACTGTCGAACCCGTGTCGTTGTCTCCCATTGTCTTCAGCTCGGCGGTTGCCTTGCACCCGCTGCCGCCACGGGCAACGAGAGTTCGATGCGGCCCGCTTTGGCGAAAGTGAGCGTGACCGGGATTCGTCCATGTTGTGCGAGAGGCTTCGCAAGTCCGCAGAAGACGAGATGATCGCCGCCCGGCCTGAGCCTGATCGTGCGGCCGGGCGGAATGCTGATGCTTCTGATCCGGCGTGTCTCGAGGGCACCGTCTTCATTGAAGCGCGTCTGCCGCAGCTCGCCCCGATCGGCAAAAGGCGTTTCCACATAAAGAAGGCGCTCCGGCTGCAGGCCGGTGTTGGTGATGACGAGGTAGGCCGCGGTTTCCAGCGCCTGTCCCGCCGTTGCCCGCGCGAATCCTGAATGAACGCGCACGGTGCCGCCCGAGGCTTCACCCGGCTTTTGGACAAGCGCTGCCGCCGACTCTGCCGAAGCGGCGATCAGCAAGGCAAAGGCGCCAAACAGGATTTGCCGAAGATTCATGGTCGCAGCGTGTCCCGCGCCTACTCCGAAGCTTCAGGAGGCTGCGTGGCTCCGATCTTGGCCGTCGGCAAAGAGATCTCCACTTTTCCCGCATGCTCGAAAGTGAGCGTCACCGGCACGGAGTTTCCGGCGGTCAAGGCGGTCTCAAGGCCCATGAACATCACGTGGTTGCCGCCGGGCTCGAGCGTCACGCTCTCACCCGGCTGGATCTCGAGCCCCTCGGTCATCTCCCGCATTTTCATGACGCCATCCTGCATGCTCATGGCATGGACGAGGCTTTCTTTTGCGAAGGGAGCGGAGACGGAGACGAGCCGATCTGGTTGCGACCCCTCATTCGAGATGGTGAGATAGCCGCCGGCCGACGGTGCGCCTGGCGGCGTCGCCCGCGTCCACGCATGGCTGATCGTGAGATCGCCGACCTCGATCGGTCCTGCGCCCTGAGCGAGCGCGCTTCCGCCGGCGGCGATGAGCCCCGCGGCGAGCAGTGAACGAAGAGAGCGGGAGAGCGGCATCATCTGTCCTTCCTATCGGGATGAGGCGAATCTGCACCAGCAAGGATGGCGCCGCTGCAGGCGACCGCAAGGGTGCTCAGCGTGAGCCAACGACTAAATCTAGGAGTTGGCAAAGGGTGCCGGCACGAGCCCTGGCTTGACGATCGCCAGGACCTTGAAGAGCTCTCCCATTTCCTCCGGGCCGGCGAGGCGAGTCACTTCATTGCGAAGTGCCTCCTGCTCCTCTTCGCTGCGCCCGAAACCGAGACGTCCTGCGCGTTCGACGAGCCCGAGATGCAAGAGAAACTCGCCCTGGTGCATGGGACCGTAGACATCGGCTCCAGCCGCGAACGCGGCGTCGGACAGCGCCGCAAAATCGACATGCGCCGTCAGATCGACCTCGCCGGGCCGTTTCAACGGATCAGCGAATTCGTGCCGGGCGACGGCCTGGAGCGTATCCCCGAAGCCCGGCTCGCCATGGCCGTAGTCGATGATGAGAGCGCCGCCGCCGTCGCTTGCAAAACGCTCCGCCAACTCGGCCACGATCGGCGCGGCTGCAGGCCGCTCTTCCCAGACATCGCCATCCTGCGGTTCGAAGGGGACATTTTCCGGGCGCCCTGGTCCGAAGCCGAAAGTAAGTTCGCCGTCGGCATCAAGGCCGAGCATGCGCTCCTCCCAGCTGCCCCGTCTGAAGACGAACTGACGGATCGGCAGCGCATCGAAGAACTCGTTGGCGACGACAAAAAGCGGACCTTGCGGCAGCGTCTGAAGGCTTTCATGCCACTCCTTGCGGCCGGCAAAGGATGCGAGCGCCGTTTCCTGTGCCTTCGCAAGGACCGGGCTCGTCTCGACGAGATGCACAGACAACTCGCTGCAGAAGTTTGGTTTGAGACGCACGACCCGCAGGATGTCGCTCATCAACGTGCCACGGCCGGGCCCAAGCTCGACGAGATTGACGGGCTGCGGACAGCCCGCCTGTTGCCAGAGATCGATGACCCAGGCCCCGATGATCTCTCCGAACATCTGGCTGACTTCCGGGGCCGTGATGAAATCCCCGCTCGCGCCGAACGGGTCGCGGGTGACGTAGTAGCCGTGTTCGGGATGGCCGAGGCAATGGCCCATCCAGCTTGCAAGCGTCATCGGTCCGTTGGTGCGGATGATGTCTTTCAGGGCGTCTGAAAGTGTCCCCGTCACACCCCGTCCTCCGTCGCCCGTGGGCCCCGGCGCCATGCGTAGATGACTGCTCCGGCACCGATCAGGATCATGGGAAGCGACAAGATCATGCCCATTGTGAGGAACGCCGCGATGAAACCGAGCTGCGGGTCTGGCTGGCGGAAAAACTCGACGAAGATGCGAAACGCTCCGTAAAAGATGAGGAAAACGCCGCTCGTTAGGCCGGGATAGCGCAGGCTCCTGAAATGATGCGTCAGGAGCCTCAGAATGAGGAACAGCAGGATCCCCTCTAGAGCCGCTTCGTAAAGCTGGCTTGGATGTCTCGGGACTCCGCCGCCGCCTGGAAACACCATTGCCCAGGGAACGTCCGTCGGGCGCCCGTAGAGCTCGCCGTTGATGAAATTGGCGAGGCGGCCGAAAAAGAGGCCGAAGGGGACGGCGGTCGATACGACGTCGAAAAGCGACATCAAAGGAAGGCCGCGTTTCCAGGAGAACGCCATCATCGCCACGATCGTGCCGATCAGGCCGCCGTGGAACGACATTCCACCTTCCCACAGCCGAAAGAAGGCGAGCGGCTCGTTCAAGAAGTGGTCCGGCTGGTAGAAGAGGGCATATCCGAGCCGCCCACCGAAAATGATGCCGACGGTGATCCATAAGACGAAATCGTCGAGATCTGCGACCGTGAGAGGCGATCGATCTCCCTGCCAGAGGCGGGGATTATTCGTCTGCCGCCTCGCGTACCACCAGCCGAGAAGGATGCCGACAAAGTAGGCGAGGCCGTACCAGCGCACGGCAAGCGGGCCGATCTCCACGGCAATGGGATCGATCTTTGGATACGGCAGGGCCACGGGAGTTCACGATGCTTCTGTTTAAAGCGCGCCGGACCCTTGCCCAGAATGGCGCTGCGGGTCAACCGGGCGCGGGCTGTGGTTGCCGCGCTCACTCTCCCGCGACCCCACGCCCTTGTCTCTCCGCTTGCGGCAGGGCATTGAGCTCCTATATCTCACCCTCTGTATGCCGCAGCGCCACCGAAGGAACGCCTGGCGTCAGTGCCACACAATGCCGGAAAGGGATCCCGATGACGCAAACCTCCAATCGCCTCATGGACGAATTCGCCAAGCTGATGACGGATGCGACGGGGGTAGCCCAGGGGGTGCGGCGCGAAGCCGAAACGGCGATGCGCTCCCAGCTGGAGCGGATCATGTCGGAGCTCGATCTCATCCAGCGCGAGGAGTTCGAAACCGTTCGTGACATGGCTTTGAAGGCGCGCGCAGAGAACGAAGCCTTGCAGCAGCGCGTCGCTGCTCTCGAAGCGCGGCTTGCCGGCGATGAAGCACGGCTTGCGGCCGACGAGGAAGGGCCTCTCGCCGACTGACATTTCTCTTCCGCGCGACAACGGCCCCGGCGTCGAGTTCGGCGTCGGGCGATCGGTCGTGGAAAAGCCCTCTTCGACCGAGCTGCGGGTTTTGCGGCACGCCTTCGTTCCTATACTTGGAAACGGAAGAGATTCGTGGCGTCATCAAATCGACACGCCCACACCTAAGGCTAAAGAACTGAAGGAGCTGCTGATTCTCATCGCGTCCCATCACTTTCCGATGCCTTGCAACCTCCCAAGATGCGAGGGCCAATTATGAGCCTGCTCGATTTTCAGACCGCTGCCGCCGGAAATCTTGTCGACCTGGTGGAGCAGATCGCCACCTACCACGATTGGAGCTTTGACCGGTCCGGCGAGGACGAAATTACCGTTTCGATCGCCGGCAGCTTCTGCGACTACAATATTTCTCTGTCATGGATGGAAGAATTGGAGGCGATGCATCTTGCTGCCGCCTTCGATTTTCGTGTCAGTGAGCGCCGCAAGACCGAGATTATGCGTCTGCTGGCGCTGGTGAACGAGCAATTGTGGATCGGCCATTTCGATCTCTGGCAGGCCGAAGGCGTCATCATGTATCGGAGCGCACTGCTTCTGTCAGACGGGGCCGAGGTCAACACCGGTCAGCTCGAGGGAATTCTCTCGGCAGCGGTGGAGGCCTGCGAGCGCTACTATCAGGCCTTCCAGTTTGTCATCTGGGCCGGGAAATCTCCCGAGGAGGCTCTCGGTTCGGTTCTTTTCGAGACGCTCGGAGAAGCATAGACGATGACCGCCGAAGCGGCTCTTTCTGAGACCGGGCCTGTTCTCCTGATCGGAGCCGGGCGAATGGGCGGCGCGATGTTGGAGGCGTGGCTTTCCGCCGGGCTTCCGCCGGAAAGGACGATCGTCCGCGATCCGGGGCTGTCTCCGGAGAGAGCGCAAGAGCTCGGCTCCCGCGGCGTGACCATTTCGAACGGCGCTGACGAGGCCGAAAGCGCACCGCGTGTCCTGGTCCTTGCCGTCAAGCCGCAGCAGATGGACAACGTCCTGCCGGAAGCGGCCCTCTACGCAGGCAAAGAGACATTGATTATCTCGGTCGCCGCCGGCATCGCTCTCGACCGATTGGCGAAGGGGTTTGAGGCCTCCGCGCGCATCGTGCGGATTATGCCCAACACCCCGGCGCAGGTCGGGGAAGGCATGGCCGTGGCGGTCGGCAACGATGCCGTGACCGAGCAGGACCGCGCTCTGGTCGATGCCCTGTTGCGTCCGACCGGAAAGATCGCCTGGGTCGACGATGAAGGGCTGATCGATGCGGTGACGGCGGTGTCGGGCTCGGGGCCCGCTTACGTCTTCCATCTCGTCGAGGCGATGGCGGCCGCCGGCGAAGCCGCCGGGCTGCCGGCAGAGCTTTCCATGCAGCTTGCGCGCCAGACAGTGGTTGGAGGCGGGGCGCTTCTCGCCGGAAGTCCTCTCGCTGCGGAGGAGTTGCGCCGGAACGTGACGTCTCCGGGCGGCACCACCCAGGCGGCGCTCGATGTGCTGATGGCCGAGCATGGTCTGGTCGATTTGATGCGTGAGGCGGTCGCCGCGGCCAAACGGCGTTCCATCGAACTCGGCTGAGCGGGACCTGCGGCATTATGGCGGGGTCTTGCCCCATGAGAGCGGCCTCTATCTAAGAGAGCGCCTCGCCAATATTGAGGGCAGAAGGGAATTGACCACGATGGCCACTGCCGAAACCCGCGACAAGATCATCGACGCTTTGCTCGACCTCGTGGCCGAGCGCGACTGGGATGACGTGACGCTTGCCGACATCGCCGACGCGGCGGGCGTGACCTTGCAGCAATTGCGCGAAACCTACGACGGTCGGGGCGACATCGTCGGGGATTTTTGCCGGCGGACCGATCGGGCCGTTCTTTCCAATCTCGATCCGGACATGGCATTCGAAAGCCGCCGCGAAAGGCTATTCGATGTGCTGTTCTCGCGCTTTGAAGCTTTGGGCCCGCATAAGCATGCCATTTCCGGTCTTGCCCATTCGGCGAGGCGAGACCCGCTTCTGGCCGCGGAGCTGAACCGCCACCTTGTCACGTCGATGGCGTGGATGATGACGGCGGCCGGTATTTCATCTGGCGGACCGGGAGGGCTGGTTCGGGCGCAGGGCCTGGCTTTCCTGTGGAGCCGGGTGACGCGCACGTGGCTCAGCGACGATGACCCGGGCCTTGCGCGCACGATGTCGGCGCTCGACCGTGAGCTCCGCAAGGGCGAACGGGCGGTGATGCGGCTCGACCGGCTGGCGCGTTTCCTGCCGCGGCCGCCCGGAGGCCGCCGCCACACGGCGCGGCGGAGCGCGCCGGCGTCCGAAGCGGCAGCACCGTCCGATGGCGCCCAGGCCGCCGGAGCTACCGGAGCCGACGGAGTATGAGTGATCCTGTCAGCGAGACGATCGCGTTCGACGATTTCTTGAAAGTCGATATCCGTGTCGGGCGTATCGTCGAGGCGGCCCCGTTTCCTGAAGCGCGCAAACCCGCGTACAAGCTTCTCATCGATTTCGGCGAGGAGATCGGGCAGAAGAAATCCTCCGCGCAGATCACCAAGCATTATGAACTGGCCGAACTCGTCGGACGGCAGGTTCTTGCCGTCGTGAATTTCCCGCCGCGCCAGATCGGTCCGATGCGTTCGGAAGTTCTGACGCTCGGCGTGCCTGATGCCGACGGAGAGGTCGTGCTGATTGAGCCTAACCTCGGCGTGCCCGTCGGTGGGCGGCTTTTCTGAAGGCCGCTACGCCGGAATAGTCACCACAGCTCTCAGTCCTCCGAGCCGGCTGTCTTCCAGGACAATGTCTCCGCCATGGCTGCGGGCAATGTCGCGCGCGATCGCAAGCCCAAGCCCTGTTCCCCCGACATCCACATTGCGGGAATCATCCAGCCGGTAGAACGGGCGGAACACCGCTTCCTTATCTTCGTCGCGGATCCCCGGCCCATCGTCATCGATGGTGATTTCGAGGACCCCGTCGCGGTGGGTAGCGCTGATCTCGATGCGGTCGGCAAATTTTGCCGCGTTTGTGAGAAGGTTGGAGATGCAACGGGCAAGAGCGGTCGGGCGTACGTGGATCTCCGGCTCGCCTGAGAAGTTCAGCACGACCGTGTCGCCGCTGCGCCGTGCGTGCTCGGCAAGGGTTTCGAGGAGATCGGGCAGCACGACGGCTTCCGTCTCTTCGCCCGCGTCCCCCTTGGCGAAGGCCAGATAATCTTCGAGCATACGGCTCATCTCTTCGACGTCATTCTGCATCGCCTGGCTCTCTTCGCCCTCCGGCAGGAGAGCGAGTTCGAGGCGGAACCGCGTCAGGATGGTCCTGAGATCATGGCTGACGCCTGACAGCATCGTCGTGCGTTGCTCGATCTGGCGTTCGATGCGCTCGCGCATGTCGAGAAACGCCTGGCTCGCCTGCCGAACCTCCCGCGCTCCTCGGGGTTTGAAGTTCTCGACGTTGCGGCCTTTGCCGAAGCTTTCGGCCGCATAGGCGAGGGCGACGATCGGCTTGATCTGGTTGCGCAGGAACAACAGGGCGATCGCGAGCAGGATGAGGGCGCTGCCGCTCATCCAGACGAGGAAGATGTGCGAATTGGAGGCATAGGCGCGGCGGCGCGGCGCGAAGACGCGCAGGACGACATCGTCGAGCCGAATGCGGATCTCGACGAGATCGGAATTGCCGACCGTGTCGATCCAGAACGGACGGCCGATCACCTCAGTAATCTGCTCCGACAAAGTGTGGTCGAGGAGAGAGAAGAAGGGCTTTGGAACGGGCGGGGGAAGGGGGTCCGGAGGCAAAATGGAGACGGTCAGCTGAAACGTGTCGGCAGCGAGCCGTGTGACGTCGAGATAGCCCGGCTCATGCGGATATCGTTCGATCACCGCGATGAGCGCGGCGATGTCGCCGGTGAGCGATTGCGACAGGCGCTCGGTGACGAGCTGCCAGTGCCTCTCCATGAAGACATAGGCGACGATCGCCTGGAGAATGACGATCGGGGTGACGACGATCAGAATGGAACGGGCGAAGAGCCCCTTCGGCATGCGCCCCATGAGACGATCGCCGAGCCCGCCGAACGGCCGGATGCGTTTGAGCCGCCGGCGCCAGCGTCGGAGCGAGCGACGCAGACCTTGGTGATTGAGGCGCGCAAGCGTGCCGCGATCGGGGAAAACGGCCGAGACTGCACGTGTAAGGAACGGCGCTCGCGGCATCAGAAATCAGTCGACCATCAACCGGTAGCCGATGCCGCGAACCGTCTGCAGATGCACCGGGTTTGAGGGATCGGCTTCGATCTTGCGCCGCAATCGATTGACCTGCACGTCGACGGTGCGCTCGCCGCTCGCATCGGAGCTGGACAACAGCTCGTGGCGGGGCACGGTTTCGCCCGGACGGCTGGAGAAGGCCGTCAGCAATTCGCGTTCGCGGTCGGTGAGACGGATCGGTTCCAGCCCGCGCTTCAGCTCACCGCGCTCGAGATGAAACGTGAAGGGACCAAAGCGTACGAACTCGATTTCGCGCACGGGAGGCGGGCTCCCGCGTTTCAGGATATTGCTGATGCGCAGAAGGAGCTCGCGCGGCTCGAAGGGTTTGGCGAGATAATCGTCGGCGCCGAGCTCGAGACCCCGCACGCGGCTTTCGGCTTCCGACCGCGCCGTCAGCATCAGGATTGGCACGTCGTCGGTCTTGCGCAGACTTGCCACCAGATCCATGCCGTTTTCGCCCGGCATCATCACATCGACGATGAGGAGATCAAAGGTCATGGCCGAGAGATGGCGTCGTGCCTCTTCGGCCGAGGCCGCGACGGTCGCGCGGTAACCGCCATTCCTCAAGAAGCGGGAGAGGAGGGAGCGGATACGGTTGTCGTCATCGATGACGAGGAGATGGGGAGCATCGTCCGGCAGTTCCGCCGGCACCGCCTGTTCGGCGAGGGTCATGCGCTGGTTCTTTCCTCAAACACCCGTCGCGCCACGTCGCTCTGTTCCGCTTCATTGACCATATTGAGCAGAAAGTCTGCGACCGTGTCGCGTGCATCGGGCCCGAGACGAGCCAATGCTCTCTCGATTCGGCGAGATTGTGGTTCGCGCAAACGGGCAGCCAGGGCCTCGCCTTCGGAGGTGGCGAAGAGCAGCCTTTCCCGCCGATCGGTCTCGCCTGGCTGCTGCTCGATGTACCCCCCCGTGATGAGCTGCTTCAGAACCCGGCCGAGGCTCTGCTTGGTGATCTTCAGCATGTCCAAGAGGTCCGCCACGCGCATACCAGGGTGGCACGTCACGAAATGCAGCACCCGGTGATGCGCCCGGCCGAAGTCATAGCGCGCGAGGATCGCGTCCGGATCGGAAATAAAATCTCGATATGCGAAAAAGAGCAAAGACATTAGGTCGTCATAGCGCTCTTTGGGAAAAATCGGCGCGATCCGTTCGCGTGAGGGCGTAATTACGTCAGCCATGTTGACATATTTTCCGTCGTTGACTACGAAGGTCAAGCCGTTTGTGTATGGTTGCTGGGCAGGAGAGACGGTCCAAAAGAGCGCACTCTTTCCGCAAACCTTACAAGATGCGCCGCCGAAAGCAATGCAAGCTCAAGGGTAGGAGAAATCAATGGCAGGCGTTCCCTTCGATAAAATGCAAGGCAAGATCTGGCTCAATGGCGAGTTGGTCGACTGGGCCGATGCAAAGATTCATGTGCTGACACATGGTCTTCACTACGGCAGCTGCGTATTCGAGGGTGAGCGCGCCTATGGAGGGGTAGTCTTTAAGAGCCTCCAGCACACGCAACGCCTTCACGCTTCTGCGAAGATCTTGGATTTCAAGCTGCCTTATTCGGTGGAGGAAATCGAGGAGGCGAAGGCCCAAGTTCTGCGGGTGAACAATTTCACCGACGCATATCTGCGGCCCTTTGCCTGGCGCGGCAGCGAAATGATGGGTGTTTCCGCTCAGAAGAACCGGATCAACGTGGCGATCGCTGCCTGGCAGTGGCCGTCTTATTTCGATCCGGAAGAGCGGCTGAAGGGCATCCGGCTCGATATCGCGAGCTATTGCCGGCCCGATCCGCGCACCGCGCCGGTCCACGCCAAGGCCGCCGGGCTTTATATGATCTGCACGATCTCCAAACATGCGGCGGAGAGCAAAGGCTATGCCGACGCTCTGATGCTCGATTGGCGCGGCCGGGTCGCTGAATGCACGGGTGCCAACGTCTTCTTCGTGAAGGACGGGGTCCTGCATACGCCGGAACCGGATTGCTTCCTCAACGGCCTCACCCGCCAGACGGTGATCGAGCTCGCTAAGGCGCGTGGTATCGACGTCCAAGTGCGGGCGATCATGCCGGAAGAGCTCGACGGTTTTTCCGAGTGCTTCATCACCGGAACGGCCGCAGAGGTGACGCCGGTCGCTGAGATCGGACCATATCACTTCACGCCGGGCGAGATCTCGAAAACGATGTTCGAGGATTATATCGCCGCCGTGACGCCTGCTTCTGCGCCTCAGAAGATGGCGGCCGCAGGCTGAGGCCCGCGACCATCTGATGACTTCGAAAAGGGCGCCGCGGCGCCCTTTTTGCCGTCTGCGGAGGGAGCGAGAGAGAGCCGCCTCTTTCCAGGTCGGAGGCTCAAGGCTTCTGCCAGCGCCCGGCTGCGGCGTCGTCCGTGGCCTTCGTCTGCACCCAATCTCCGTCCCGATCACCAACCCGTTCTTCCTTCTTCCAGAAAGGCGCACGGGTTTTGAGATAATCCATCAAGAAGGATGCGGCCTCGAACGCGGCCTGACGGTGGCTCGAGGCGGCAGCCACGAGGACGATCGGCTCGCCGGGCAAGATGCGGCCATGACGATGGATGGCTGTAAGACCGCTTAACGGCCATCGCGCGGCCGCTTCTTCGGCGATGCGGCCGATCTCAGCCTCCGCCATGCCGGGATAATGCTCCAGCGTGAGCGCGGCGAGCGTTCCGCCTTCGTCGCGACAATATCCGGTGAAGGTAACGAGCGCGCCGACATCGCTCCGCCCTTGCGTGAGGCGCTTGCTTTCCTCTTCGATATCAAAGGATTGCGGCTGGATCCGGATTCGAATTGTGCAGGACATGAATCACTTTCTCAGCCTTCGCCGCACTCCCGCAGATCGTGCGATGACTGCAAGACTGGCGCCATCAGCCGCCGGTCATCGGCGGGAAGAAAGCCACTTCTTTGGCGCCTGCGAGTGCCGCGTCATGCTCCACATGCTCGTGATCGATCGCTGCGCGGATGATGTCCGGCTCGGCGAATGCGGCCGCATAGCCTTCATCCTTGTTGGCGAGCCAGCTGATCAACTCGCTAACGGTCGTGACGTCGCCCGGCACATCGAGACTTTCTCCAGGGCTCCCGATGCGCTCACGCACCCAAGCGAAATAGCGCAGTTCGAGGCTCATTCGTCCACCAGATGCTTCAGGCCTGCGCGGAAATAATCATAGCCGGTGTAGAGCGTCACGATCGCTGCAAGCCAGAAGAAGGCGAGGCCAAGATCGATGATGATGCCGCTTTTGGCGCCCTGAATCGCCGGCGCGATCAAAAGCGCGGCAATTGCGAAGAGCTGCATCGTCGTCTTCCATTTCGCGAGCTTGGTGACAGGCACGCTCACGCGCAATTCGGCCAGGAATTCGCGCAGGCCGGAAACGAGGATTTCACGCATCAGGATGATGATTGCCGCCCAGATCGTCCAGCCGGCGAGCATCCCGTCCGCCACCAGAATGAGGATCGCCACGGCGACCAGAAGCTTGTCGGCGATCGGGTCGAGCATGCGACCGAGGGCTGATTGCTGTTCCCAGATGCGGGCGAGATAGCCATCGAAATAGTCCGTGACGGAGGCCGCCACGAAAATGACGAAGGCGATCCAGGGACCGATCTCCGGGACGAAGAAGGCACCAAGAAGCGGTGCCGCCGCGATCCGACCGTAGGTCAGGACGTTCGGTATCGTGAAAGCCTGGATGTGCGGGGTGCGGGCCGCGTTCTGTGCTTCCATGGTCATGCCTCAGCTTGTTCCTTGCCCGCTCGCAGTGTCAACGGTCTCAATAGCAGTGCCTGACAAAACTTTTGTAATTGTCACGCTGATTGTTAGCCAAGACCGGTGCCATTTTGTCTCAGCCGCCATGTTCGTGGAAATGGTCGTAAATGATTTCCGCCATCTGCTCAGAGATTCCGTCCACATCCATCAGGTCTTCCACGCCGGCGCGGCTGACGGCGCGCGCCGTGCCGAAATGCCGGAGAAGCGCCCGTTTTCGCGAAGGACCGATCCCCGAAATCTCGTCGAGTGGATTGGCGGCCATCGCCTTTTTTCTGCGGGCGCGATGCGAGCCGATCGCGAAGCGGTGCGCTTCGTCACGCAGACGCTGAATGAAATAGAGGACTGGGTCGCGATGGGGGAGCATGAAGGGAGCTTTCCCCGCCATGAAAAAGGTCTCGCGCCCCGCTTCGCGGTCGCGGCCCTTGGCGATGCTGACCACCGGTTGATCGTCGATCCCGAGCTCCTTCAGAACGGCTAAAGTTGCGGAAAGCTGTCCCTTGCCGCCGTCGATGACGACGAGATCCGGCCAGGCGGGTATCGCGTCGCTCTGTGCTTCGCTGCCATCCTCGGTCGTGTGCTCTTCCGGAGCGCGCGGGCCGGCCTCCTTGAGGAGCCGTGAAAAGCGCCGTGTCAGTACCTCCCGCATCATGCCGAAATCGTCGCCGGGCGTGATCTCTTCTGAGCGGATGTTGAACTTGCGATAATGCGGTTTGGAAAAGCCCTCGGGACCGGCGACGATCATGCCGCCGACGGCATTCGTGCCCTGGATATGGCTGTTGTCGTAGACTTCGACGCGTCTCGGAGGAGAGGGGAGGCCAAACGCCTCTCCGAGCCCCTGCAACAGGCGCGCCTGGCTAGAGGTCTCCGCCAGACGCCGCCCCAAGGCTTCACGCGCGTTTGTCAGCGCATGCTCGACGAGCTCGCGTTTCTCTCCCCGCTGCGGAACATGGACCTGGATGCGGTGCCCGGCGCGCTCGCTGAGCGCCTCGGAAAGCAGCGCACGTTCCTCGAACTCCTCCGAGGCGAGAACGAGTTTCGGTACCGGTTTGTCGTCATAGAACTGCGCCAGAAAAGCCTGGAGAATCTGGGGCGCATCCATCGTCTTGTCGGCTTTTGGGAAATAGGCGCGATTGCCCCAATTCTGCCCGGTGCGGAAGAAGAACACCTGAACACATGCCATGCCGCCCTCCTGATGGATGGCGAAGACATCGGCCTCTTCGACACTCTGCGGATTAACGCCCTGGTGGGACTGGACATGCGACAGCGCCGCCAGCCGGTCACGGTAAACTGCCGCCTGCTCGAAATCGAAGCGAGACGAGGCGGCCTCCATCTCCTGGGCGAGCTCCGTGCGTACGGCCTGACTTCGGCCGGACAGGAAGGCGCGGGCCTCGTCGACGAGCTTCGCATAATCCTCGACCGAGATTTCCCCGGTGCAGGGGGCCGAACAGCGCTTGATTTGATAGAGGAGGCAGGGGCGGGTTCGGCTCTCGTAGACGGAATCGGAACAGGAGCGAATGAGAAACGCCTTCTGCAAGGCATTGATCGTGCGCCCGACTGCGCCGGCCGAGGCGAACGGTCCGTAATAATCGCCCGCGCGTTTGCGCGCCCCGCGATGCTTCACGATCATCGGCGCCTCATGATCGCCGGTGATCAGGATGTAAGGGAACGACTTGTCGTCCCGCAGGAGAACGTTAAAGCGCGGCCGCAAACGCTTGATGAGATTCGCTTCCAGGAGAAGCGCCTCGGTCTCCGTGCGGGTGCGCACGAAATCCATCGCTGCTGTGGCGCGGATCATGCGCGCGATGCGGTTGTTCTGGCCGCCGAGCCGTGTGTACGAGACGACGCGCTTCTTGAGGCTCCGCGCCTTGCCGACATAGAGCACCTGACCGTGCTCGTTGATCATGCGGTAGACGCCGGGTGCGTTGGGCAGGGTTTTGACGGCAGCCGCAATCACGTCCGCACCGGGCTCGGCCCGTGGCAGCTCCTCAAACGCAATACCGGAAACCGGCTCTGCCGCAGGCGCACGAGCCGCGTCGGAGGCCGTGGCGGCGTCTTCGGATGAGACGGAATCGGCCGGGTCCGCTGTCTGCGCGACCTCGGGCTCCCGACCGTTGCTGATATCCTCACTCATATGTCGTCCAAGATAGGCGCTCGTCAGCGTTTGGGCACCCGCCTCACGCCCTTTCGCTCTTGCTCCCGCCCTCGATATGCCCGCCGAACTCAGCCCGGAGAGCCGAAAGCAGCTTGTCGGAAAAAGTGCTTTCGCGTCTGGAACGGTAGCGCGCGAAGAGGGCAGAGGCGATGGTGGCAGCCGACACCTCTTCCTCGACGGCGGCCTCCAATGTCCAGCGGGCCTCGCCGGAATCGGCGACATGTCCACGGAACGATTCAAGCGCCTGGTCCTTGGCGAGCGCTGAGGCCGAAAGATCGAGGAGCCATGAGCGGATCACCGAACCCCGGCGCCACACCTCGGCAATGTCCGCGCAATCGAGCTCGAAACGCTCGTCTTCCGGGCGTGCAGCTGTCCCGGCATTGCGCAGGATATCGAAGCCTTCCGCGTAAGCCTGCATCAGCCCGTATTCGATGCCGTTGTGGATCATCTTGACGAAATGGCCGGAGCCGGCTGGCCCGCAATGCATGTAACCCTGGGCGGGCCGACGATCGCGCCCGTCCCGGCCGGGTGTCTCCGGGAGATCGCCGATGCCGGGTGCGAGGGCCGCGAAGATCGGATCGAGGCGCGTAACCTCTGCTTCCGGACCGCCGATCATCATGCAGAAGCCTTCGCGCTCTCCCCAGATGCCTCCGGAAACACCGACGTCGAGATAGGCGATGCCCTTCGGCTCCAAAAAGGCGCGTCGTGCCACGTCGTCCTTATAATACGAGTTTCCGCCATCGATGATGCAGTCGCCAGGGGAGAGGATATCGGCAAGCGCGCGGATCGTGCTTTCCGTCGCCTCGCCATGCGGGAGCATGACCCAGACGGCGCGGGGTGGTGTGAGCTGGGTAACGTCCTTCAGGTCTGCAAGCGGGCGCGCGCCCTCGCCGGCGAGCGCATCGATCGCACTTTGGTTTCGGTCGAAGACGAAGGGTGTGTGTCCGGAGGCCATCAGGCGTCGGGAGAGTCCGGCGCCCATGCGGCCGAGACCAATCATCGCTATGTCCATCGAGTTCTCCTGTTGCCGCGGGGAGGGCGGCTGTTCACGTGAGGTGCTGGCCGCTGTCCAGGGCAATGAACTGGCCCGTCAAAGAGCGCGTCTGCCACAAATAGCGGATGGTGCGGCCGAAATCGGCAAGGTCCACGGAACGCCCGAGAAGCGTTTCCTGTGTGATTTCGCGCTCGAAGCCCGCCTCGCCCTCATGCGGATTGGGCAATGTGGGGCCGGGGCCGATCGCGTTCACCCGAACGCGTGGGGCGAGCGCCTGGGCAAGCGTCTGCGTTGCCGTCCACAACGCGGATTTGGAAATCGTATAGGAGACGAACTCGGCGTCTGGCTTTAAAACCCGCTGGTCGACGATGTTGACGACGAGGCCTTCGACGTCCTGCGGCAAGAGCCGGGCGAAATCGCGTGCGAGGAAGGTGGGCGCTCGCAGATTGATCGCGAGCTGTTTGTCCCAGACTTCCGCGTTCAAGCTCTCTGCCGCGTCATCCCAAAAGACGGAGGCATTGTTGACGAGGAGCGTGACCGGCCCGAGGGAGCTGGTGACGCTGGGAAGGAGCCCTTCCACAGCCTCGATGTCGGCGAGATCTGCCGCGAACACGGCTGCCTCTCCCCCGGCATCGCGGATGCCCTGAGCCACGGCCTCCGCTTCATTCTTGGAGGTGTTGCAGTGAATGGCGACCCGCCATCCGCGCAGTGCCAGATCTTCCGCGATCGCGCGGCCGATGCGTCGTCCTCCGCCAGTGACGAGAGCGGTGCGCTGCGAGGGATCTGAAGAGGATCGAGCGGACATGGCTCAGGCGCCGGGAAGGGCGACGGCGCCCCAGATGAGGCCTCCGTAAAAGAGAACGAGGATAAGCCCGCCCAGGCGGCCGATCGGCCAACGCATGCCAAGGAACGGGACCAGGACGAGCGCCGCGGCAACCATCGCCCAGAATTCATAGTGCAGGAAGTCCGGAGGCACGACCAAAGGTACGGCGCTCGCGGTGACGCCGAGGATGAAAAGGATATTGAAGATATTGGAGCCGATGGCGTTGCCGAGGGTCATGTCGGAATGACCGCGCCAGGCGGACATGATTCCCGCGGCGAGTTCCGGCAGCGAGGTGCCCACGGCGACCACCGTGACGCCGATGACGGTCTCTGAAAGGCCGAGCATCTCCGCAAGCCCGATGGCTCCCTCGACAACGAAGTCCGCCGCGAAAGGCAAAGCGGCGAGACCGCCGATGGCCATCAACGCGGCGAGTGCGGGCGAAAGGTTGGTGCGGAGCTCTTCGATCTCCTCCTGCTGGCGCCGGGAATCTCGGGTCACAAGGATCTGGGCGACGAAGAAGGCGATAAAGCAGAGAAGGAGAATTCCGCCGTCGAGCCGGCTCAAAGTCCCGTCCCAGCACAATACGATGAGGAGAACGGTGGCCGCGACCATGACGGAAAAATTCCGCTTCAGGCCGGTCGCATTCACGGCCGTCGCGAAGATCAGAGAGGGAAGGCCGAGACACAGGAGGATGTTGGCAATGTTCGATCCGACCACATTGCCGATGGCGATGCCACCGGAGCCGGCAAGCCCCGCCTGCAAGGACACCACCAATTCGGGCGCCGAGGTGCCGAGAGCGATGATCGTGAGGCCGACGACGAGGGGCGGGACGCGGAACCTTTCGGCCAAGGAGACACTGCCTCGCACCAAAATGTCGGCGGCGATCATGAGGAAGATGAGGCCGGCAATGAGGGTGAGGAGGCTCGACATGGGCGGCGGGATCCGATCCGTTGGGCTGCAGCGCCCCATATAGGCGGGTATTTCTCGCTCAACAGCCCCGTTGCGCGCGCGTCGCCGCCCTGTCAGGAGGAGGAGAGCTTCTGACGGGCCTCCAGAAAGCGGCGAATGCGGCGCTGTTTCGCCGCCGCGATTTCGTGCGCATAGCGCGCGCCCAGAACGCCGCCTGTCCAATGACGACGGAAAATGAAGTACTTAGCAAATTGCATCGGATATTCGGTGAGAAGCCTGAGCCTCAAAACGAGGGGCGAGCGGCGCCCGGCCTTCTCGATCGTCTGCAGATCGGAATAACCGTCGAGCTTGGCGCGAATATGCGCAAACGAGCGGAACGAAAAATGCCAGACGGCCCCTGGCACGAGCCCCGAGGGCAGACCATGGTCGACGACGCGGTCGTCGGTGAGGCTCGGCGAGTACCGCGCGACGCGCCTGTCGTAGAGACGAACCGGGCTGACGAAGTCGGCAAAAAGCCGAGGATGGTGATGGCGCGGATAAATCGTGACGATGCGGATGCGATAGAGGCTGAGCGGAGGTTCGCCCTCGGCGAACAAGGCGCTGATGCCGCCGACGACTTCCGGCTGAGGAACCTCGTCGGCGTCGAGGTTGAGAAGCCAGTCGTAGCGGCATTGCTCTTCGGCGAAACGCTTCTGGGGACCGAAGCCTTGCCAGTCGTGATGCACGACGCGCGCGCCGAGGCGTCGCGCCAGCTCCTGCGTGCCGTCGGTGGAGCCGGAATCGACGACGACGATGTCGTCGGTCAGGCCGCGGACGGCAGCGAGCGTCTCGCCGAGGCGGTCGGCTTCGTTGCGGGTGATGATGAAAATGGAGAGAGGAACGGTCACTTGCGGCTTGTACGAATTGTCACAGATTGAGGTGGAAGAGGCTCTATTGCAGGGAATCACCGGCGTCGGTGTGGCAGCTGAGACACGTTAACTCTTGATCACGGAATTGTTCAGGTTTCACCCTTTTTTCGGCCGGTGGGGATCACAATCTAAGGCTAGCTCCGAACGAACGCCGGCTGTAAGATTTCATCGGAACGTCTTCCGGCCTCAGGCGTTAAGGTTGTCGGAGAAGTGGAGGTTATCGTGCGCACACCACTGGTTCTCGCTGCTGCTTTCGGTCTGGTGGCATCGTCCGCGCTGGCTGCCGATCTGCCGGCGCCCGAAACCTATACCTCTGAGCCTCCGATGGTCACCTCGACCGGTCCGAACGATTGGTCAGGCTTTTATCTCGGCGCCATGCTCGGCTATTCCACGGGCGAGAGCGATACGAGCGGCGGTAACGTCGATGTCGACGGTGTCGATGGCGGGGTTTATGCCGGCTATCAGCGCCAGTTCGACCAGTTCGTGGTCGGTGTGGAAGCGGATGCGCTCGCCTCTGGCCTCGACGGCAACGACAACGGCATTTCTGTCGAGCAGAACTGGACTGGTTCGGTTCGCGGTCGCGCCGGCATCGCGCTCGATCGCTTCCTTCTCTACACGACGGGTGGTGTCGCCCTGAGCGACGTCAAGGCGAAGTCCGGTGGCGTGAGCGACAGCGATACGCGCGTCGGTTGGACACTCGGTGCAGGTGCTGAAGCCGCGATCACCAAAAATCTGACGGCGGGTGTCGAGTACCGCTATACGGATTACGAGGACAAGACTTTCAGCCTCACAGCACCAACTGCGGTCGATCTCGATACGCATTCGGTCCGCGCCCGCGTCGGCTACAAGTTCTAGGGCCTCTCGGGCGCGGTGCCTGCGTCCCAGACCAAAAGATACGCGATGAATGTAAGCCCGGCCTCAGGTCGGGCTTTTTTGTGGTTGCTCGCCATGTTCGCCGCCGTGCTCGTAGATGACGGGCCAGTCGGTCGGCAAACGGCCGCGGCATTCCTCTTCGGCGGCATAGCGGTCGAGCCGGAAGGCATAATCCAGGAAGGTGAAATCGGCTTGCGTGCCGCAATCGCCGACGCCGCGTCCAAGCGCGGTCGCTGAAAGGTGGTCGCCTTTAAGCTCGACATTGAACAAGAGATCGGTCCCGCTCCAGCCATAGGCCTCCGACCATTGCGGGAAATAGAGTGTCTGAAGGCCGCCGATCTCTCCGGTCTCGCGCAGATAGATCCGATAGGTGACATTGTAGGCGGCGACGACGCAGGGAATGGCGTAGACGATGGCCGTATCGCTGACCCGCGAGATGAGTGGCGGAATATCCCGCATCAGCTCGCTGTCGAGCGCTTCGCAAGCGCTGGATTGCTGATGTCGCTCGAGAACGACCGCCGGGATGGCAGAGGCTTCGATCGACAAGGTCTCGATATCCGTCGCCGTCTGTGCATCCACCGCGTCCTGATCGGGGGCGGACGCGAGGCGCTCTTCCCCCACGATGCCTATCTGTTCCTCTGCCCACAGCAAGGAGGCGGAGAGGCCCGAAAGAGAGAAAAGCTGCCGGCGCGGTTCGCCGGTGACGTCGATATATTCCATGATGAGCTGCGTTCCGTCCTGCAGGGCGCCCATCAAAGCTGCCCGCAGACTATCGTTGCCGCGGACGAAACTCCGTCCAGCCTCGCCGGTAAAACTCCAGTCCGAACGAGCCTGCAACACAGTCTTTTCGCCGTCGATCAAAAGGGTCAGAGGGCGGTTGGGATCAGGCAGCGGGTCGGAGAAGTCGAAGCGAATGTACCAGCCGGCGGCCCCTTCGCTTCGATCAAGGGCGAATTGCGTGGAGGGCCCCTTCACCTGAGCGCTGCAACCGGCGTCAGGAGAACACGTCACCGACCAATCGCGAAAACTGTTCGTCTCCTGCGCGAGAGCGGGAGAAACGATGAACAGGGGTAGGGCGAGAAGGCTGAGGCCGCGCATACACCACCTCCAGCGGCCTCATTGGCCCCGGGTTGGACGTCAGACAAGGCAAATGCCGCCCAAATGGTCGGCCGCAGACGTGACTTACCGCATCGTCCTGCAATCGGCGTCATAAACCCGCCAGGGGTCGAGGCCGAGAACGCAGAAATCGATGCCGCGGCCGAGCGAGGCAAAGCCCATATTCTCTTGAACGATATAATAGACCGGGCGCACGGTTCCGTCGCTCATGAGGGCACGCGCCTCGCAACGGTCGTTCATGATCCGGCCCGGAGCCGTGCCATCCGTGTAACGCAGGCGGGGCTCGACGACGCTGTCGATCAAAAGACCGCGATGCCAGGTGTTTTTCTCCGCCCAGGCGAAGCGTTCGACGATCCGATTGAGAACGCCCGGCTCATCGCAGCTCGTCGGCTGTGCGGGTGCCACGGCATAAACCCCCGCATCGTAGCCACGCGCGAGATCGGCGGCGTAGGCCTGCGGCTGAGCGAGACATGCCGCGAGGACGGCTCCAAGACCCAAAACCAGCCTATTCATGCGCATTCCGTCCTCCGCTTTTGCGCGACCATGCGCGGGGGAGCCCCGCGAATCAAGCATGCCAGGAAGAATAGCTCGGACGTGTTGCAGACTTGCAAAAAGCCGCGTCCGCTGAGACGATCTGTGGCTACCGTAACCTACGCGCAACGCGCTAGAAATCGGTTGTGATGGAGTTTTCAATTTCAGGGAAAGGAGCGGCGAAATGAGCGGCAGAGACGCAGGAGGTGCGAGGCGCGAGGGGCCGCGATGCATCGCCATCGTTGGCCCCTTCGCGAGCGGTAAGACCAGCCTCTTTGAGGAGATCCTTTTCCGAACCGGCGCGATCCCCAAAGTTGGGGCGGTAGCCTCTGGGAACACCGTCGGTGATGCCTCGCCGGAAGCGCGCGAGCATGCGATGAGCGTCGAGCTCAACACGGCCATGACCACCTTCATGGATGAAACCTATTGTTTCATCGACTGCCCGGGCTCCGTTGAATTCGCTTACGAATCCGACCCGGTTCTCGCCTGCGTCGACGCGGCGATCGTGGTCGCCGAGCCGGACGACAAGAAGATTCCTGCGCTCCAGGTGGTGATGAAGCATCTGGAAGAGCGCAACGTGCCGCGGCTCTTGTTCTTCAACAAGATCGATCGCGCCTCGGGCGGCGTGCGTGACGCGCTTGAACTGTTGCAGCCGGTCTCGTCCGTGCCGCTCGTCCTGCGTCAGCTGCCGATCTGGAAGGATGGCATTGCGGTCGGTTTCGTCGACCTCGCGCTCGATCGGGCTTTCCTTTACCGCGAACACGCGCCGAGCGAAGTCGTCGATATGGCTGAGATGGAGCGCATGGAGAGCGAAGAAGCCCGCTTTTCCATGCTCGAATCGCTCGCCGATCACGACGACGCGCTGATGGAACAGCTTCTGGAAGATATTCAGCCGCCGCGCGACGACGTTTTTGCCGATCTCGTCAAAGAGATGCGCGCGAGCGAAATCGTTCCCGTCTTCCTCGGCTCGGCCGCGAATGGCAACGGCATCATGCGCCTCTTGAAGGCGCTGCGCCATGAGGCTCCCGACGTCACCGACACCCGCGCCCGTCTCGGTCTTGAAGACGCAGCCGGGCCGCTCGTGCAGGTGATGAAGACCATTCATACAAGCCATGGCGGCAAGCTTTCCTTAAGCCGGGTTCTTGCTGGATCGGTGGAAGACGCCGCCGAACTCGACAATGCGGCCGGCCCAGCAGGCAAAGTCTCAGGCATCTACGATCTCGTCGGACAGAAGACGGTAAAGCGTGGGACCGCCAAGGCCGGCGACACCGTCGCTCTCGGCAAACTCGACGGGGCTGTGACCGGCGATACGCTGTCGGCAAAAGGGGCGTCGGTTCCCACGATCGCCGTGCCGAAGCCTCCGCAGCCGGTGCTGCATAAAGTCGTGCGGCCGAGTGAGCGCAAGGATGACGTGAAGCTGTCGGCCGCTCTTGCCAAGCTCGTCGACGAAGATCCCTCTCTTGCCGTCGAGCACCGTCAGGAAACGGGCGAGACGGTCGTGAGCGGGCAGGGGGAAATGCACCTGCGCGTCGCGCTCGAACGGCTTGCGAGCAAGAACGGCCTGTCGGTCGAGACCTCCGTTGCGACCGTGCCCTATCGCGAGACCATCAAGGGCTCGGTGACGCAGCGTGGCCGCCACAAGAAGCAGTCGGGCGGACATGGTCAGTTCGGCGACATCGTGGTCGACATCAAGCCGCTGCCTCGCGGTTCCGGCTTCGTCTTCAACGAGACGATCTCCGGCGGCGTGGTTCCGCGTCAGTATTTCTCCGCGGTCGAGGCCGGCGCAAGAGAAGCGCTGGAAAGCGGGCCGCTCGGCGGTTTTCCTGTCGTGGACGTCAGCGTAACTCTCACCGACGGCTCCTATCACCCCGTCGATTCGTCCGAGCAGGCTTTCAAGATGGCGGCACTCCTCGCTATGCGTGAAGGCTTGCCACAATGTCAGCCGGTCATTCTGGAGCCCGTTCTGAAGGTCGAGGTCACCGTGCCGAGTGATGCGACGCCGAAGGTGAACGCCATCGTCTCCGGTCGGCGCGGCCAGCTCCTCGGTTTCGACGGCAAGCCGGATTGGGATGGCTGGGACGTGATCTCGGCGCTCATTCCGGAAGCCGAGATTGCCGATCTGATCATCGAACTGCGTTCGGCCACGCAAGGCGTCGGAACGTTCACCTCAAGCTTCGATCATCTCGCCGAGGTGCATGGGCGGCTTTCCGATGACATTCTGAAAGCGGCCTCGAAAGAGGCGGCATAGCCTCTGGAAGTTCTGTTCGAACTGGCGCGGCCGGAAGGCCGCGCTTTTCATATGCAAAGAGAGAGATGCGGCAAGGCGTCACGAAGACGGCCTCAGGCCACGCTCATTGCGGATGGGGCGTTCGGCTCAATAATGCCAGCGGCGCGCCATGGCGATGAGGAAATCCCGGAAAACCTGGACGCGGGCGGAGTTCCTGAGCTCTTCTGCGTAAACGAAATAAGTGTCGAACGCCGGCACTTCCGCTTCCGGGAGAATGGCCACCAGCGGCGACTGCTCGTTGACGAGGTAGTCGGGAAGCATGGCGATGCCGAGCCCCTTTTCGATCGCACGCCGGATCGCCACGACATTGTTGATCGCCATGATCGGAGTGCGCGGCTCGCCGTTTTCGCGGCCGCTGCTCATCAGCAGATTCATGTCTCGGAGATAGGCCGGGGCATTCTCGCCATAGACGATGATGCGGTGTTCATCGAGCTCGGCCACGCTTTTCGGCTGTCCGAAACGCTGAAGATAATCGGGCGAAGCGTAGACGTGGAAGTGCACCGTGAAGAGCTTGCGCTGAATGAGGTCTGGCTGGGTGGGTGCCCGCAGTCGGATCGCCACATCGGCCTCGCGCATCGAGAGGTCGAGCTCGTCATCGTCGAGCACGACCTGCAGATTGATCTGCGGGTAGAGGTCGATGAATTCGTTGAGGCGCGAAGCGAGCCAGCTGGAGCCGAGTCCGACGGTGGTCGTGACCTTGAGAGCGCCCGATGGCTGCCCCTTGGAATCGGCGAGTTCTGCTCGGGTTTGTTCGAGCTTCACCAGCACTTCGCGCGCCGTGCGCACGAGGAGCTCGCCCTGTTCCGTCAGAATGAGGCCGCGGGCGTGGCGGTGGAAGAGGGGAACTCCGAGCTCCGATTCCAGTGCGCTCACCTGCCGGCTGACAGCCGACTGGCTCATGTTGAGCGAATCGCCGGCATGGGTAAACGACCCGGCTTCTGCCGCCGCGTGGAAGATCCGCAGCTTATCCCAATCCATCACACCCCCTTCAGGGTCCCTGCGTCCCCGAGGTCTTGAACATTGCGCGTCGAGACAGGTGGCCTACTCGGCCGCCTCCTGCCTTGCTTCCAGCGCGAAGAGGTATTTCTCCGCCTCCAGAGCCGCCATGCAGCCCTGGCCGGCCGCGGTCACCGCCTGCCGGAAAACGTCGTCGGTCACGTCACCCGCTGCGAAAACCCCGGGGATATCCGTCGCCGTCGAATCGGGCGCGGTCCACAGATAGCCGTTCGGCTTCAGACGAAGCTGGTCTTTGAAAAGAGACACCGCCGGTGCGTGACCAATGGCAATGAAGATGCCGTCGACCGCGACTTCCGAGATGGCGCCGCTCCGGACATTGCGAATTTTCGCCCCGGTCACCGCCGGCGGAAAGCCGCCCTGGCCGAGCACTTCCTCGATGGCGGAATCCCACATCACACTGACATTGTCTCGGGTGAGGAGACGGTCCTGGAGGATCCGCTCGGCGCGAAGCGCGTCGCGACGGTGCACGAGCGTGACGTGGCGTGCGAGGTGGGACAGATAGAGCGCTTCCTCGACGGCTGTATTGCCGCCTCCCACGACGAGAACGTCCTTATCTTTGTAGAAGAAGCCATCGCAGGTGGCACAGGCCGACACGCCGAAACCCTTGAAGCGTTCCTCCGACGGCAGGCCGAGCCAGCGTGCCTGCGCACCCGTGGCAATGACGACGGCATCCGCCGTCCAGACATCACCGCTGTCGAGCGTCAGTCGAAATGGCCGGGTGGTAAGCTCGGCCGAGACGACGATATCGCTGACGATCCGGGTGCCGACATTCTCCGCCTGGCTGCGCATCTGCTCCATCAGCCATGGGCCTTGGATCGGCTCCGCAAAGCCCGGATAGTTCTCCACCTCAGTGGTGATTGTGAGCTGTCCGCCAGGCTCCATTCCGGCAATCAGGACCGGCTCGAGAAGAGCCCGCGCCGCGTAGACGGCTGCCGTATAGCCGGCGGGACCTGATCCGATGATCAAGAGCTTGGCATGGTTGGCCGTTGGCATGGTCGCACCCATCGCAGGTTGGTCTGTCCAGATAGGCGGCAACTTCATAAAGGGCAAGCCGAGCATGCCCCTCCGTCACCAGGTTTCGGCCGATGGCAGGTTGTTTGGTGCGCCTCGTGCAACCCAGGCGCTGTTTTTGGCGCTTTCCGGCGCGTTGCGCACCCTTTCCGGATTGCGCGACCGTCAGCTCAAAAGACGCTCGCGCACGACGTCGGCCGCATAAGCGGTGGCATCGACCGCGCCGGCCCCCTCGAACTCGAGATCGACCCCATCGGGTCCTGTCAGAGACACGAGACCGCGAGCGTCGAGATTTGAGGCGAATTCGTCATGACGGCGCGAGTGTCCGTTGAGCGGCAGGAGATTGACAGGATGCCCACTCGCGACCGCTTCTGACACCATCGAGACGGAATCGGCGGTCACGATCAGGCGATCGGCCAGCGCGAGTAGCCCGAAATACGGATTGTCGCCGTTTCCGTCCCATTGCCAGTACCAGGGCTCGGGCTGAAATTCGCCGGCGAGAGATTGCTTCACCCGGTCTTCGGTACGCCGCGAGGGTGTCACCACGATACGCGCTCCGGTCGTCTCGTGCACGCCGCGGATGATCGCCTTGAGCCGAGTGAGGAAGGCCTCGCTCATCCAGTAATGGCGTGTCGGGCCCCCCAGAACGACGCCGATGAGGCTGTTTTCCGAACCGCGGAGGCGGGGCCCCCATTGAGCTGCGGCCTCGTCGAGTTTTTCACGTGTCACACGATGCAGCGCGGTATCGACATTGACAACGTTCTCGCCGGCAAGATGGTCGTGGCGCATCGAAACGACGAGATCGAAATGGTGCACGGGCGTCAGCGGATTCTGAATGTGCACCGTCCGCGTGGTGCCTTCTGAAGCACTGTGGATTGCGATGGAGGCGGCGGTGGAACGGCGTCCACAGCTGATGAGGAGATCCGGCCAGGGCGGCGTGAGAAGGTCGCGTGAAGGATCGAGCCCGGTCAGTGCCGCGGGACACAAATGTCCCGGCAGCCACGACCAGGGCTGGCGGAGCCTGATCGTCTTCTCCTCGAACGGCACGCCCAAACGTTCTGCCAGTCCGAGGGCCTGGCTGCGCATGCCGGCCTCGCCGGTCGTCAACACCCAACAACGGGGCTTGGGCGGATTTGCGGAATGCGGAACCATGATCTGACGAAGGCCGGCGATAAGTTGAAGCGCGGGAACCGGTAGCATGCGGGAAGCCGGCGCGCCAAGTGCGCCTTCAGGCGCGGCTAAGACGGCCTTTTCGACCCCGTTTTGCCGTGTTGGAAGGCAGTGAGTGCCTATGTTTCGGGCACATGCATGGCTGGCATGCAGACTCTTTCATTGTGATCGACCGATTGTCGGACGATAAAGCGGGAGCTGACGAGCTCTTCGGGCACTTCCCTGTGGCCGCAGAGAGCAGCTGTTCCCCTCTTGGACGGCCGGTCATTGACCGGCTCCAAACTCTCCCGACGAGTCCTGGATATCAAACACCGGGGCTCGTCTTTTTTTTTGTTTCGGGCTAGTGGCTTGATGGGAGGGAACGGTTGCAGGCGAAGGCCACGTGACAACGCGTTCCGCTACAAGATGCAACACTCGTGCTAGGCTTTTTTGAAGGCCGGCACACAAGCAGAACACGGAACAATGGCTGTCGATCTTTCTCTCGATCCCTCGACCCTCCGGCTTTTTGCCGACAAGGCCCGGACGCTCAGTGCCGATTTGGAGGCGGGGTACGAGGACGGCCGCGAACACGAAATCGACCTCGACGCCGAGGGCATGCACGAATCGCATCATCACGACGCGCTCGCGGAAGAAGAGACCGACGACCAGACCGAGCAAGAGCTTCGCGAACTCATCGACGATCTGAATATCGATGAAGCGGCGGATCTGGTGGCGATCGTATGGATTGGGCGCGGGGATTACGGCGCCGACGATTGGGACGAGGCGCGCTCCGAAGCGAGAAGCCGCGCCCAGGGCAAGACCTCCAAGTACCTCCTCGGCATGCCGCTTCTCGCGGACCATATCGACGCCGGTCTCGACGCGCTGGATCTCTAGGTCGTCCGTCTGGTCAAGGTGGCGCTTTCACCCTGCGGCTCTTTCTGAGCCGAAGCGAGAGCGTGGCGGCAAGCGCCGCTCTTGCAGAGCCATCGCGGAAACGGCACCGTGGCGCTATGGCGAATCAATCCTTACCGGGATCCCCGTGCCGTTCGTCTCAAATATCCGCCTGATCGTCTCACTGATCCTGTTGGGCGCTTTGGGCCTTCCATCTTCCGCTTCCGCGGCAGACGCCGCTTTGCGCCGCGATGCGGTCATCCGCGTTCTGCCCACTGATGCGTCTGAGGTGCTCGTTGATGTGGCGAAGGGCTCCGAAGTCGTCGTCAACGGCTGCGCGCAGGCGGAGGGATGGTGTCTGGTACGCCCCCGCTCGGGCGATGCGCGACATGGCTGGCTCCGGGGGGATGTGCTGACGGCGCTCGGGTTCAGTCGCCGGCGCGAAATCGGCGATGATGCCGCCATAAATATCGAGACCGATGGGCAGGTGACGATCGTCGTCCTGCGATAGTGTGATCCAACGACGCTCAGACGAGGCGTCCATTCGGCGTTACCATCTCCGATAGAGTTTCAGGCGAAGGCTGGCGTTCTGGCTGTCGAGCCCGATGTCGGAAACCGCCCCCACGAGCGACATGCCTTTGATCAGCTGCTGCTGGGCTTCAACAGAGCTGTGCCAGATGAAATCGGTATCCGACACGTATGACTGCGCCGTGAGCGCGGTGTCGGTCGGCAGGATGTTGAGCCGCAGATAAGGGGCCGTCGCCATCGTTTGCTCGGCATCGGACCCGACGCCTGAGCCGGAGAGGGCGTAACTCAGCTGCAGCGATGCTTCGACGAGGTTGCCGAAAGATTCGTCGCGCCCGATACGGGCCGCTATTCGGTAGCTGTTCTCCTCCGGGATCACATTGCCTTCGATCCAGGCCTTGTCCCAGGTCCAGTCGTAATTGGGGAAAGGGCCGGGCAGGGCGAGACTGTACCATGCCACATCCGTCGGCCGGTTCCCCCATTGCCACACGCGCGTGTCGACGCCGTGGGAGCCGCTGCCGGTCGTGCCGATGTCGACCCCGAAGCGACCGTCCAAATCACCGGCGCTCTGGGCGCCCAATGTGTAGATGGCCGCGCCGTCGGCGAGCGGCGAACGATTGACGATCAGCCAATCTCGTTGATCCGCCTCTGCCGATGAAACGAATGCGTGCAGGCCGAGGACGGACAAGATTCCGAGCGTCATGATTTGCGGTCGGACGCGGCCGACGCCGAGAGTGATCCGCAAGTCTCCAAACTCCAGGTCAGGTAAGCCGGTGCGAAGACCCCCGGACGTTCCTCCAAATTCAAATTGCTTTCGTTCCAAGATAGAAGCTCTTGTGGCGAAATGAAGAATCCCGTTATGCGGGTATGTGACACGGGCAGGTTGTGAGAGGCTGTGGCGGGTAAAGCCGTCGCCCTCGGCGGCTGGCGAAAGCTGCGGCGCAGGCCTTTTCGCGCCCGCATGGCTGGTCCATATAGCGAACATGGCAGCAGACAGGCGCACATCCTCCGGACGACGCGGCAAGGCCGCTAAGCCGGCCTCCGAAACCACGTACGATCAGCCGGAAGGCGATGGTGAGGGGTTCGGCGAGGCGGCACAGCCTTCGCTGGAAGGTGTGCCGATCGAAAAGGCGTTTGCCGGCTCGATCACGTCGTGGGCGGAAGAGATTGCGCGCGAGGCCGAGGCGGAAGGGCGCAGCACGCGCGTCCGGCCGCCCCAGCCGAAGGATCGCGGCGGCCTTGCCTATGATCGCTCCATCGCCGTTCCGGAAAAGCCGGGGACGGATTCTGCACCGGAGAGAAAATCTCGTGACGGAAAGTCGAGGCTTGGGCCGGGAAAGAATTCCGGTTGGGAGACGGACCAGTCGATCCCCCTGAAGGGCGACGAGACCGAAGCGCCGGCGAAAACCGGCCGCGGTGCCGCGGGCAAGAGCAAAAAGCCCGGTGCCGGCAAGAAGGCCGCTGACAAGCCGTTGAAGACCTCCAGGGGAACCTCGATGGGTGGGCGCAGCTCGGCCAAGGAGCGCGCAGGTGCGGGCATGAGCCCGGCCGCCGGCTTCGACGTGAATCTGGAAGATGCGGAGAATTTGCCGGGCTCTGCCGTCACGGCGACGGTCGAAGCCCTGTCGTCTCTCATCGAGACAGGCCGTCCGGAGTTTCGCGACGGCACCTGGGTTCCGCATCGGCCCCCGCGGCCGGAAAAATCCGAAGGCGGCGTTCCGCTCAAGATCACCTCCGAATTCGAGCCGCGTGGAGACCAGCCCCAGGCGATTTCGGAGCTCGTTGCTGGCATCAAAGAGGCGGGAGAGGCGACCCAGGTGCTGCTCGGCGTCACCGGCTCGGGCAAGACCTTCACCATGGCGAAGGTGATCGAGGAGACGCAGCGGCCTGCGCTCATTCTGGCGCCCAACAAGACCCTGGCGGCGCAGCTCTACGGCGAGTTCAAATCGTTCTTTCCGGAGAACGCGGTCGAGTATTTCGTATCCTACTACGACTATTATCAGCCGGAGGCCTACGTCCCGCGCACTGACACCTATATCGAGAAGGAATCCTCCATCAACGAGCAGATCGACCGCATGCGCCACTCGGCGACACGTGCGCTGCTCGAACGTGACGACGTGGTGATCGTCGCTTCCGTGTCGTGCATCTACGGTATCGGCTCGGTGGAAACCTATACCGCCATGACCTTTGGCCTGGAGGTGGGTGACCGGCTCGACCAGCGCCAGCTCATGGCCGATCTGGTGGCCCTGCAATACAAGCGGTCAGACGCCAATTTCATCCGGGGCACGTTCCGGGTGCGTGGCGACACGATCGAGATTTTCCCAGCCCACTTGGAAGATCGCGGCTGGCGGGTCTCGCTGTTCGGCGACGAGATCGAGGCAATATCGGAATTTGATCCGCTCACAGGTCAGAAATCAGGTGAGCTTCGTTCCGTAAAGGTCTATGCGAACTCGCACTATGTCACACCTAAACCGACTCTTCAGCAGGCGGTGAAGGGGATCCGGGCGGAGCTCAAATGGCGCCTCGACGAGCTGGAAAAAGCGGGCCGGCTTCTCGAAGCGCAGCGCCTTGAGCAGCGCACGCGCTTCGATCTGGAGATGATCGAGGCGACAGGCTCCTGTGCCGGCATCGAGAACTATTCGCGCTATTTGACGGGGCGCAAGCCCGGCGAGCCGCCGCCGACCCTGTTCGAGTACCTGCCCGACAACGCGCTCGTCTTTGTCGACGAGAGCCATGTCACGATTCCGCAGATCGGCGGCATGTATCGAGGCGACTTCCGGCGCAAGGCGACGCTCGCCGAATACGGCTTCAGACTGCCGTCCTGCATGGACAACCGGCCGCTTCGCTTCGAGGAGTGGGACGCGATGCGTCCACAGAGCGTGTGCGTGTCGGCGACGCCGGGCAACTGGGAGCTCAACGAGACCGGCGGTGTCTTCACCGAGCAGGTCATTCGTCCGACCGGCCTGATCGATCCGCCGGTGGAAATCCGTCCCGCCTCGAGCCAGGTCGACGATCTTCTGGGCGCGGTGAAGGAGACCGCTGCCGGCGGTTACCGGGCGCTCGTCACGGTGCTGACCAAACGCATGGCCGAAGATTTGACGGAGTACCTCCACGAACACGGCGTGCGCGTGCGCTACATGCATTCCGATATCGATACGATCGAGCGCATCGAGATCATCCGCGACCTGCGTCTCGGCGCCTTCGATGTTCTCGTCGGAATCAACCTGCTGCGAGAGGGGCTGGACATCCCCGAATGCGGTCTCGTCGCGATTCTGGATGCCGACAAGGAGGGTTTCCTGCGCTCCGAGACGTCACTGGTGCAGACCATCGGCCGTGCCGCTCGCAATGTCGATGGGCGGGTGATCCTATATGCGGACGGTATGACCGGATCGATGGAACGGGCGATCGCGGAAACCGAGCGCCGGCGTGAAAAGCAGATCGCCTACAATGTCGAGAACAATATCACGCCGGAATCGGTGAAGGCGCGCATCGCCGATATCCTCGATTCCGTCTATGAGCGCGATCACGTTCGCGTCGGTGTCTCCGGCGGCGGCCGCGGCGCCGGTCACGCCGAGGATGAAGGCGCGCTCATGGGCCACAATCTGCGCGCCCACATTGAGGACCTCGAGAAACGCATGCTGGAGGCTGCTTCGAATCTGGAATTCGAAGAGGCGGCGCGGATGCGTGACGAGATCAAGCGGCTGGAAGCGACCGAGCTTGCGGTCATGGACGACCCGCTTGCCCGCAACACCGGCATCGAAAACACCCGGCAGAGCCGGAAAGATGCGGCCAAGTCGGGCGGCTCGCGCGTGCGCAAGAACACGCTCGACGAGATGACGGTTGGACGGACCGAGAAACCGCTCGGCGGTCCGGCTCCCTTGCGGGCCCCGGAGGGCGATGACGTCCAGCCGCTGCGGCGCGAGAATATCGGTAAGGGGTCGTACGAGGAGCCCGAAGACGAGCGCGCGCGCCAGCGCCGCCCGAGAAAAACCGGGCGGCCGGGTCGCTAACGACGCTCAGGCTTTGATCACTTCGGCGATCGCCTTGCCGATCTCGGCAAAGCCGGCATTGCGCTCGTCGAACGAGGCGCCGCTTTCCGTCAGATAGATGGAGGCGATGATGGGCTTGCGTCCGCTCGGCCAGATGACGGCAACGTCGTTCATGGTACCGTTGCCGCCGCCGCCCGTCTTGTCGCCGACGAGGAAGTCGCCGGGAAGACCGGCACGCAGCTTCTCGTCGCCCGTCTTGTTGGTGCACATCCATCTCTTGAGATACAGGCGGGATCGGTCCGAGAGGCTGCCTTTGACAAGAAGCGTCTGCGCATCGCGGGCCATGGCGCGCGGGCTGGTCGTGTCCCTTGGATCTCCGGGCGTCGCCTCGTTGAGCTCCGTTTCCCGGCGGTCGAGGCGGGTCACCTGATCGCCGATGGAGCGAGCGAAAGATGTGATCGCGGGCGGTCCGCCGAGGCTGTCGAGGATCAGGTTGCCGGCCGTGTTGTCGCTTTGCGTCATTGCCGCGACGCAGAGATCCGCAAGTGTCATCCCCTCACCACCGACATGTTCCTTGGTGACGGGCGAATAGGTCACGAGGTTCTTTTCCTCGAAGCTGATGCGACGCTCGAGATCTTCCTCGCCCATATCGACCTTCGCCAGCACGGCGCCGCAGGCGAGCAGCTTGAAGGTGCTGCACATTGGGAAACGCTCGTCCGCACGCTGGGCCCATTCGCGACCCGTCTCGATGTCGAGGACATAGGCACCGAGACGCGCATTCAGGCGCTGTTCCACTTCGGAGAGCGTGCGTGTCAGCACGTCCTGCGGAGGATTGTCGTCAGCGGTCTGTGCGAAAAGCGGGGCGGGCAAAAACGCGCTGCCGGCCATCGCGGCCATGAGGGCCGTGAAGCTGCGGCGCGTCGGCATCGTATCCATGTCGGTTCCTTCCTGACATCTGCGGCAGGCGGGCCGCTAGCTGCGTCGGAAGACGGAATTAAGGCCAAACCGCAAAGTGCGAATGTCAGCTTGTGAATGGTCGAAAGCTGCCCCACATCAATTGTCATGTGCAGGTCAGCTTCACGTCCGAGCCGGGGTTCAGGCCGGTCCCTTTTGGGATTGGCGCTCGTCGGTCTCCTCGCGCTCGCTACGATCCCCTCTGTTGCGATGGCGCAGAGCTTTGGCAACCCCGATCGGCCGCGGATCCCGCGGGTTGACGTGCCGAAGCTGAAAGCTCCGGATCCGATCAACAACCCCTATGATCAGCCACGCCTTCGCCAGCGTCAGCTGGAGAACCAGCGCATTTTCGCACCGCCCGGCTGTGCCGGAAATCTCACGGCGCAGCAGCGCGCAAGGTGTCGGGCGCAATATCAGTATCGCGAAGAGAACTGACGGCGGGGGCCGGGCGGCTTTCTGACGCGGACGTACCGTCAGGTTCCTCAGCGTTTTTTCGGGTTGCTTCCACATTCAAGGCAGGGAAGGGTCTCTCTCCAGGAAGAGGAGGCGAGGCATGCCGGCGCAAAACAGGTCCGAAGAGAAAAACTCGGCTCGGACGGGACCCATCCGGGTTGGCATAGGCGGTTGGACCTTCGAACCCTGGCGCGGCACCTTCTATCCAGAAAAGCTGCCGAAGACGCGCGAGCTCGAATATGCGGCGTCCAAGCTGACGGCGATCGAAATCAACGGCACCTTCTATCGCGGCCAGAGCGCCAAGAGTTTTGGCAAATGGCACGACGAGACGCCGGACGATTTTGTCTTCGCTCTGAAGGGGCATCGCGCCATTTCCATGAAGAAGAAGCTCGCCGAAACCGGCGACAGTCTCGATTGGTTCATCAACGGCGGCATCGCCGAGTTGAAGCAAAAGCTCGGTCCGATCCTGTGGCAGTTCGCGCCGAGCCGTTCCTTCGATGGTGAGGATATTTCCGCTTTCCTGAAGCTCCTGCCGCAGGAAGTCGACGGTCTGCCGCTTCGCCACGCACTCGAAGTCCGCCACGGGAGCTTCCTGTGTGAGGAATTCGTCGATCTCGCGCGCCGCCACAACGTGGCGATCGTCTATGCCGAGTCAGACGATTATCCGGGGCTCGCCGAGCCGACAGCCGATTTCGCCTATCTGCGGCTGATGCGCACGCGCGAGGAGGAGAAGACCGGCTATTCTCCTTCCGATCTCGAGAACTGGGCGGAGCGTGCGCGCGTCTTGGCGCAGGGAAGCGTGCCCGACGATCTGCCTCGTCTGTCGGACAAAGCCTCTAAGGGGACGGCCGGTTTCCTCTCTGTTTTCGTCTTCTTTATCGCTGGCGAGAAGGTCCGCAATCCACATGCGGCGATGGACCTTATGGCACGGCTTGAAGCCTGATCTCGACCCCGCGATCGGCGAACCGGGAAAGCGTCTCGTCATTTGCGGACGATGTGGTTATCTAACGACGTCCGGCAGATGGAGACGAGGCACATGTCCACAGAGCCGCAGCTCTACAAGAAGGCCAAGGATCGACGAAAGAAGGCGCCGGTGAAGCGCGTTCAGCTGTCGGCCGAGGAGCGCCGCGCCTACGAAGAATTGATGCAGGAACGGCAAAAGCGCGACAAAGAGCACACGCAGTTCCTCCCCGAGGACCGCCAAACGCGGCGCTAAATGCGCCGTAACACCTGCGCTGGTATCTGAACGGGCGGCGAGGGCCTCGGCGTCTTCATGAGCCGTATCAGGCCCCAGCGGTGGTCTTGTCCGCGAAGGCGGCTCGTCCTAGCTGGGGGACATGAGCATTCGTCCGCCGCGCATTCTTGCTCCGAGCAAGCAGTCTTCGCCCTACGACGCCCTCGAGCACGAGATGATGGCGGAGAGGGCTGCAAGCCTCTCGCGCATCGCCTCGCGCTTTGAAGACGCTCTGACAGCCTGGCGTCGCCTTGAAGACGCGGCGAAAGCTGGCGACCGCGAACCTGCCATCGAAGATGCTCGCGCGCGGGCGTTGGACGAGGCGGCTCAGGCCTTGTGGGCACTCGTTGTGCAGCGTGAGGCGCTCGGTCTCCCGGGTACGGAACGGCTGATGCGCGAATACGACGTGCCGCGGGTGCTGCGTGCAAGGCTTGGGATCGTGAGAAAGCCGGCGCTGTGACGAGGCTGGAGAGGCGGCGCCTTGTTATCTTTGGCGTTTCCCTTCATAACGCGCTTGGGCGCGTAAATGTTGGATGGGCGCGTCCCGACGACCGGTTAAGTCTGCGCCGCGCGGTTTAGTACCCGACCGGTAGGTGATGTCTTTCCCGACTGTTTCGAAATTCGGGTGCGGTGATGAGCCGACCTCGATGAATCCGACTACAAAGGGAAAGGGTTTCTCCCATGAGCCAGACCGGCACCGTTAAGTTCTTTGATTCCACGCGCGGCTTCGGCTTCATCGCTCCGGAAGATGGCAGCAAGGACGTTTTCGTCCACATTTCGGCCGTTGAGCGCTCTGGACTTCCGGGTCTTGTCGAAGGCAATCGCGTCAGCTTCGAGCTGCAGCAGGATCCCAGGGGCCGCGGCCCGCAGGCGGTCAATCTCCAGCTTGCCTGATTGCTTTTGCTCCGGGGTGTGACTGCTCCGAGCCAGATTTGACGATCGAACCGCCGGCATGTCCGGCGGTTTTTGTTTAGCGCACCACCAGCACCGAGCACGGGCTGTGCAGGACCACATTGGCTGCGTTTGACCCCATGACATAGTCGCCAAGATTGGGGTTGTGCGACGCCATAACCACGAGATCGATCTTTTCCTGGTTGATCGCCGCACGGATGCCGCGAGCCACGGTCCCGGAGCGGTAGATGGCGCGGCTTCGGATATCTTCGGGCAGATACTCGCGCCGGAACACCTCCACGGCGGGGAGGTGATGCGTTGGGAACTGCGAAAAGTCCGCTTCCATCTGGGGAAACACACTCAAAACCACGAGCTCGGCGTCATAGAGACGCGCGAGTTCGATCGCCGTCGTGACGGATTTCTTCCAGCTGGCGATGTGGTCGAGGTCGATCGGAAGCAAGATCCGGCTCACCATCGCCGTCCTCCCAGGTTTCTTGTATCTCGGCCATGATGCGCTCAAGGCATGTTGCGCGCCCATGCGCCGCCAAGCCGCGCGACATCGTTTGAGGTCATCAGGGTGTCGCTGTCGACCTCCGGTTTTGCCGAAGTCTCTCACGGCCTCGCGAGCGTGATGGCAAGGAGGCGCGTTCGTTCAGCCATCGTTCAGCCTGGAAGTCCTACCAATCTCATCAAGAAGCCGGAGATGATCTTCCGGCGGGGCTTATTGGCAAGGAAACGACGATGTCTTTCTTCAGACCCACTGCTCTCAAGACGACTGCCGCGGCTCTGGCTGTGGCACTGACTGCTCTTACCCTGCCGGCTGGCGCGCAGGCCGGCTCATGGGAATCGCGCCACTGGGATGGCCACAGGGGATATTATGGTGACCGTGGCTGGGACCGTCCGCGCGGCTATTATGGGCACCGCCACCATCATCGCCGCGACCGCGATGACGCCGGTGCGGCGGTTGCTGCCGGTGTTGTCGGTCTGGCCGCGGGGACTCTTCTCGGATCGGCGCTGACCGCGCCGCGCGCCGCCCCCGTCTACGTCGAGCCGGCACCGGTCTACGCGGCTCCGCCGCCCGTCTATGTCGAGCCGGCGCCCGTCTATGCGGTTCCGGCACGCAATCCGCTGGTTGTCTACGACACCCGGCCCGCTCCTTGGACGCCGGAATGGTATGCCTATTGCAGCTCGAAGTATCGCTCCTTCGATGCCAATAGTGGTACCTATCAGCCCTATAATGGCCCGCGTCAGCTTTGCCAGTGACGCATTGTTTTTCTTGAGCAACACATAGGAAAGGCCGCTTCTCGGGAGCGGCCTTTTGCTTTTCTGCGCGATCCGAGTGACATCACGGTCACATTGGCAGCTCTTCCCGCCGCGCCCCAAGAAATGCCCCAGGTCTTGCCCATTTCTGGCCCCTTTTCACCGGTGAAAGCGGCAGCGGCAAAGTTGATTTCATGGGAAGAGAAGAATGCTCCACTCGGCGAAGTTCCTCGCCGCGGCGGTCCTTGCGGCCAGCTGCGTCCTCGTAACCCAGCCCCAAAGCGCCAATGCTCAGACCGGCCACGCCTCCTGGTATGCCCTGACCTCGCGCACGGCTTCCGGCGAACGGTGTAATCCGAATGCAATGACCGCGGCGCACCGCACGCTGCCTTTCGGCACCAAGGTGAAGGTCACCAATCTGCGCAACGGCCGGGCCGCCATCGTACGCATCAATGACCGCGGCCCCTTCATCAAAGGGCGCATCATCGACGTCACGCGCGCTGCCGCCCACAAGCTCGGCTTCAAAGGGCGCGGCACGGCAAAGGTTCAAGTCGAAGTCCTGAAGTGAAACGCGGATTTGGGGCCGGAGATAGGTTCGGCCCATTAGGGACTTGCAGATTTGCCCGCATAACGGCATGATCATACGCGGGGGTTTGCATGAGGCGCCCCCTTTATGGTCGAGGGCCAGCGGACCGATCCCGGCTTTCCATGTATTCCCAAGTAAAGACCGCGCGCTTGCCCGCGTCGGCTGGTGACGCTCCAGCCGGCGACTTTTTTCTATCGAAGGACGAGATGAGATGATGAACAATGGCGGTCGCGGCGGGCACGACGACGACGACTTTGGTGAGCGCCCGGACCGTGATCGGTCCCGCCGGCCCCGTCGTGGTGGTGCGCGCGAATTCGGCAGCGATTTCGGTAGCGATGCTCCCACCCCCGGTTATGGCGATCGGGGAGACGGGGGCTTCGGCAGAGACAATGAAGGTGGCTATCGCGGTGGCGGCGGCGGTGGCGGAGGCTATCGCGGCGGTCCCAACCGCGGTGGCGGTTATCGCGGTGGCGGCGAAGGCGGCGGCTACCGCGGCGGTGGTGAAGGCGGCGGCTACCGCGGTGGCGGTGAAGGTGGCGGCTATCGCGGTGGTGGCGAAGGCGGCGGCTATCGCGGCGGCGGTGGTGGCGGCGGCTTCCGCAGTGGCGGAGGCGGTGGCGGCTTCCGTAGCGGCGGTGGTGGCGGCGGCTTCCAGGATCGTCAGCCAGCAGAAGTCGGCCCGCGTCAGAACGGCACGCTGAAGTTCTTCAACGCGGATCGTGGCTTCGGCTTCATCTCGCCGGAGGACGGCAGCAAGGACGTCTTCGTGCATATCTCGGCGATCGAGCGCTCCGGCCTGCCGCAGCTTGCGGAAGGCACGAGGATCTCGTTCGAGACGCAGCAGGATCGTCGCGGGCGCGGCCCGCAGGCGGTCAATCTGCAGCTGCTCGACGACGAGGCCTGAGCAAGTCGGCGGAGGTGCGCCGGCGTTCTTGAGAGGACGCTTTTCGCCCACGAACGGCAAAGCGACAAAAATTGGGGCGGCTCGCTTGCGCGGGCCGCCCCTTTTTCTTGGCGTCTCGGTCTTCGAAATGCGTCAGCCTTGCGTGCTCTCCATCTCTGCAATCCGGAGCATCGCTGCCCCGGACCGCGGTGAGGCCTCAGCTCAGCGTGTTGCAGAAACGCTGGATGCGTTCGCAAGCCGCCTCGAGCGCTTCCGTCGACGTCGCATAGGAGATCCGGAAGTTGGGGCCGAGACCGAAGGCTCCGCCATGAACGACCGCGACCCCCTCCGCTTCGAGAAGCTCGGTGACGAAATCCTGGTCGTTGTCGATGGTTTTGCCTGAAGGCGCCTTCTTGCCGATCGCCGCCGCGCAGGACGGATAGACGTAGAACGCGCCTTCCGGCTCCGGGCACTCGAGAAGAGCACTCTGGTTGAGCATAGACACGACCAGATCGCGCCGCTTCTGGAAGGCCTTGCGCGAAGTCTCCACGAAATCCTGAGGTCCCGTGAGCGCCTCGACCGCCGCCCATTGCGCGATGGAGCAGGTGCCGGAGGTCTGCTGGCTCTGGATTTTGGTCATCGCCTTGATGAGCTCGTCCGGGCCGCCGGCATAGCCGATGCGCCAGCCGGTCATCGCATAGGCCTTCGACACGCCGTTCATCGTGAGTGTGCGTGAATAGAGCTCCGGCTCTGCCGCGGCGAGCGTGGAAAACGGCTCGTCGATGTAGAGAAGGTGTTCGTACATGTCGTCCGACATGATCCACACATGCGGATGCTTCATCAAAACCGCCGCGAGCGCCTTCAGTTCGGCTTCGGTATAGGCCGCGCCGGAAGGGTTCGAAGGCGAGTTGAAGATCAGCCATTTGGTCTTCGGCGTGAGCGCGCCCTCAAGGGCTTCCGGCGTCAGCTTGAACTTGTTTTCAAGCGTCGTGTCGACGAAGCGCGGCTCGCCACCGTTGAGAAGAACCATATCCGGATAGCTCACCCAATAAGGTGCCGGAATGAGGACCTCGTCACCCGGGTTAAGGGTCGCCGCCAGCGCGTTGTAAAGAATCTGCTTTCCACCGGTCCCGACGATGGTCTGCGTCGGCTTGTAGGTGAGACCGTTCTCGCGCTTGAACTTCTCGGCGATCGCCGTGCGCAGTTCCATGATGCCCGGAACCGGCGTGTATTTCGTCTCGCCACGCTTGATGGCGGCGATCGCGGCTTCCTTGATGTTGTCGGGCGTGTCGAAATCGGGTTCGCCCGCACTGAGGCTGATCACGTCTCGTCCCTGCGCCTTCAGTTCACGCGCCTTCTCGGCGACGGCGATGGTCTGGGAGGGCTGAACACGAGCGAGGTTGTCGGCAAGGAAGGCCATGAGTTTGAAATCCGACTGAAGGGAGTTAGCAACGGGCGCGAAACCTAGGCCCATGGGGCGAGAGGCGCAAGGCGCAAGCGCGTCGAACGCACAATGGCAGATGCGCTTTGCCGGCGGATCTTGCTCGACTTCAGTCAGATTGAGGCGAGCCTTCAATCCAATTCGCTTGCCGGAAAGGCAGCAAGTGGAAAAGTCCGCGCGCCGACAACCGCGGCAGAGCGAAGATGCTAACTCTCTATTCCATGCAGGATTCCGGTAGATTTTCGGGCATCCGCCGCTGGCTGGCGCGTGTCTCGGGGGAGGCGGGGCATGTGGCGATCGACTGGCGCCGCGCCTGACGGAGTGCTCGCTTCGCCCTCGTAGGGTCAAGATCCATTGCGTGTGGTCCGAAGCAGGCTCAGCGAAGGTTTCTTGAAGTTCACGCAACGAATTCCGTGGCGCGGGTATTCTCGACGAGAGGGGCGCGTCAATGGGAGATACGAATGCGCAGACTTCTTGCCGCGAGCACGGCTCTCGCTCTCAGCATGTCCACACTGGCCTACGCCCAGACAGGGGCTGATGAGCCATCTTCGCCGCCTGATATGAGTGCGCCAAATCCTGATCAGAACAATGATGAGGGTATGGAGGCCAATCCGGATATGGACATGATGTCCGATCAGGACGGGCAATCAGAGATGGAGGATGATACAGCGTCGTCGTCGCAGAACCAACCGAGGCAACGTTACGGCTCTGGCTGGGGCGGATCCGGCTATGGCGGTTGGGGTCCCGGCAATTGCATGATGGCGCCTGGAAACGGGCCCGGAGGCGGCTGGTATGGCGGAGGCCCCGGCTATCAGGGTGACTGGGCGGGCCAGACGCCGATGCAGCGACCCGGGCCTGGTGGCGGTTGGGGCCAGTGGGGTCCCGGCCCGGCGGCGATGGGGCCTGGCCATCACGGCATGAAATGGCGTGGCCATCACGGGCATGGCATGGCCCGCGACGGCACCAGCTTCAGGCTGCGTCAGGGCGACACGACGATCCGCGTGACGTGCTCACCGAAAGAGAGCGCGGAGGCCTGCGCCAGCGCGGCCGCCAAATTGATGGAGGCGGCCCACGAAATCGGCGCATCGGACGTGAGTGTGAGGCGAGGGAGCGGCAGTACGCAGTAGCCGCACTCGAAAAAACCACGCTTCGCGCCTGCTGGCGCGGAGCGCTATGCGTGGCTGCGCCGATCCGTCAGGGCGCCGATCCGTTATGGGAGTGGGATGCCCTGGTCCTTTTTTGGCACGTCGTAGCCGCGTTGGACGGCTGGGCGGTCGGCGATGCGCAGATACCAATCGCGCACATGCGGAAAATCGCCGAGATCGATGCCCTGCCACTCGAAACGTGAGGCCCACGGCCACGCGGCCATGTCGGCGATCGAATATTCCCCGGCGAGATAATCGTGCTCTGCGAGCTGCGTATCGAGCACCTTGTAAAGGCGCGCAGCCTCCTTGGCGTAACGCTCTTCCGCATAGGAAGCCTTGCCGGGATTGAACTTCAAGAAATGGTGCGCCTGACCGAGCATGGGACCGAAACCGCCCATCTGCCACATCAGCCATTCCATCGCCCGCCAGCGACCGGCCTCGTCGGTCGGCATGAATTTGCCGGTCTTTTCCGCGAGATAGAGGAGGATAGCGCCGGATTCCATCAGCGCCTGACCACCCTCGTGATCGACGATCGCAGGGATCTTATTGTTCGGGCTGATCTTGAGAAATTGCGGCCGAAATTGCTCGTCCGCCATGATGTCGATGGGATAGACCTCGTACGCGAGCCCCATCTCTTCGAGAGCGATGGAGACCTTGCGGCCGTTCGGTGTGGTCCAGGTGTAAAGATCGATCATGGCAATGCCCACCTTAAGGTCAGGCGGGCCAGTTAGCAGGAGCGCGCCATAGGCTGCAAGACGAGCCGGCGCGCTCTTTCGTTACAAAACCCCAGTGAAGGGCTCAGCCGTAGGCGATCTCGAGGATCTCATAGCTGTGGGCCCCGCCCGGAGCCGCAACCTCGACGGAATCGCCGACGCTCTTGCCGATGAGGGCACGCGCGATCGGCGAAGAGATCGAAATGCGGCCGAGGCGGACATCGGCTTCCATGTCACCGACGATCTGCCAGGTCTTCTCCTCGTCGGTGTCCTCGTCGACGAGCTTCACTTTGGCGCCGAATTTCACCGTCGAACCGGTCAGCTTAGACACGTCGATAATGTCGGCGCGCGACAGCTTGTCTTCGAGCTCCGCGATGCGGCCTTCGTTCAGGCTCTGTTGCTCCTTCGCGGCGTGATATTCCGCGTTCTCCGAGAGGTCGCCATGCGCGCGGGCTTCGGCAATCGCCTGAATGATGCGCGGCCTTTCCTCGGAGGTGAGTCGTTTGAGCTCCGATTCCAGTTGCGCATGGCCGGCAGCGGTCATCGGAATCTTTTCCATCTTCTCCTCCACGACGCCTCGTTTTTGGGCTGGGGGCAACAAAAAAGCGGGTGCTCCACCGATGAGGGGAACACCCTGCTTGACGAAACTAACTCAGGCTGCGTCGAAGTAGGATTGCAGCGGCCTGACTTCAAGCTGCCCGCCGAGAAGGGCTTCAATGCCCTGTGCCGCAGCACGTGCTCCCGCCAAAGTGGTAAAATAAGGCACTTTGTGCAGCAGCGCGGCTCGTCTCAGCGACCGGCTGTCGGCGAGGGCCTGAGCGCCTTCCGTGGTGTTGAAGACCAGCTGCACCTCGCCATTCTTGATAGCATCAACGATATGTGGCCGGCCTTCAAGTACCTTGTTTACCTTGGCGCAGGCGATCCCGTGTTCTTCCAGAAAGCGCTGTGTGCCGGTCGTCGCGATGATCGTGAAGCCGAGGGATGCAAGCTGGCGCATCGTGTCCATCACGCGCGGCTTGTCTCCGTCGCGCACCGAGACGAAAGCCGTGCCGCCGGTCGGAAGCTGCACGCCACCGGCGAGCTGGCTCTTGGCGAAGGCCACGGCAAAATCGTAGTCGAGGCCCATCACTTCGCCGGTCGAGCGCATCTCCGGTCCGAGCACCGTGTCGACACCGGGGAAGCGGGCGAAGGGGAAAACGGCTTCCTTCACCGCCACATGCTTATGGACGAGCGGCGTCGCCTCAAGGTCCTTCAGCTTTTCACCCGCCATGATCCGCGCGGCGAGCTTCGCGATCGGCCGGCCGACGGCCTTTGCCACGAAAGGCACCGTGCGCGAGGCGCGCGGGTTGACCTCCAGCACGAAGATGTCGTCGCCCTTGACCGCGTATTGCACGTTCATGAGCCCGCCGACGGAAAGCCCCTTGGCGAGCGCCGCCGTCTGACGGCCCAATTCGTCAATGATCTCTTTCGACAGAGAATGCGGCGGCAGGGAACAGGCGGAATCGCCGGAATGGATGCCGGCTTCCTCGATATGCTCCATGATGCCGCAGACGACGACATCGGTGCCGTCGCAAAGCGCGTCGACATCGACTTCGATCGCATCGGCGAGGTAGGAATCGATCAGCACCGGCGACTTGCCGGAGACGACGACCGCCTCGTTGATATAGCGCTCGAGCTGCGCGGTATCGCGCACGATTTCCATCGCCCGCCCGCCGAGCACATAAGACGGCCGGATGACGACCGGAAAGCCGATCTTCTCGGCGATCGCGAAGGCTTCTTCCGCCGAATGAGCGATCCCGTTGCGCGGCTGTTTGAGGCCGAGCTTCCCGAGTACCTGCTGGAAGCGGTCGCGATCCTCGGCGAGGTCGATCGCATCGGGCGAGGTGCCGAGGATCGGAATGCCCGCCTTTTCGAGCGGCTGCGCGAGTTTCAGCGGGGTCTGGCCGCCAAACTGCACGATCACGCCTTTGAGCGTTCCGGCGCTCTGCTCGACGCGCAGGATCTCCAGCACGTCCTCCGCCGTGAGCGGCTCGAAATAAAGCCGGTCGGAGGTGTCGTAGTCGGTGGAGACCGTCTCCGGATTGCAGTTGATCATGATCGTCTCATAGCCCGCATCTGCGAGCGCGAAGGCGGCATGACAGCAGCAATAGTCGAATTCGATGCCCTGACCGATCCGGTTCGGCCCGCCGCCCAGGATGACGATCTTTTCCCGATTGCTCGGACGCGCCTCGTCCTCTGCCTCGCCACCGGCGCGGAAGGGGCGCTCATAGGTCGAGTACATATAGGCCGTGGCGGCGGCGAACTCGGCCGCACATGTGTCGATGCGCTTGAAGACCGGCCTGACGCCGAGGCGGTCGCGCAGCGCGCGCACGCTTTCCTCGTCGGTGCCGGCGAGTTTGGCGAGGCGGGCATCGGAAAAGCCGAGGCTCTTCAGCCGGTGCAGGACCACCTTGTCGTCAGGCACACCGTTGGCGCGGATGCGTTCTTCCCAGCCGACGAGCCCTTCAAGCTCCCGCAGGAACCAGGGATCGATGGCGCAGGCTTCATAAATCTCTTCGCACGACGTGCCGAGACGAAGCGCCTGTGCCACCTTCAACAACCGGTCAGGCGTGGGGCGGGCAAGGGCAGCGCGAATGGCATTCTTGTCGTCGCCTTCGCCGAGGCCCGGAATCGTGACCTCGTCCAGCCCGTCTAGCCCGGTCTCAAGACCCCGCAGAGCCTTTTGAAGGGATTCGCTGAACGAGCGCCCGATCGCCATCACCTCGCCGACGGACTTCATCGACGTGGTCAAAGAGGGTTCCGCTCCAGGAAATTTCTCGAAGGCGAAACGCGGGATTTTGGTCACGACGTAATCGATCGTCGGCTCGAAAGAGGCCGGCATCGCTCCGCCGGTGATCTCGTTTTCGAGCTCGTCGAGCGTATAGCCGATGGCGAGCCGCGCCGCGACTTTCGCGATCGGAAAGCCGGTCGCCTTGGAGGCAAGGGCCGAGGACCGCGAGACGCGCGGATTCATCTCGATGACGACCATGCGTCCATCGGCCGGGTTGATCGCGAACTGCACGTTCGAGCCGCCGGTCTCCACGCCGATCTCACGCAGCACCGCGAGCGACGCATCCCGCATCACCTGGTATTCTTTGTCGGTGAGGGTGAGGGCGGGGGCAACGGTGATCGAATCACCCGTATGCACGCCCATCGGATCGATGTTCTCGATGGAGCAGATGATGATGCAGTTGTCCGCTTTGTCGCGGACGACCTCCATCTCGTATTCCTTCCAGCCGAGCACCGATTCTTCGATCAGGATTTCGTTGGTCGGCGAGGCGTCGATGCCGCGTTCGGCGATCTCGAGAAATTCTTCACGGTTGTAGGCGATGCCGCCGCCGGTGCCGCCGAGCGTGAAGGAGGGGCGAATGATCGCCGGCAGACCGATCTCTTCGAGTGCAGCAAGGGCTTCGGGAAGCGAATGGGCAAGACGCGAGGTCGGCGTATCGAGGCCGATCTTCGTCATGGCTTCGCGGAAGAGCTCTCGGTCCTCGGCCTTGTCGATGACTTCCGCGCGTGCACCGATCATCGTGACGCCATAGCGATCGAGAACGCCGGCCTTGGCCACGGACAAGGCGCAATTGAGCGCCGTCTGCCCGCCCATCGTTGGAAGGAGTGCGTCGGGCCGCTCCTTTTCGATGATCTTGGTGACCACATCGGGCGTGATCGGTTCGATGTAGGTGGCGTCCGCCAAGTCCGGATCGGTCATGATGGTGGCCGGATTGGAATTGACGAGGATGACCCGATATCCCTCGGCCTTCAGAGCCTTCAAGGCTTGCGTGCCGGAATAATCGAATTCGCAGGCCTGGCCGATCACGATCGGTCCGGCCCCAATAACCAGAATGGAAGAGATGTCGGTGCGTTTCGGCATGGGGGCGTGCTGGTAGGCGGGCCGTTCGGCCCGGCCGGTTCCGGGTGGTTGGAAAGTTGCGCGCTTATAGAGGAATTCGCGCAAGAGGCAAAGTCGCTCCCTGGAGCGCTGTGGACCTACAGCCTCGTGGAGCCCAAAGCGGAGCCGAGACGACCGAGAGAAACGAGGTCAACTCATGCCAGCGATGGCGGACGGCTCAGATTCGGGGCTCAAATCTTCTTCTGGGTCTTGGCCGTCTTCGTACGAGGCCGTCTCGCCATCGTAGTCGGCGATCCCGACCGAGAGCGCGTAGCAGGCGAGGCGAACCGACTTCGGGATCTTAACCTTCTTGCCGTCACGTTCGCCTGTCTCATAATACTGAATCATACGTTTTTTGAGGCCCAGCCGGTCGGCGGCCTCTTTCTGTTTCATTCCGAGCTTTTTTCGCCAGGCTTTGAACTGGTCGGGTGTCATCGTGGAAACGCCCAAGGCAGGTCCCTTTCAGCTGACCGAATTTAGGGGCTTTTTACACTGCGGCCTATAGCGAAATCGTGAAGGCGCAAAAAGTGCATTTCTTGTTTGACAAATGCGCACAATGTGCACATATTCACGATGAAGGCGCAAATAGTGCTCCTTTTGGCGGCTAACATGCCGCCAGACGCAACCTGTCAGAGGAGGGCTCACAGATGTTGAATGACATCGTCCTGCAGCGGGCTCGCCTGGGTTACGATCGCGTGGATATGCATCGCTACGCGACTCTGAACTGCGGCATGGCACGTTTGTTCAAACGTGTAGGCCATTGGTTCAGCTGAGGTTTCTCACGGCGATTGCGCTGTAAAGAAGTGTGATGAACAAAAACGCGGCTCCCCTGGCCGCGTTTTTGCTTTCAGGCGACGGAACCGCCGGCCATCTCCGTTTCTTTTCCCGTCGCAGAAACGGACGGAGTATCGAATGCGGTGGCGGGGTCGGCGTCAGTCGAGCAATATCGAATATCGAACCGGCGGGCGAAGCTCGCTGCCGATCGGACGTGCCGGCGGCGGCATCGGCTTCCTGATCGTGGCCGCAGTCCTTTTCTTCGTCTTCGGCATCAATCCGATGGAACTCCTCCGCGAGGTGGAGACCGGCCAGGGACAGATCTCGAGCGAGCAGCGCTCTCCATCAGGAGAGGTCGCCCCCACCCGAACGGAAGTTGATGATTTCGTGGCGACAGTGCTTGCCGAAACCGAAGACGTCTGGGGCGACATTTTCCGCGAGGCGGGGGCCGACTATCCCGAACCCACTCTCGTTCTCTTCAATGATTCCGTTCGCTCCGCCTGCGGCCTGGCGGGCAGGGCGGCTGGGCCCTTTTATTGTCCGGGCGACCGAAAGCTCTATCTCGACTTGTCGTTCTTCGAAGAGCTGAAGCGCCGCTTTCGCGCCCCCGGCGATTTCGCGCAGGCTTATGTGATCGCGCATGAAGTCGGCCATCATGTGCAGAACCTGACAGGCGTTCTCTCGAAAGTGAACGAGATGCGTCAGGGCATGAGCGAGCGTGCCGGCAACGCTTTGTCTGTGCGGGTCGAGCTTCAGGCGGATTGCTATGCCGGCATCTGGGCGAACCGGACGCGCGACAAGGGATTGCTGGAGGAGGGCGATCTCGACGAGGCGCTCAATGCGGCAACCCAGATCGGCGACGATATGATCCAGAAGCGCACGCAAGGCTATGTCGTGCCCGAGGCTTTCAATCATGGCTCGTCAGAGGAGCGGCGACGCTGGTTCCGCCAGGGTTACCAATCGGGAGATCTCGATGCCTGCGATACTTTCAGCGTTTCGACGCTTTGAGGCGGAAGGATGAGCGTTGCGGGCCGCACGGCCGTGCTGTGCCTCGCGCTGGCTGGAGGTCTTGCGGGCTCGCAGGCGCCGGAATTCGCCCAGCAATATCGGCAGCGCCTGGGCGGCGCGGTCGATGAAATGCGGCAGGTCGTGGCGGAGTTCGACGAGGATGTCCGCCGCAACGGCCTCGACCGTGACGAGGCGGTGGCGCTTTATGCCCAGTCGCCCGAAGCGTTTCTCAAGGATCGCGGGCTCTCGATGAAGCGTCTTCTCGCGCGCTTCTCGACGCTCAGCCGTCAGCAGGCGGAGCTGGAGCTGGCAGAGCCTTTGATGCGACCGATGATCGTCTTCAGGAATCCGGACCAGAAAATCGTGCAAGGCGCCTGGCAGATCTACGAGCCGGCCGTTCCGGTGACGGCAGCGGGCGCTGCTTGGGCTTTCGCCGGACTTTCTCTCATCGGCGGTTTCGCCTGGTTCTCAGGCAAAATGCTGCGCTTCCTCTTTGCGAACAACCGCAGGCGCTCAGAAGTCACCCCAAGCTGAGACCGGCTTCGGAAAAGCTGGTCCGCCGGTGGCGGCGGCTTACGCCGGCGTCTTGTCCGTCTGCGCTTTGAGGTTCTCGCGAATGAGATTCATGAAGCGCTGGAAGAGATAATGGCTGTCCTGAGGGCCAGGCGAGGCTTCCGGGTGGTATTGCACCGAAAAGACCGGCTTGTCTTTCAGGCGCAGGCCGGCATTGGAGCCGTCGAACAGCGAGACATGCGTCTCTTCCACCTCGGGCGGCAGGCTGTCGCGATCGATCGCGAAGCCATGGTTCATCGAGACGATTTCCACCTTGCCCGTGGTCTTGTCCTTGACCGGATGATTGGCGCCGTGATGGCCCTGATGCATCTTGGCCGTCTTCCCGCCGAGCGCGAGGCCCATCATCTGATGGCCGAGGCAGATGCCGAATGTCGGTGTCCCGCTGTCGATGACGCTGCGAATCGCAGGAACCGCGTAGGTCCCCGTCGCAGCCGGATCGCCCGGACCGTTGGAGAGGAAAACGCCGTCCGGATTGAGGGACAGAATATCTTCCGCCGTCGCCGTCGCAGGCAGAACTGTGACCTTGCAGCCCTCTTCGGTCAGGAGGCGCAGGATGTTCCGCTTGATGCCGTAATCTACGACCACGACGTGGCACTCGCCGTCCTCGCGATGTCCATAGCCTTGGCCGGGCTTCCAGCTCGTTTCGTTCCAGTCGTAGCGCTGGCCCGAGGTGACGCCCGGCACGAGATCCTGCCCGTCCATCTTCGGCATTGCGGCCGCTTCCGCTTTCAGCGCCTCGTAATCGAAATTGCCGTTCGGGTCGTGAACGATGACGGCATTCGCCATGCCGTTTTCGCGGATGCGATTGGTGAGGGCACGGGTGTCGACGTCCGCAATGCCGGGGATGCCGCGAGCCTTCAGCCACGCATCGAGGTTTTTCGCCGCACGCCAGTTGGACGGAGCCGTGATCGGTGCTCGCAAGACGCAACCGGCCACGCCGGAATTGCGTGCCATGTTCACCGTCTCGACGTCTTCGTCGTTCGTGCCCACATTGCCGATATGCGGGAAGGTGAATGTGATGATCTGCCCCGCATAGGAGGGATCGGTCAAAATCTCTTGATAACCGGTCATCGCGGTATTGAAGCAAACTTCGCCGGAAGACTTGCCTGTTGCTCCCAATCCTTCGCCTTCGATGATGGTGCCGTCGGCGAGGACGAGGCAGGCAGTGGGTTTGCTTTCGGGCCAGGAAGTGGCGGTCATGAGCGGATCCGACGGTCAGCATGAACAGGTGGAGCTTGCGCTCTCTTGCGTCCCCGCTGCGAGTGTCTATATCGACGGCCTCTATGGCGCGCTGGGGCAGCGCGCGATACGTAGTGGGCGGATCATGTCGCGTCAACGCGAGGATGGTTGAGACCCACATGAGACCCACAGCCGACCACCGAGACTTCACTTCTCATTTTATCTGAGGCGTCTGACGACGCATCGAAGGGGTGACCCATGGTTGATCGAATCCGCGATCAGATCAGCGAAGGCCTGAAAGAGGCCATGAAGAAACAGGACCGCGTGCGCATGACGACGCTGCGGTTGATCAACGCCGCCATCAAGGACCGCGACATCGAGGCGAGGACGAAAGGCAAGGACGGCGTCTCCAACGACGAGATTATGTCGATCTTGACCAAAATGATCCGCCAGCGCGAGGAATCCTCCAAGATCTACGAGGAGAACGCCCGCCTCGACCTCGCCGAGCAGGAACGCAAGGAAATCGAGGTCATCCGTTCGTTTCTGCCGCGGCAGATGGATGACGACGAGCTCAAAAGCGCCTGCCGCGATGTAGTCGGAGATGTGGGCGCTCAGGGCCTTCGCGACATGGGCAAATGCATGGGCACGCTCAAGGAACGCTATTCCGGGCGCATGGATTTTGCCCGGGCGAGCTCCGTCGTGAAGGACATTCTGAGCTCCTAAGAGCGCTCTTCAGGGCCTTCACGCGCCGATCTTGGCGCGTGAAGGCGTAGCTCTCGACGTGGCCTGACGCGCCAGGGATGTGGGGTTTCCTGGCGGAACTCGTCTGCCGATCGGTTGTTGGAAAAGCCGATACTCCAGCAACACGATTGGGATGTGACAATGGTTCCAGCCTGGCTCCATATTCTTGCGATTGCGTCTTTGCTTCTCGGTTTCGTCTGCGCTCTCGTCATTGCCGTCGATGAGCGCCGCCATCCGCAGCATATGTGGATCATGAACATCGTCTGGCCGGCGCTCGCGCTCTTTGCCTCACTCATCGCGCTCTGGGCCTATTTCACCTACGGGCGGCTCGCGACGCATGAGAAGATGCATGCGGCGATGCAGGCGAACGAGACG